>NZ_WPCA01000044.1 GCF_009741825.1 Halapricum sp. CBA1109
CCCGTTCGGCGGGGCCGCCGGCGGCGGCTTCGATATGCAGGACATCTTCGACCAGTTCTTCGGCGGCGGCGGTCGGGGCCGCGGCGGGTCCCGCGCCCGGCAGGGCCAAGACCTCAAGACGAGCATCGAGATAGACTTACAGGAGGCCTACGAGGGCGTCGAGAAGGAACTGACGATCACCCGACCCGAGACCTGCGGGGAGTGTAACGGCGAGGGCCACCCACCGGGGGCCGACAGCCGGACCTGTCCGGAGTGTGAGGGGCGCGGGCAGACGACCCGTGTCCAGCAGACGCCGATGGGCCGGGTCCAGCAGACGACGACCTGTCCCCGGTGTGAGGGCGAGGGGACCCTCTACGAGGAGACGTGTTCGAGTTGCCGCGGCGAGGGCGTCGTCCGCAACGAGGCGACCCTCAGCGTCGAGATTCCGGCGGGCATCGACGACGGCCAGACCCTCCGGATGGAACGGGAGGGTGCGCCGGGGGAGAACGGCGGCCCCAACGGCGACCTCCTGATCGAGGTGTCGATCGAAGACCACCCCGACTTCGACCGGGACGGTGCGGACCTGCAGTACCACGAGGCCGTCACCTTCCCGCAGGTGGTCTTCGGCGACACCATCGAGGTGCCGACGCTCGACGGCCCGGTCGAACTCGACGTCCCGAGTGGTACCCAGAGCGGCGAGACGTTCCGACTGAAGGACAAGGGGATGCCGCGACTCCGCCGGCGGGGGTCCGGGGACCTCTACGTCACCATCCAGGTGTACACGCCGGACTCGCTGACCGACGAACAGCGGGATGCCCTCGAAGCCTTCGCCGAGGCCAGCGGCGAGGACATCGAGGTCGAACAGGGCTTTTTCGAGAAGTTGAAGAACTCGCTGTAGGCTACTCCTCGCCGTCTATCTCTATGTCGACCGCCTCGTCGACGTCCTCGTGGGTTCCCCAACCGTCTCCCTCGACGTCGTCGTACTCACCGCCGACGACAGCGACGAACTGCTCGGGGTGTTCGACGTAGGGGAGCAGTTTCGCCTCGTCGAAGACGATCAGTCGGGCGTTGCCGGCGTCGGCCAACTCCCGGCCGAACGACAGCGGCGTCACGCTGGCGTCCCGGCCCCAGACGAGCGTCGTCTCGACGGCAAGCGACGCGAGGACGTCCGCGAGGTCCTCCTCGGGGTCTAAGAAGCCGGAGACGAACGACGCGGGCGCGAACCGCGCACCGGGTTGGTGGCCCGACTGCCACTCGTAGTCGAGGGTCTCCTCGGTGAGGTTGTCCATATCGTAGTAGCCGTGGTCGGCGTGGAAGTACCGCATCGAGCGCTTGCTGACGACGATGTTGAACAGCGCCTCGCCCACCAGCGGCGACCGCAGCAGCGACCGCCGGAGGACGCTCCGGTCGCCCATCGAGTGGTCGGTCGGGCAGGCCAACACCAGCGAGTCGACGTCGGCCTCGCGGGCCGCGCCAGCGGCGTAGGACCCGGTCAGGCCGGAGGCGACGACCGTCGCGTCCTCGCTCGTGTCCGCGAGGAAGTCGGCGACGAACGTCTCGTACAGCGACGCGGAGTACAGGAGCGGCGGCCGGTCGGAGTGACCAAAGCCCGGCAGGTCCGGCACGAGGACGTGGTAGTCCTCGGCGAGGTGTCCCACGATGGGGCGGAACTCGTGGCTGGAGGCGGCGGCGTTGACGCCGTGGAACGCCACCAAGTCCGGGTCGTCTGGGTCGCCGGCCTCCGTGTAGCCGATGTCGAACCCGCGCCAGCGGTAGGTCTCTTGATCGCCGACGGGCAACGCCGGGTCGAGGTCGTCGGCCTTCGAGGCCAGCACGCGGTTGCTCAACGCGGTGAGACCGACGGCACCGACTGCACCAGCGAGTACGTTCCGGAGTTTCATACTGACCCATACGAGCGTGACTGATTTATACGTAGGGTCGAGGTTGTGTCCTCGCGCGCCCAACAGCGAGTCGTTTAGTAGCGTTCGGGCCGAACCACGCGTATGAACAGACGGTCGTATCTCCGTGCGGCGATGGGTGCCGGTGCGGTGGGTCTCGCCGGGTGTCTCGGCGGCGAAGGCGTGACAACCGAGACAGAAACGCCGAGCCCCTACGCCTCGGCGGACACCTACCTCGACGCCCCTGATCTGGACGGACCACCCGAGTCGTACCCCTGGCCCGCCCACGGGCAATCGCTCCCCGAGGTGACGCTCCCGGACCCCCTCTCGGGGGAATCCGTCGCGACGACGCAGTTCGACCGCCCGACGTTCGTGACGTTCTTCTATCACAACTGCCAGACGACCTGCCCGCTGTTGATATCCGGTCTGCAAGGCGTTCAAGCGACCGTCGCGGACGAGGGCGACCCGGACTCGGTCGCGTTCCTGCCGATCAGTTTCGACCCACAGCGAGACACCGCCGACGCACTCGTCGACTACGCCGACCGGATGCGCGTCGACGTCGACCACGACAACTGGCACTTCCTCCGGCCGGCCGACCGCGAGCGCGCGAAATCGGTCGTTCAAGACACCTTCGGGGTCCGCTTCCAGCGGACTCAGCCGGAGGATATGGACATGTACATGTTCGACCACCGCGGCATCGTCCTGCTGGCAAACGGCGACGGCTACGTCGAACGCTCCTACCGGGAGTCGTTCGCGTGGCAGGACCTCTACGACGACTACGAGGCCCTCCGGGAGGCGCGGGCCTGAGATGCGCCGCCGCGCCTTCCTCGCCGGCGTCGGCGCGGCCGGAACGGCCGGACTCGCGGGCTGTGGGATGGTCGAGCGGATGTACGGCGGTGGCGACGGCGACGACAGCGACGGAAGCGTGACCCGAGTGACCGTCTCGACCATCGACGCCCGCGGGAGCGACTCCGGCGAGATAACGGTCCCCGTCGAGGGGTCGCCGACGCTGGTCGACGCCTTCGCGACGTGGTGTAGCCCCTGCAAGCCGGCGCTGGACAACCTCGCGGCCGCCCGTCAGCAGGTCGGATCGGACGTCGTCTTCGTCTCCTCGACGAACGAACCGCTGACCGGCGACTTCGGCCGCGAGGACATCGCCGAGTGGTGGGCCGACCACGGCGGCGAGTGGACCGTCGCCCACGACGGTAACAACAGCGAACTGTTCCGTGAACTCGGCCGCCCAAGCATCCCCACAGCCGTCCTCTTCGACGCCGCGGGACAGGAAGCGTGGCGACACACCGGCATCCCCGAGACGGAGACGGTAATCGACGAGATTCAGTCGGTCACCGGGTAGCTGACTCCTCGTCCAGACACGACTCGATAGGAGCCAGTAGTTCGTCGGCCACCGTGTACGGGTCGGTTTCGCGGGCGGCGACGCGTCGGGCGAGTTCGTCGATGCCGCCGCGGCGCTGTATCTCGGCGTCGAGAGCGTCCTGCAGGTCGGTCCGCAACAGCGTCCGTATCTCCTCGGCGTAGCGCTGTCGCTCGACCGCCTCTCGCTCGCCCGACCGGTCGAGGTACGCCGCGTGGTCGGCCAACGCGTCGAGGAACTCCGCGACGCCCTCGCCGCGGTTGGCCACCGTCTCGACGATTGGTGGCTCCCAGTTCTCGGCCTCCTCGCGGTCGTTCTCGCTGTCGCCGTCCAGCACGTCGACCCCGTGGTGACCCGTCGGGACTGTCGCTTCCCGCAGCATCTCCCGGAGTTGCTGGACGGTCCGGTCCGCGCCGTCCAGATCGGCCTTGTTGACCGCGAACACGTCGGCTATCTCCAGTATCCCGGCCTTGAGCATCTGCACGTCGTCGCCGCTTGCCGGCGGAACGAGTACCGCGACGGTGTCGGCGGTCCGGACGATGTCAACCTCGTTTTGGCCCGCGCCGACCGTCTCGATGATGACCTTGTCCTTGCCGAAGGCATCGAGCGCCCGGACCGCGTCGGTGGTGGCCGTCGAGAGGCCGCCAAGGGACCCGCGGGCGGACATAGAGCGCACGAAGACGTCCATATCGCCGACGGTCGACCCCATCCGGATGCGGTCGCCCAGCACCGCGCCGCCGGAGTACGGCGAGGAAGGGTCGATGGCGATGACGCCGACCGAGAGGCCGCGCTCGCGGTAGGCGGCGGCCATCTTATCGACCAGCGTCGACTTGCCGGCGCCGGGGCTGCCGGTGATACCGATGACGTCAGCGTCACCGGTGTGTTCGTGCAGCGCCGCCACGATGTCCCGATACCCCTCGGCACGGTCCTCTATCTTCGAGATGACGCGGGCCAGCGCGCGGTGCTCGCCGGCCAGCAACCGGTCGACCAGCGCCGTCATCTCAGCGCTCCGGGACGTTCTCGCGGATGAATCCCACCATCTCGTCGGTCGACGTACCGGGGCCGAACACCTCGGCGACGCCCATCTCGCGCAGGTCCGCCTCGTCCTCTTCGGGGATGATGCCGCCGACGAGCAACAGGGTATCCTTGAACGCCCCGTACTCCCGGAGTCCGTCGACGACCTTCGGGACGAGAGTGTTGTGGGCCCCCGAGAGGATGGAGATACCGAGGACGTCGACGTCCTCCTGGACCGCGGCTTGGACTATCTCCTCGGGCGAGCGGTGGAGTCCCGAGTAGATCACCTCGAACCCGGCGTCCCGTAGCGCCCGACTGATGACGTGGGCCCCGCGGTCGTGGCCGTCGAGGCCGACCTTGGCCACCAGACACCGGATCGTCCGCTGCTGTGTGTCGGCGCTCATGTCACGTTGTACCACGCCGGGGCGTTTCACTCTGACGGTCGTTCGCGTCCCGAATGCCAAGGATGATACTCGTCCCGTCCCGAGCGGCGAGTATGGCTGTCGCCGAGAACATTCGTTCGGGCGTCCGGGCCCACCCACGGGCGATAACTGCCGTCCTGTCGGCTATCGGGTACGTCCTCGTTATCGGGATCTTCTCCGGGACGATCAACGTCTACCCCGGTCTCACCGATTCGCAGGTCCTGCTGTTCGCGGACCTGATCGCTGTCGTCAACACGGCGGCGCTGACATCGATCCTCGCGGGCGTCTACTTCGTGAGGAACGGAGAGATCCGCAAGCACCGCGCGGCGATGGTGACGGCGTTCGCCCTCATCCTCGTCTTCCTCTTTCTGTACCTCTGGAAGATAGACGGCGGCTTCGAGCGCTCGCTGGTCGCACCCGCAGTGGTGAAGATTCCCTACCTCCTCATGCTCGCAGTCCACATCGTCCTCTCCATCGTCTCGGTGCCGGTCGTGATCCACGCGATGGTACTCGGACTGAGCCACGACATAGAGGAGTTGCCCCAGACGCTCCACCCGAAGGTCGGGAAGATAGCGGCCGCGGCGTGGTCGCTGAGTCTCTTTCTCGGCATCGTCACCTACGTCATCCTCAACCACACGTTCAGTTGGGAGGCCCGCGAGGCTGCCGCGTTGCTACTGGTCGCGATCCCCTCACAGCTCCGATAGTTCGAAGCTGACGTGCTCAACGGGGAGGCCGTCGTACTCGACTCCGTAGCGGCGCGCGAGGATGCCGACCAGCACGTCCGTCAGCAGGTCCTCGTCGGCGGCGTCGGTGACCGGCGTCCGGCCCGGGATGGCCGCGTCCCCGAGGGACCGCCGGATCTCGCCGGTAGCGGACGGCGGGTCGGCGTCCAGTTCCTCGAGGAGGCGCTGTACCGCCAGCCACGTCCGGACCGTGGTGACGAGGTACCGGCGGGCGCGGTCGGTCGGGGACGGTACGTCGACGTTCGTCGAGAGATAGCTCGCCGCACAG
Source organism: Halapricum sp. CBA1109 (assembly GCF_009741825.1). Classification (GTDB taxonomy): domain Archaea; phylum Halobacteriota; class Halobacteria; order Halobacteriales; family Haloarculaceae; genus Halapricum. The sequence continues at coordinate 5,697 of NZ_WPCA01000044.1, forward strand.
GAGCCCTCGACGTCGACGTTTTCCTCGACCCACTCCTCGACGGTGCTCCGGTCGGCGTCGAAATCGAGGTCCGCGACGGCGTCTTCGGCGACCGCCAGTTCCTCCTCGGCAATCTCGTGGAAGATGTTGCCGACGACGATAGCGTCCGCGCCGGCGTCCAACATTCGGCGGGCGTTCTCGCGGTCGTCGAGGCCGCCGCCGTACCACAGTTGGGACCACGCCAGCCCCTCCGAGACGGATTCGAGTATCGCCTCGGCCTCCTCGCCGCCGAAGGTTCCCGAGTACTCCAGATAGACCAGTTCGCTCTCCAAGTGTCGCTCGGCGGCTAGCGCGCGCTGTTTGGCCGCCAGTGGATCCAGCATATCGTCCTCGGTGACGTTGGCCTCCCGCGCAGCGGCGCTGTCGGGGTTCATGATGATGTAGGCCTCGAAGACCGCTTCTTCGAGCATCCACGTCGCGGCGAAGTCGGCGAGGCGGTCCTCGACAGTCTCGCCGAGGCCGATGGGGAGTCTCTCGGCGATCATCTTCGGCGCTATCTCGTCGCGGATGTGCTCGACGCCCGCGCCGAGTTGGCCGACCAGCGCTTCGGCGTCGCCGTTCAGGACTTCCGGGATGGCGAGGAACGCAGCGAGGTCGCGCGTCCGGTCGGTGACGTGGCTCGGGCCCGAGGGCTCCTGGAAGGCCGGCACGGGCTTGTCCGCGGTGAGTTCCAGCGTCTCCTCGGTGTTGTTGCCGGTCACGTCCTTCGAGCCGCCGACCTCGACGGCGCTCGTGTGCTGGAGATACAGCGGGTAACACAGCGGCAGTTGCTTCTCGTCCTCGGGATCTATCTTCGTGATGTGCGTCCAGTCGTCGGGGACGGGGTTGGTGTCCAGATGCAGGAGTGTTCGCCCGCCGAATTTCACCGCCGCGGCGGCGCTGTCCAGACGCCGTGCGATATCCTCGATACTCGTCATTACACTGGTGGACGTGTGTGGGATACAAAAGCGTGGTAGAATCGGCCCGGCCCAAACCGGGCCGGGCGGATCTTTCTCCACGGCGCGGACGGATCCATTTCTCCACGGGCCGGGCGGATCGACTCACTCGCTCCCGGGCAACACGGAGGGGTCGCCGGAGTAGTAGATGTAGTCGGCGGCGATACCCGCGAGAGGTGCGTCGCTGCGGGCCGCGGCCGCCGTGGCCGTATCGAGGTAGGATTCCGAGAGGTCGACGACCTGTTCGTAGGCGGTCCGGTCGTCCGGTTGGAGGACGTACTCGGCGGTGACGGGCGTCAACTGGCCGTCAGCGAGGTCGGCGGCGTAGTCGTCGAGGTCGTCGAGCCATATCTGGGCGCCGATGATCGAGAGGACGATGGACTCCTTGAACGCCGGGTCGACCGGGAGGCCGGCCTCGCGGTACATCTCGACCATCCCGTCGTAGATGACGCCGACGCGGGCGTACTGGGTCGAGAAGTACGGCAGGTCGGTCCCGTCGGCGAAGCGGTCGGCGTCGACGTCGAGGGGCGCGTCGCGGTACTCCTCGCGGATGGACTCGCGGGCCGCTTCCTCGCCGTCGCGGGCGCGTTCGTACATCGCTCGGAAGTCCTCGTCGCGGTCTTGGTGGGCCTCCGAGACGTCGACGGCCCACTCGTAGTGGTCCCGGACGGCGTCGGGGACGCGCTCGAAGGTCGCTTCGAGGTTCGACTGGAGGGTTTGCTGAGCGATCCGGGCGGCCTCGGCGCGTTCCGCGTCGTCGAGGTCGAGCGACACCTCGAAGTCCTCGTACTCGGCGTCGTTGACGGCGTCGCGCATATCGCCGTCGATCAGCGCCTCGATAACGAGTCGGGTGAGGTACTCGGCGCGGTCGACCAGTTCCTGCGGCGAGAGCGTGTCGGCGTCGGCGCTGTCGAGTGGGTCGCCGTAGCGGGCGGGACCGGTCGCGCCGTCTCCATCGGCGGCGTCGGCCCACAGACCGAGTTCCACGGGATCGGTCCCGGCAGGGGCGCGCTGTCTGGCGGTCCGGTAGACGTGGCCCAGCGTCAACTGGGCCGGGAGGACGAGTTTGGTGTCGTAGCCGAACGTCACCGCGTCGGCATCGAAGTGATCGGCGAGGGCATCCTCGACGAGACCGAACACCTCCTCGATCATCGTCTCGGTGCGGTCGTCGACAGTCCGTTTCAGTCGGATGGCGTCGACGTCGAAGACCCCGGTGTCGGCGTAGTAGCCGGCGACGGCCCGTCCCGAGGTGGGGAGCGCCGACCGGTCGGCGAGCCATTGGGCGACCCTGCGGGCGGGTGCGGTCATATCTGTCCGTGGGAGCGACCGTCCTATCACTGTTGTCGTTTGGAGTCGGGCCGGGTGTGTCACCAATTCCGGTATCGCTGTGCCGGCGCGTTCAGGCAGGTTTTTGTGATGGGCCGGGTTACGGTCCCGCAATGACTGCCGACCAGTACGATATCGTCATCGTCGCGGCGGGACAGCGGGCGCGTTCGCGGCCGCGACCGCCGCCGACGACGGCCTCGACGTCGTCATCCTCGAGCGAAAGCCCGAGGAGCGCGCGGGCGAAATCGCCTGTGGCGACGCCATCAAGGGCAAGAGTATGTTCCCCGACGTGATCGACTTGGAGTACCTCCGCGAAGAGTCGTTCACCAACGAAGGCATCACCCGGGCGATGTTCGAGAACCCCCGGACCGGCGAGCAGATCAGCTACCCCTTCGGCGAGTACACGGGCGCGGTGGTCGACCGCAAGCGCTACGGCGAAGTCCTCTTAGAGGAGGCCGAACGCGCCGGCGCGGAGGTCCACTACGACACGGTCGTCCAGAACGTCGTCCAGAACAACGGGCAGGTCGAGGGCGTGACAGCGACCCGCCGCGGATCGGTCACGACCTACCGCGCGCCGGTCACCATCGACGCCGCCGGCGCGCTTTCGATCCTCCAAGACAAGGCCGACCTCGGTTCAGCCACCTTCGACACCAACGTCAACTACTCGCAGTTCTGTTCTGCCTACCGCGAGGTGCTCAGCATCGACGAACCGGTCGACTACGACGACGCCCTCGTCTTCAAGCCCACGGCCGAACTGGGCTATCTCTGGTACTTCCCGCGGACGGACACGGAGATAAACGTCGGCCTCGGCTTCCAGATGAACAAGGAGCCGATGCATCTGGTCGAGGAACTCCGCGAAGACGTCGAGAACCGGCCGGAGTTCCAGAACGCGACCGTCGAGAACAAACTCGGCGCGGCGCTGCCGACCCGGCGGCCGTACGACTCGGCGACTGCGCCGGGGTATATGGCCGTCGGCGACGCCGCCGCCCACGTCAATCCGACGACCGGCGGCGGTATCCCCGGCGCGGCAAAGGCCGGCCACTGGGCCGCACAGGTCGCCGCCGAGGCAATCAGCGAGGAGGACCTGAGCGAGGGCGCTCTGGGAGTACAATCGACGCGTCCAGACCGACTTCGGCAAGCGCTTCGCCGCGATGGACCTCTACAACATCTTCGGGTCGGCCAACTCCGTCGACGAGATGACCGACATCATCGCCAAACTCCCCGCCCAGCAGTTGATCGACATCCTCGGCAAGAGCGGTACCGCCTCGATGGGTCTGGGGACGAAACTCAAGACGGCCGTGAAGACGCTCGGCCACTGGGGGACGCTGTACGACGCCTACAAGGTCAACCAGATGGCCGGCGAACTCAAGTCCATCTACGACGACTACCCCGAGACGCCCGAGGAGTTCCAGCAGTGGCGGTCCCAGCGCGACGACTTTATGGACCGGTTCTACGACGTGGTCGGTGCCGAACCGAAGTACTAGTCGAAACTGACTACACGGTCAGGCCCGTAGCCACCACCGAGATGTCTCAGTCACCGCTAACACCCGAGAGTGTTCCGAAGGCCGATTCGATGCCGATGCTCGGCCTCGGGACGTGGGAGAACGACAGCCCCGACCAGTGTGCCGAGAGCGTGCGGACGGCCTTGGAGATGGGGTATCGACATATCGACACCGCACAGATCTACGGCAACGAGGACGCCGTCGGCGACGGTATCGCCGCCGCGGACGTCGACCGCGAGGACATCTTCCTCGCGACGAAGATATGGATCTCGAACCTCGCCGGGGAGGACGTCCTCGCGACGGCCCGCGAGAGCATGGAGAAACTCGGCGTCGAGTACCTCGATCTGCTGTACGTCCACTGGCCGGCCCGGGCGTACGACCCCGAAGACACGTTCGCGGCGTTCGACGAACTGGCCGACGACGGAACCATCCGCAACGTCGGGGTGAGCAACTTCACGCCCGACCACGTCGAACAGGCCCGTGAGATGCTCGACGCGCCGGTGTTCGCGAACCAGATCGAGATTCACCCGCTGCTCCAGCAGGAGCGCATGCGGGAGTTCGCCGCCGACACCGACCTCGAACTGGTGGCGTACTCGCCGCTCGCCCGCGGGGACGTCTTCAACGTGCCCGAACTGACCGAGGTAGCAGAGAAACACGGTGTCAGCGAGGCCCAGGTCAGTCTGGCGTGGCTTCGGGAACACGACATCACCGCCATCCCGAAAGCGACCAGCGAGGCCCACATCCGGGACAACTTCGAGAGCCTCACCGTCGAGTTGGACGAGGAAGACCTCGATACCATCGCGAGTATCGACCGGACCGACCGGAAGGTCGACCCGGATTTCGGCCCCGACGCGTGGTGAGAAGGTAATCCGGAAGCACTGCGGGCCAGTGAGGATATCGCCCGCGAACGCACACGCTTAAACTGGGGGACGACGAACGACTGCCTATGTCCGCTGCGAACGCCACCGGTATCGTGGACGGTGTCCGTATCGACGTCCGTCGCCTCCACGAGACGTGGATGGAACTCGTCTACCCCCGCCAGCGCGACGCCGAACAGACCGTATTGGGCAAGTGGAAACCGAACACGACCGGGAGTGCCATCCTCTATCGGTTGTGGTCGGCTATCGGCGTCCCCGTGGTCGCACTGTTGTACCCGTTCGTCCTCGCCGGCTACCTCCTGCGGTATCAGGCGCGACGGCTCGACACCGCCGTCGCGCGCATCGGTCTCCTCGGCGTCGTCGTCCTCTCGGTCCTCGTCTGGGGCGGGCTGACCGCGCTCGCACAGTTCCAGCTAGACCTCACCTCCGGCGGCGTCGTCGCCGTACTGGCGGCCGGCATCGTCGCCACCGTCGCCGCCGTGCTGGCCGTCCTCACGAGCCGCGTCGGCGGCCGCATCTCGACGGTGGTCGTCTCCTACCCGCTGGCCATCACCGCCATCTTCCTGCCGCCGGTCGTCGCGGCGCTGTACTCGGCGACGCTGGCGAACGTCGTCTTCCCCCAGAGCAACTCCCTGGCCATCTGGATACTGGACAACGTCCTCACCGTCGGGGACCTCAACAGTTACCTCCGGCAGAACTACGACCTCAGCGGCGTCGCCTACGTGGGGATGTGGTTCGGCATCGCCGTCCCGGTGGGCTGGATACTCGGCCTGCTGGTGACGCTTGCCAACTACGTCCGTCCGGACAGCTAAGGCCGGGCCGCCGCCGGCGCGATGCGGTTCTCGCCGTCGCCCTCGCCGACGACCAGCGCCGCGTCCCCGCCCGTCGTTATCGTCCCACCGACCGAGAGCGGCGCGAGCACGCCCGCGACGAGCGTCCCCGCGTCGTCGAGGGGCGTGTCGATGGCGACGCTGTCGTCGGCCGTCAGTCCGTACGCCTCGACGACGCCCTCTGCGGCCGACAACAGCGACGCGTGGGTGTACTCGCCGTCGGCGTCGACCACCGCGACCGAGTCGGGGTCGACGGGGTCGGGGAACTGGATGGGGTTCTCGCTCCACAGCTCGCGCTCGAAGTGAGCGACCGTCGGGTCCTCGGGCGGGCCGCCGTAGGCGAGGTACTTACTCCCCGGCGCGAGCGTGTAGTCGCTGCGCCGGTGGTCCGGACAGACGAGCGCGCGGACGTCCGGTTCTGCCGGCGGGTCGAGTCGGACCGGCGCGCCCAGCGCCGCGGCACCGAAGACGGCCAGCAGCGACTCGGGAATCGGTCGGATCGACCGGTCGCCCTCGGGGTCTTTCGGGCCGTCGACGACGCCGACGGCGACGCCCTCGCGGACGCCGTAGTGGCGCATCAGGTTTCCGGCCTTCCAGGTGTCGGTACAGAGGGCGCTGTAACTGTACGACCGCGAGCGGTCGCCCGGGCGTTCGTAGGCCAGTGCCTCCGAGCGCCGGTCGGGCGCGACGACGTCGCCGAGCGTGTCCATATCCGGGCTTGGCGTGCCACCGGATAAAGGGCGTCGTCCGCGGCCCGGTTCAGAGCCGACCGAGCCACTTGTTGGGGTCGAACAGGCCGAAGAGGGCACCCAACAGCGTCGAGGACTCCGTCTCCCCGGGCCGCAGTCGGGCGCGGATCCGCGAGGAGATCAGTTCGATGGTCAGAACGATGAAGATGACCATAAAGATGCCGGCCATCGCGTTCTGGTAGCCGGTGTCGAGCAGTCCGATCTGGTTCTCGATGTACATCCCCAGTCCGCCGACGCCGAGGACGCCCAGCGTGATGGCGATACGGGTGTTGATCTCGAGGATGTACAGCGTCCACGCGACGAAGGAGTTCGTCACCTGACTCAACATCCCGAAGACGACCACTTGGACGCGGCCTGCACCGGTCGACCGGACGGCCTCGATGGGCCCGTCCTCTATCTCCTCGAGTTCGTCGGTGAACAGTCGACCGAGGTTGCCGACGGTGTCGGTCGTGATGGCGAGGACGCCCGTTGCGGGCGTGATACCGAAGATGGGGATGTAGATGAGCGTCCAGACGATTGCCGGGATAGCCCGGATGGTCGACATCGTCCCGCGAAAGAGGAAGTTCAGCGGGAACGGGACGACTCGTTCGGAGCCCAGCACGCCGAAGACGAGTGCCAGCGGGAACCCCAGCACGGTTCCGGCGAACCCGGCGGCGACGGTGGTGTACGCCGCAGAGACCATCACGTTCCCGTTGCCGGCGTTGGCCGTCGCGAGCGTGTCCATAATATGCGTCGGCCAGATACCGGGTATCACGCCCCACAGCAGGCCGAGTTCCCAACTCGTCAGGCTGACCACGAGCGCATCGATACCGGTTATCTCGTTTTCCTTCGTGTAGGTCGTCATATCCTCGAAGTTCGGCGGGAACAGGCCACCGATGAACTTCTGCATCTCCGTGGTCGCCCGCTCGCTGGTCAACTGCGCGAACGAGAACCCGAGGAACTCGAGGAAGACGAAGTACGTCAGGCCGACGACGCTCAGCAGGAGAGCCCCGTAGAGGCTCCGGCGGAGCCAGCGGCGACGCCACAGCACCTCGCGGGCCTGTTCGACGTCGGGCCGGTCCTCGTCCGTATTCGTACCGGTCGCCATCAGGGACCCTCCTCCGGCGTCGCGACCGACCGAGCGCGATCGTTCGATGCGGGGTCGGGCATCGACTCGGCCGTCTCGGCCTCGGTGTCGTAGTATATCTCCTCGACGGCCTCCATCGTGAGGTCCTCGGCGGAGCCGTCGAAGACGACCTCGCCGTCCCGGAGGCCGACGAACCGCTCGCCGAACTCCCGGGCGACGTTGACCTGATGGAGGCTGGTGACGGTCGTCAGGTCCCGCTCGTCGGCCGCCGTCCGGAGATAGCCCATCACGTCCTCGGAGGCCTTCGGGTCGAGGCTCGCGACGGGTTCGTCCGCCAGCAGGAGCGTGGGGTCCTGTGTCAGCGCGCGGGCGATGCCGACGCGCTGTTGCTGGCCGCCGCTCATACTGTCGGCGCGCTGGTCCGCCTCCGAGAGCAGGCCGACGGTGTCCAGCGCTTCCAGCGCCATCCGCTCGGCTTCCTCGCCGTACCACGTCGCGAGGCTGGGGACGGTGCTGGTCCGGTTGAGCGCGCCCGTCAGTGCGTTTCGGTAGGCGCTGGCGCTCTCGACGAGGTTGTGCATCTGGAACACCATCGCCACGTCGGGGCGGGTGTCAGAGACGGTCTCGTCCCCGATCTCGATGGTCCCCTCGGTCGGCCGTTCGAGGCCGTTGAGCAACCGCAACAGTGTCGACTTGCCGGCCCCGGAGGGGCCGAGGAGGATGACGAACTCGCCGTCGTCGATGGTGAGCGAGACGTCGTCGAGGGCGACGGTGTCCTCGCCGTAGACTTTCTCGACGCTACTGATCGTTATCGTGCTCATAGGTGTGGAGGGTGGACGACTAGCTCTCGAAGACGTCCGCGCCGTAGCCCAGCGTGTTCGCCTTGTCGATGACCGGTTGGTACGTGCTCTTGTCGGCCGGGCGCACCTTCGAGAACCAGAGGTCGTCCTCGGTCCCCTCCTCGCCGTCCTCGCCGTAGTAGATGTCGTCGGGCGCTTCGGTGAACGCCGTCTGTATCGACGACTTCTCCTCGTCGGTCAACTGCGGCGAGACCATAACCGGCGCGCGCGGGATGCCGTCGTCGCGTGCGACTTCCTCGACGCCGTCGACGTAGCCCTCTCGCTCGTCGTCGGCGACGATGAAGTAGCCGACGCCGGCGGCGTCGACGGTCCCGGCCTGCAACGCCTCGAAGGCCTGTCCGTGTGTCGACCACTGCGGCGTGAAGTCCGCGCCCGCCGGCGTCCCGGGCTCGTCGGGTACCGACAGTCCGGCTTCTTTCAACATTCCGAGCGGGTACAGCGAGCCGCTGGCGCTCAGCGGGTCGGCGAACCCGATGGTCTTGTCCTCGAGGTCGGTCAGGTCCTCGATGTCGGTGTCCGGCCGCGTGACGATGACGCTCGTGTACGTCCACGCGCCGTAGCCCCACCGCTGGAGCAGTATCTCGGCGTTGTCGGAGGTGACGCCGAGCGCACCCGCGAACGGTCCGGTCTCGGCGATGTCGCCGGTCCCGGAGTCCAACGCGCTGAGCGTCGCCGCGTAGTTGTCGGCGTACTGCATCTCGACGGTGTCGACCGCGTCGACGTGGTCGTTCAACCGCTCTTTGATCGGCGTGTACTGTGCGCGCAGTCGGTCCTGGGGCTCCGACGGCGACATCAGGAAGCGTATCTTCCCGTCGACGTACGGCTCGTCTGTCCCGGCCTCGGAACCGGAACAGCCGGCGATTGATCCGACGATGGTTGCAGCACCCATACCCTTCAACACTGCTCGTCGATTGGGCATATCCCACTGTGAGTCCGAATCCGGGTAAACGGCTTATATGAGCGATATATTCGGGTATGTAGCTGTAATAGATTCTGCGGAATTTGTGTTTACGAACGTATTGATATTGTACCTTCTAACCCATATATATTGCTTAATACTCTATTTCAGTGTCGTTTTGTAGTAGTCTGTCGAGGATTGGTGTATGGACGAGGCAGATCGACGGGCGACTGCGCGGGCGGCCGCGGCGCGCGGCGGTGAGATAGCTTTGGAGGCGTTCCGGACGGACCTAGCCGTCGAGACGAAAGACGGGAAGACGGACGTGGTGACGCGGGCCGACCGGGAGGCCCAGCGTGCCGTCGTCGAGCGAATCAGGGAGGCGTTCCCCGAGGACATCGTCGTCGGCGAGGAGAACGACGCCCGGTCGACGGTGCCCCAGTCGGGGGCCGCGTGGGTGATCGACCCCATCGACGGGACGAACAACTACGTCCGAGGGTTGCGGTCGTGGGCGACCAGCGTCGCCGCCGTCGTCGACGGGCGACCCGTCGCAGCCGCCTCCGTGTGTCCGGCGCTGGGCGACACCTACGAGGCCGGGCCGGCGGGCGCGTTCAGGGACGGCGAGCGCCTGTGGGTCAGCGACCGGAGCGACCCCGAGACGTTCACCGTCGCGCCGACAATATGGTGGCCCTTCGACAGGCGCGAGGAGTACGCGGCCGCGGCGGACGCCATCGTCAGTCGGTTCGGTGACCTCCTCCGGTTGCGCTGTGCGCAAGTGACACTGGCACAGGTCGCCGCCGGGGGCGTCGACGCCGCTATCACGAACGTCGACACCAACCCGTGGGACACCGTCGCCGGCGTGTTTATGGTCGAGTCGGCGGGCGGGACCGTCACCGACCTCGACGGGGAACCCTGGACCGCGGCCAGCACTGGGCTCGTCGCCTCGAACGGGCAGTGTCACGAAACGGTGCTCGACGCCGCGCGGGACATCACCCCGGAGTGATCACATCCCGAGGTCTCTGGCCGGTTCCGGGACCGGGATGTCGAACTTCGAGACGCCCAGCAGTTCGCCGACGTGGTCGAGTGCCATATCGAACCCGTAGTAGCGTTCGAGTTCGTCGCCCTGTGCCGTCGGGCGGACCTTCAGCATCGCGTACCCCTCGATGTTCTGGGCGATGGCGGCGGTCTTGCCGTCGCGTTCGAACGTGATGATGCGCTCCTCGTCGGTCTCCTGATAGCGGGCGGTGACGCCGTTGTCGGTGACCTCGGTGTCGGTCATCGACTCCGGATAACGGTCGGAGCCTATCGTACGTTCCGGTCGGGACTCGAAACCGGGATGTGCGGCCGGGCCGAGACGCCGGTATGTCCCAGTGGCTCCAGAGCGGCCGCCGACGGGACCTCTGTGTCCTCCTGTACGGCGAGGACGGGGTCCCCGCACAGAAACTCAAGACGAGTCTCGAACGCCGCTACGACGACCGCATCGAACCGCGGCAGTTCTACGGCGCGCTGGAGGCCCTCGAACGACTGGGCTACGTCGATTCCCGGACGGAGGGTCTCAGCGACGTGTACGCGCTGACCGACGCCGGGAGCGAGGCCGTCGAGACGTACACCGCGTGGCTCCGCGAGGAAGTCGGCGAGGCGAACTGATCAGGTCAGAAGCTCCGAGGCGATGGTGTTCCGCAGCACCTCGCTGGTCCCCTCGTATATCTCGTTGAGTTTGGCGTCCCGGTAGAACCGCTCTGCCGGGAAGTCCTTCGTGTAGCCGTAGCCGCCGTGGATCTGGATGCCCTCGTTGGCCACCTCCCGCGAGACTTCCGAGGCGTAGAGCTTGGCCTGTGCGGCCTCCTTGACGAAGCGCTCGCCGCGCATCTTCCGGTCTGCGGCCTCGTGCATCAGCAAGCGTGCGGCGTTGGTCTTGGTGTCCATGTCCGCGAGTTTGTGCTGGATGGCCTGGAACTCACTGATGGGCTGGCCGAACTGCTCGCGGTCCTGACTGTACTCCAAGGCGGCGTCGAGGGCCGCCTGGGCGATGCCGACGCCGCGGGCCGCGATGGTGATGCGGCCGCCGTTGAGCGTCTTCAGCGCGTGGACGAACCCTCGCCCCTCCTCGCCGAGCAGGCGGTCCTCGGGAAGGTACATCTCCTCGAAGCGCAACTCCGCGGTGGGACAACCCTTGTCGCCGAGTTTGTGTTCGGTGCCCTCGACGTGGAAGCCGTCGTCTTCCTCCGGGCGGACGATAAACGAGGAGATGCCCTTGTTGCCGGCCTCGGGGTCGGTCTTGGCGAACAGCGTGACGGTGTCGGCGACAGAGCCGTTCGATATCCACAGTTTCCCGCCGTCGACGACGTAGCCGTCGCCGTCACGCTCGGCCGTCGTTTCCATCGCGGGCACGTCCGACCCGGCCCCGGCCTCCGAGAGCGCGAACGCGCCGATGTCCTCGCCCTCGGCCAGCGGTGTCAGATACTCCTCCTTCTGGGCCTCGTCGCCGAACTCGTGTATCATATTGCAGGCCAGTGAGATGTGGGCGGCGACGATGGTCCCGAGGCCGCCACTGCCCCGGGAAATCTCTTCGAGTGCCATCGCGTAGGCGTGATAGTCGAGGCCGGCGCCGCCGTACTCCTCGGGGATGGGCATCCCCATCAGGTCCAGTTGCGCCATCTGGTCGATCAGGTCCGCGGGGTACTCGTCGGTCGCGTCTATCTCCGCGGCCCGCGGGACGACTTCCTCGTCGACGAACTCCGCGACCATCTCCCTGATCTGGCGCTGCTCGGCGCTGGGGCTGAAGTCCATGTGGAACGCTAACGAAGGGAGCGGTAATTACTCTTGGCCGGGTGCGGACTCCCGTTTCTCGTAGAACCGCTGGATGGCCGTCGACCACGGCTCGGGGTCCTCGAACTCGACGTCGTCGTGTTCGAACGGCGTGTCGACGAATCCGCAGTCTTCACAGACACACGCCTCACTCCCGTTGAGCGCGTACGTCTCCAGTCGGCCCCCACACCGTGAGCACTCCATATCCGCACCTACGACCCTGTGGGATTTAACTTTCCCGCACGCCGACCCGGCCGCTTATCTCTCACGGTGGCCAACCACCCGGTATGTCATTAGGGCTGGACCAGACACAGCTCGACCGGTACTCCCGGCACATCATCTTGGACGACGTGGGCCCGGAGGGGCAGGCACAGTTGCTCGACGCGTCGGTGCTGGTCGTCGGCGCGGGCGGCCTCGGGTCACCGATACTCCAGTACCTCGCGGCCGCCGGCGTCGGCGAGATACACGTCGTCGACGACGACGTTGTCGAGCGGTCGAACCTCCAGCGACAGACCGTCCACGCCGACGCCGACGTGGGACGGCCGAAAGTCGACAGCGCCGCCGAGTTCGTCGCCGAGTTGAGCCCCGACGTGACCGTCGAGACGTACGAACAGCGGGCCACCGCCGAGAACATCGAGGGACTAATCGAGGGCCACGATGTCGTCGTCGACGCGACGGACAACTTCGCGTCCCGATACCTCATCAACGACGCCTGCGCCCTCGCGGGCATTCCCGTCTCCCACGGGGCCGTCTACCGCTTCGAGGGCCAAGTGACGACGTTCGAACAGGGCGAGGACTCTCCTTGCTACCGATGTCTGTTCCCCGAGGCACCGCCGGACGGTGCCGCCCCCGACTGCGCGACGGCCGGCGTCCTCGGCGTCCTCCCGGGGACTATCGGCTGTTTCCAAGCCACCGAGACGATCAAACTCGTCCTCGGCCACGGCGAGTCACTGGACGGCCGGTTGCTCTGTTACGACGCCGCCGAGATGGATATCGAACGCGTCCCCATCCGCCCCTCGCCGGACTGCCCTGTCTGTGGCGAGACGCCCCGAATCGACAGCGTTCGGGACGTGCGCTACGACGAGCGGTGTGCCGTTCCGGAGTAGCGGAGTATTGTATTTGATAACGCGGTCCGAAAACTTATTCCCCGATTCGCCCACCAACGAGATAGATGTCGGTCCGACAGTTCGCGGTACCGAGCCTCCGCGTGCCGCTGCCGAGTTACGTCTGGTTCGTCGGTGCGCTGGTCGTCGTCTGGGGTGTCGGTGACGCGCTGTCGACGCTGTTCGCCCTGCACGTGACCGGAGACGTCGGGCTGGAGGCGAACCCGTGGATACGGATGCTGTTGTCGAGCCACCCGGTCTATCTGCCGGTGTTCAAAGGCCTCGTCGTCGCCGTCGCGGGCGGCCTGTTGCTGGGCTTCCGGCGGTACATCGAGAGCGTCCCCGGGTGGCGGCTGTGGTTCACGGGACTCATCGCTGTCGGCTCCGCTATCGTCGCCGCGAACACCTACGTCGGCGTGTCGACGCTGCTCTGATCACTCGATACGCTGTGGGCTGGCCAGCGGCCCCGCCACGTCGCTCGGCGGCGCGTCGAAGGCGTCGGGGTGGAGCAGGCCAGCGAGGTGTTCCAACGTGTCGGACAGTCGCGGCCCCGGCCTGTTGACGTAGTTGTGGCCGTCCATCGCGTGGACGCGACCGTCCGCGACGGCCGAGAGGTCACTCCACCCCGGCCGGTCGGTCAGTTCGCTCGCGTGCTCGCGGGTCTGATCGAGGTCGAACCCGCAGGGGGCAGCGATTGCCACCTCGGGGTCGTACTCCCGGATATCGGCCCACTCCCACGGCGTCGAGCGCTCCCCGGCCGCGACGAGATCGTAGCGCCCGCCCGCCGCCGCGACTATCTCGGGCATCCAGTGGCCCGCCAGCATCACGGGGTCCATCCAGTCGAAGACGGCGACGCGCGGGCGGTCGTCGATAGCCGCCGTCCGCTGACGAACGGCCTCCACACGGCTTCTGAGGTCCGCAACGAGGTCCGCGGCCGCCGCGTCTTCACCGAGCGCCGCGCCGATGCGGTGGACGTCGTCGTAGAGGTCAGACAGCGAGTGCGGGTCGGTCGTCACCACCTCGGCGTCGAGCCCCAGTTCCTCGATAACGTCGGCGACCAGCACGCGGTCGACCGCACACACGTCACAGATGCCTTGGGTGATCACGCAGTCGGGGTCCAGTTCGGCCAGCAGGTCGGCGTCTATCTCGTAGACGCCGCCGTCGTCGGCCGCCGCCGCGAC
>NZ_WPCA01000026.1 GCF_009741825.1 Halapricum sp. CBA1109
TGCCGTCCGGTACAACTGACCGCTGACGGCTGAGCGCTACCGCTCGTTGTACTCGGCCGTCGGGTCGAACATCGGCGGCATCGTCCCGGTACTGCTCGGTTCGAACGTTCGCGGGGCCGCCGTCGTCACTCGCCCGTCGGTCGACCGCCCGGCCGTCGGGCGGTTCGTGGCGGGCGCTGTCCCCGGTGTCTCGGGGGTGGTCTGGGTTCGATACTGCTGGGTCGTCGATGGGTTCGTACTCATGTGGTCGTGGTCGCACGCGGATACTCGGCAACGATGCTGTCGGTCAGAACAGGGCTCGGCCGGCGAGGCCGAGGAAGCGTACACCACGTACCGTAAGTGCCAGCATCGTACTCCTACCCATCACGGCCCGGGCAATAAATGTAACGGTCTATAATTTAGTTACTCGACGACCAGCTCGACCGGGTACTCCGTCAGGTTCTCGTAGCCGTCCTCGGTGACGGCGACGAGGTCCTCGATGCGGACGCCGCCGACTTCGGGGTCGTACAGCCCGGGTTCGATACTGATCACGTTCCCCGGTTGCAGTTCCGCGCCACCGGGACCGACCGATGGGAGTTCGTGGACGTCGAGGCCGACGCCGTGGCCCGTCGAGTGGATGAACCCCGTCTCCGCGCCGTCGTCGGCCCGCAACGTCGGCAGGCCGGCGTTCTCGTAGACGTCACAGGCGGCATCGTGGACGGCCTCGCCGGTCACGCCCGGTTCGACGGCGTCGAGGGCTGCCCGATACGCCCGCTCGGTCAGGTCGTACCACTCCGCGAGCGTCTCGGCGGGCGTCCCGACGCAGAACGTCCGGGTCATATCGGCGTGGTACTTGCTCGCTTTGTTTTGTGGGAAGATGTCGACGATGATGGGCTCGTCGGGGGCGAGGGGGCCGCTCCCGCGGTCGTGTGGGTCGGCGGCGTCGCGGCCGCAGGCGACGATGGTCTCGTCCAGCGCACACCCCGCCCGGAGCAGCGTCACCTCTATCTCCTCTTTGACGCGCTCGCTGGTCAGGACCTCGCCGTCGTGATAGAGCCGGTCGCCCTCTACCGTCGCGCCCGCAAGCAGGTCCTCGGCGGCGGCCATCGCGGCCTCGTTGGCCCGCTGGGCATCCCGAATCGCGTCGAGTTCGTCGTCGGTCTTCACCGCGCGGACGCCCGTCACCGTGGCGTCGCGGTCGACCCGAACGTCGATTCCCTGCTCGCGGAGGCCGTCGGCCCGCGAGAGCGGGAACCGCGGCGGGACGGCGACGGCGTCGACGCCGTAACTATCGAGAAAGCGGGCGATGACCACGTCGTCGGCGTCCTCGCGACCGTGTTCGTCGACGGCCGCGGCGTAGTCGTAGTCGACGAAGCGCTCGACCGTCTCGCCGTCGCTCTCGGCGACGGCACGGCCGTACTCCAGACTGCGGGCGAACAGCAGTCTGACCGATCCGTCGTACAGCGTCAGGAACGGGTCTGGGGCGTCGAACCCCGAGAGGTAGTACTGGTCGGCGTCGGTCGAGTCGGCGTCGATCAGGTAGCCGTCGACACCGGCCGCGTCGAGGTAGTCGTCAAGCGCTGAGAGGTCGCGGCTCATACGGCAGGCTGGGAGCCCGCGTGTCAAAGACTTACCGCCCGTCGGCCAGCAGGCGGTGTTCGAAGTAGGCGTCCAGTTCCGCCCGGACGGCCGCCCGGGCGTCCGCGTCGCTCGTCGCGGTCTGGACCATCGACCCGCTGGCGAGGGTGTGGAGCATCGCCGCGACCTGGTCGGGGTCGACCTCCCGGTAGACGCCGGCTTCGACGCCCTCGGCGACGATGTCGGCCATCCGGTCGCGGAGCAGTCTGTCGTGTTCGGTGAACTGCTGTCGGTACGCCTCGTCGCTTGCGCCCTGCACCCGGAGTTCGGTTATCGCCCGCCGAAAGGCGTCGTCGTCCCTGTCCGACGCCGGGTCCAGCACCCGGTTGAGCAGCGTCGTGAGACGCTCGTGCGGGGACGCGTCCGGGTCGAGACCGAGGCCGTCCTCGAAACTGGTGAGGAGATACCCGAGAAAGTCCAGCAGCAACTCGTCTTTGCTGTCGTAGTGGTGATAGAGCAGCGACTTGCTCTTGGGGAACTCGCGGCTGATCCGGTCTATCGTCAGGTCGGCGTACCCGTGTCGCCGCAGCGCCGCATCGGTCGCCTTGAGTATCTCGACCCGCGTCTCCGTCGGGTCCTCTGGAAACGGTCCGTCACTCGTCATCGGTGTCCTCGCTCGTACCTCCGGCCCTAAAACCGTCACTGTCCCCGATTCGCTGTCCCGGTGTCGACGCCCCGTGAGTCGGCGTGGGCGGCACGTCGACGAGACTCCAACCCGACTGGCGGGCCACGAACGAGCGGTCCATATTATCTGGTAGCGCCCCGACCGTCATAACCGCGTTGACTGAATATTCAATCAGTTATTTTATCAAGGGGGCGACCGCTACGGGCGTGTATGAGTAGCGACACGGGATCGACTGGGGAGGGCGACCGGCCGCTGGCGATAGCGACGGACGGTCTCGAAGTGACCTACGCCGACGGGACGGAGGCGGTCCGGGACGTCTCGCTGTCGGTCCCCGAGGGGGAGTTCTTCGGGTTCCTCGGACCCAACGGCGCGGGGAAGACGACGACCATCAAGACGCTGGCGACGCTTCTGTCCCCGACCAGCGGGGAGGTCCGGGTCAACGGGTTCGACGCCCGGACGGAGCCGGAACGCGTCCGGTCGTCTATCGGTTATATGGCACAGGAGACCAGCGTCGACGAGGAACTGACCGCGCGGGAGAACCTCCGGTTCGCGTGTGAGTCCTACGGTGTCCCGCGGGCCGACCGGAGCGACCGCATCGACGAACTGCTGGAGTTGGTCGACCTCGCCGACGTCGCCGAGAAGGAGGCCGGCGAGTTCTCCGGCGGGATGAAAAAGCGACTGGACGCGGCGACGGCGCTGGTCCACCGGCCGCCGCTCGTCTTCCTCGACGAACCGACGACGGGCCTCGATCCGAAAGCGCGCAACCGCCTCTGGGAGTACTTCCGCCGGATCAACGACCAGGGGACGACCATCTTCCTGACCACGCAGTACCTGGAGGAGGCCGACCAGTTGTGTGAACGGCTGTCGGTGATCCTCGACGGCGAAATCGTCGCCGACGGGACGCCCGCGGACCTCAAACGCGAGGTCGGCGGCGAGATACTGGACATCGAGATAGAGGGGAGCGCGGACGAACGCGAGCGCGCGGTGGCGGTCGCCCGCGAGAGCGACCTCTTCGAGGCGGCCACTGTCGAGACCACCGACGACGGTATCACCGTCACGGCGCGGACCGCCCGCCAACACGGCACCGACCTGCTGGTCGCTCTCCGGGACGAAGATATCGTCGTCACTGGATTCAACGTCCGGTCGCCGACGCTGGACGACGTGTTCCTCGCTATCACGGGCGAACACGTCGAGGAGGGCGGGGCCGACGCGACGGCCGACGCCGCCGAAGTCGCCGCGGCCGACGGGGGTGACCGATGAGTACCCCCACTGCCGAGGACGGCCGCACCACGATGCAGGGCAATAGCTTCGCCGGGGACGTGTGGGTCAACTTCAAACGGTGGACGCTGAAGTCCGTCCGCAACCCGTTCGTCCTCGTCGGATCGTTCGTCCAGCCCATCGTCTTCCTCGTGCTCTTTACTGAGGTGTTCGGCAACGTCGCCGGGCAGGCCCTCCCCGGCGGCATCGCCTACGAGACGTATCTCGTCCCGGCCATCGCGATACAGGTAGCGCTGGCCGCCGCGGCCACCTCCGGCGTCGGGCTGGTCAACGACATCGAGAGCGGGATGTTCGAGAAGGTGCTCGTCTCGCCGATGAACCGCACGGCCGTCTTCCTCGGGAAGACCATCTCCGAACTGCTGCGCATCGCGGTCCAGATCGTGATGATCCTCGGCCTCGGTATCCTGCTCGGCGCGGAGATAGCGACGGGCGTCGTCGGCGCCGTCGGCATCGTGGTCGTCGGCATCGTCTTCTCGCTGTGGTTCATCGCCTTCTCGAACGCGCTGGCGCTGATCACCGAGGACCAGGAGTCGACGATCATCGGCGCGAACCTCCTGCAGTTCCCGTTGCTGTTCGTCTCCTCGGCGTTTTTGCCGCTGTCGTCACTGCCGGAGTGGATACAGACGGTCGCGGCCGTCAATCCCATCACCTACGGCGTCGACGCCGCGCGGGCCATCATCCTCGACGCGACGTGATGGAGGGTGTGGGAGGTGACGGCCTTCGAGGGCATCTGGAACACCGTCGTCCCGGCGGTGGGCGTCCTGCTGGTGCTGGACCTGCTGCTCGGGGGCCGTCGCGGTGTATCTCATCGGTCGGACCACCTCCTCGAAAGTCCAGTAGAAACGAACGAGTTTTTTTCCCGGACCGAGAGCCCTCGGATATGAGAACCAACGACAGGGGGTCGGCGAGTCGTCGGGAACTGCTCCGAGCGGTCGCGGTGGGTGCCGTCGGAGCCGCGGCGACGGGCGTCGCCAGCGGTGCCGAACACGACCGGACGTACGCGCTGGGGTGGGAACACGTCGCCGGCGGCGACGGCGACGACGTGGCGACCGACGCCATCCCGACGCCGGACGGCGGCTTCCTCGCCGTCGGCGCGACCGGGTCCTACGGGGCCGGCACCGCCGACGCGTGGGCGGTCAAGGTCGACGCGGACGGCACCCGCCAGTGGGACCGGCGAACCTACGCCGGCCCCGACGACGACCGGACGGCGGCGGTTGCGGCCGCGCCCGGCGGCGGCTACCTGCTGACCGGGTCGACCACCTCATTCGGCGACGGCACCCGAGCGGTGTGGGTCGGCCGGACCGACACCGAGGGCCGACTCCTCGAAGACCGGACGCTCGGGGCCGGGACGGACAACAGAGCGGGTGCTATCGTCACCGACGGGAGCGGGTACGCCGTCGCCTACACGGCCGGCGGCGACGGCGACCGGACGGCACGGCTGGCCCGCTTCGACCGCGAGGACTCCCTCCAGTGGGACCGCGCGTTCGAGAGCGACCCCCGCGAGACGGTCGCCGACGCCCGGCGGACGGACACCGGATACGTCGTCGTCGGGACGAGTCGAGCGAGCGGCGACGACCGGCCGACGGGGTGGGTCCGGGCGACCGACAGCGGCGGCACCACCCTCTGGACGCGCCGTATCGGTGGCGACCAGACCGACTGGGTCCATGCCGTCACCGGACGGACGGGCGGCGGCTCCCTCGTCGTCGGCGACTCGGACCCGTTCGGGACCCGACGACCGTGGCTCACCGCCGTCGCTGCCGACGGCACCGTCGACTGGACGACGCTTCTGGACGGGGTGAGCGCCCGCGGCGCGGTGGCGCTGTCTGAGGGGTATCTCGTCCTCCGGACGGCCGAGGACGGGACGGCAGTGCTTGACCGGGTCGACGAGACGGGAACCAGTCGCTCGACACAGCGAATCGCGGGGACGGACGCCGTGGACGCGGCCGCCTTCGGCCCGACTGAGCGGGGGTATCTCGTGGCCGGTCGGTTGACCGACGGGGCCGACCAGTTGTGGATGAGCGAGTTGACGACCGAACGCTTCGAGGGCGCCGCGGGGCCGCCGGCCAGCCTCGACGACGACCCGCTGTACGAGGACATCGACGGCGACGGGGACGGCGACCTCTTCGACGCGTTGACCTACTACGACGAGCGAAACAGCGACCGGGTCGAGTCGAACCCGCGGCGGTACGACTTCGACGGCGACGGCGACGCCGGCGACCTCTTCGACACGCTGGCGCTGTTCGAGAAAGTGTCCTGAGCGGGCGAACGGTAGCCTCTTTTAGTCGGCCCGACCAGCCCCACGTATGGACGTAACGATCACAGCGTCGACGGTGTCTGGCACCGCGACCGCCCCGCCGTCGAAGAGTTACACGCACCGCGCGATTCTCGCGGCCGGGTACGCGGCGGGCGCCACCGTCGAGAGCCCGCTGGTCAGCGCCGACACGAAAGCCACGATGGCCGCCGTCGAGCCTACGGCGGTGACGTGGTGACTCGCGAGGACAGCCTCGAAGTCGTCGGGTTCGACGGCGACCCCGAGACGCCGGCGGACGTACTCGACTGTGCCAACAGCGGCACGACGATGCGGCTCGTCACCGCGACGGCCGCTCTCGCCGAGGACCTCACTGTCCTCACCGGCGACAGCTCTCTCAGGGACCGCCCGCAGGGGCCGCTGCTGGACGCCGTCGAGCAACTGGGCGGGCGCGCCGAGAGCACCCGGGCCAACGGACAGGCGCCGCTGGTCGTCGGCGGCCCCGTCGAGGGCGGGTCGGTCGCTATCCCCGGTGACGTCTCCTCACAGTACATCACTGCGCTGCTGATGGCCGGCGCGGTCACCGAGGACGGCATCGACGTCGAACTGGAGACGGAACTGAAGTCCGCGCCGTACGTCGACATCACTATCGAGGTGCTGGCGGACTTCGGCGTCGAGGCGACGGCCACCGAGAGCGGATTCAGCGTCGACGGCGGACAGACCTACGCGCCCGCTGACGGCCGCTACACCGTCCCCGGTGACTTCTCGTCTATCTCGTATCTCCTCGCGGCGGGTGCGCTCGCGGCCGAGGACGAACTCGTCGTCGAGGGTGCCTACCCCTCCGCACAGGGCGACGCGGCAATCGTCGACGTCCTCGAACGGATGGGCGCGGATGTCGAGTGGAACCGCGAGGAAGGACGCATCACCGTCACACAGTCGTCGCTGTCGGGCGTCGAGGTCAGCGTGGCCGACACGCCGGACCTGCTCCCGACTATCGCCGTCCTCGGGGCCGTCGCCGACGGGACGACGACCATCACCGACGCCGAACACGTCCGCTACAAGGAGACCGACCGCGTGACGGCGATGGCCGAGGCGCTCACCGAGATGGGGGCCGAAGTCGAGGAACAGCGCGACTCACTCACCATCTACGGGTCGGAGACGGACCTGACCGGGGCGGCCGTCGACGGGCGGGCCGACCACCGCATCGTGATGTCACTGGCCGTCGCGGGCCTCGTCGCCGACGGGACGACCACCGTCTCCGACGCCGAGGACGTCGACGTGTCCTTCCCCGACTTCTTCGACGTGCTCGCCGACCTCGGCGCGTCGGTCAGTCGGTGACCGACGGCGGACGCTCGCCAGCAACGAAGCGCTCGCTCTCCGCCAGATGGTAACAGTACCGACGGCGAGGACGAACTGCGTCGATAGTGAGACGGCCATAGCCCTACTTAGGGCTACGTAATTATAAACAGTGTAGGTTTCTGTGGGTTAGTGTTCCGGGTCCTCAGCGGGGGCGACCATATCGTCGATGGTGAGGATGAGGCTATTGCCGGTGTCGTCTTTGCCCGAGAGCGTGCCCACGATTTGGAGTTTCGACAGCGGTGTCGGGCCGACGGTGACCGTCTCGCCCTCCACGAAGTCCGCTATCGAGCCCTGCAGTTTGATGCGCGCCCGACACTTCTCGGGGTGGTGGACGCTCGTAAGGTCTATCTCCTCGACGTTGGCCGACTCGACGCGTTCGCCGGCGTAGAACAACGGGACCTCCGCGGCCTTGTCCATCTCCTGGATCTGGAGGGCGTCGTAGGCGTTGGCCGTCGGTTTGTATCCGCCTTTCGGCCCGGGGACTCCCTCGACTAGTTGGAGAGCTTTGAGACTCTGCATCTGGTTTCGGATCGTCCCGGGGTTGCGGTCGACCTTGTCCGCGATGTCCTCGCCTTTTACCGCGCTCTCGCTGTCCCGAAACAGGTTGATCAACTCCTGTAAGATACTCTTCTGACTCGGTGTGAGTTCGATTGATGACATAACCGTTCTTTAGTCGTAGCTACCCTTAAAACCGATGGTGATGATAAATAGTGATGGGTAAATACAGCTATACAGGCCGTCATACGTAGCAATAGAACGTTTGTCCGTTCGAAATCGACAGTCTGGACTGGTCCGAATCGTTCACTACGAGCGGTGTTTGACCCGGTTCTGATACGTGTGTCTCGGGGAGCGAAACCGATTTGTTTCGCCCAATGGAGGCAAACAGTATGAACGACAATCGCGTGCTGGTAACCGGCGGGGCAGGCTTCATCGGGTCGAACCTCGCGAACGCGCTCGCGACGGACAACGAGGTCGTCGTCGTCGACGACTGTTCGCTGGGGACGCCGGAGAACCTCGACGACGGCGTCGAGTTCCACGAACTGAGCGTCGTCGACAGCGACCTCCCGACGGACGTCGACGTCGTCTTCCACCTCGCCGCTCGCTCCTCGTACGCGATGCACGAGGAGGACCCGACGCGGGGCGCCCGCGTCAACATCGAGGGGTTCGTCAACACCGTCGAACAGGCCCGACAGGACGGCTGTGACACCGTCGTCTACGCCTCGACGTCCTCCATCTACGGGAGTCGGACCGAGCCCTCGCCCGAGGATATGGACATCGAGTCCAACACCGGCTACGAGGCGTCGAAACTCGCTCGCGAGCGCTACGCCCAGTACTTCCACAACCACTACGATATGCAGATGGCCGGCCTCCGGTACTTCTCGGTGTATCAGGGCTACGGCGGGGCCGAGGAGCACAAGGGGAGTTACGCGAACGTCATCGCGCAGTTCGCCGACGACATCGCCAGCGGCGACCCGCCCGTGCTGTACGGCGACGGCGAGCAGACCCGGGATTTCACCCACGTCTCGGACATCGTCCGCGGCACCGTGCTGGCGGCCGAACACCGACTGAACGGCGCGTACAACGTCGGCACGGGCGAGCGGTACTCGTTCAACACCGTCGTCGAGATGCTCAACGACGAACTCGGGACGGATATCGACCCCGAGTACGTCGAGAACCCGATCCCCGAGTCCGTCTACGTCCACGACACCTGCGCCGACGCCACGAAACTCCGCGAGGCGACCGGGTGGGAACCACAGGTGTCCTTCGAGGAGGGTATCGAACGGGTCTGTTCGCAGTACTAGTCGGCAACCGGAGTGGTGCCGAGAATCTCGAAACGGGCGCCGCCGTCCTCGCTGTCGGTCACCACCAGTTCCCAGCCGTGGGCCTCGACGATGTCGTTGACGATGGCGAGGCCGAACCCGGTCCCGTCCGCGTCGGTCGTATAGCCCGCTTCGAGGATGCTCTCGCGTTGCTCTTTTGGGATGCCGGGGCCGTCGTCGGCCACCGCGAACCCGTGTATCGGCTCCGACCCCGGCTGGTTCGGCGCCGGGCGGGCGATGGATTCGACGGTGACCCTCACGTCGGGCCCGGCGTGTTCGACGGCGTTGCTGAACAGGTTCTCTAGCAGGCGCTGCAGGCGGGTCGGGTCCCCCTCGACGGTCCCGACGTCGTCGCCGAGAACCAGTTCGCCCGTCTCGTTGCCGGCCGTCGTCCACGCCTGAACCGCCGTCTCCGCGAGGTCGACGGCCTCGGTGTCGATGACTGTCTGCCCGTACTTCGCCAGTGACAGCACGTCGTCGATGACGTCGTTGATACGACTGTGGGCGTCGGCGACGGTGTCGAGATGCGGGCTGTCACAGTCCTCCTCGACCAGCGCCAGCGCCGACCGGGCGACCTGCAACGGGTTGCGCAAGTCGTGACTGACGACTTCCGAGAAGCCGCGGAGGCGTTCGTTCTGCCGCCGAATCTGTTGCTCGCGCTCTTTGCGAGCCGTGATGTCGTGTGTCACGCCTATCAACCCGACGATGTCGCCGTCCGCGTCCCGCCAAGGGACCTTCGAGGTGACGTTCCACTGGTCGAGCGCCGGGAGGTACTCCTCTTTGTCCTCGACGGCCACGCCGTTCTCGATGACGTAGATGTCGTCCTCGAAGGCCCGCCAGGCGTGGTCCTCCTCGACCATATCCATCTCGACGTCGGCGTTCCCGATGAACTCCGCCATGTCTTCCTCGAAGTACTCGCGGCTGATGTGGAGGTGGCGACCGTTGACGTCTTTGACGTAGAGGTGGACCGGAATCGTCTCCATGAGAGCCTCGAACAGCTGGCTCTTGTGCAGTAACTCCCTGAGCGTGTCCCGGTCGAGTCCGTCGTCCAGCAGCGCCTCGACCTGTCGGTCGCTGACGTTCGGGTACTCGATAGCCGTCGGGGGGTCGTCGATGTCGTAGGCCTGTCGACGCCGGGCACGCTGTTCGAGGACGCGCTCGATGGCGTCCGCGAGGGAGTTTATCGAGGCTGGGCCGTCGCCCTCGACCGTGGCGTCGACGTCCGCGTCGAGGTCGCAACCGGCACCGTAGGCGACGATGGGTAACAGCGGGTACGACGACCTGACCGACCGGACGACGTCCGCCGTCCCGACGGCGGCGTCGTGGACGACGACCAGACAGGTGACGTCCGGCCACGCTAGTCGCGACTGCGCCTCCGATGCGTCGCCGGTCCAGTCGACGGTCAACCGGTCACGGGCCTCGGCGAGCGCGCGCCCCAGCTGTCTGGCCTGCTCCCCGTTGCTCGCCAGCAGTTCGACCGTCGCCCCCGTCTCCGACATTCGTGCTACCCATTGCGATGCCGTAGTCATAACTGTTGGCTCGGGAGCGCCGACCGTGTCCGTCCCACCCCGGTATCGCCGCCAGTGCTAATGACTCAGAGCGAGTGTACTGTGAGTATGGATCGACCGATTGGCGTCCTCGGCGTCCCGATGGACCTCGGGGCCGACCGCCGCGGCGTCGATATGGGACCGTCGGCGATCAGATACGCCGGCCTCGTGGAGGAACTCCACGACATCGGCTACGACTGCCGCGACCACGGCGACCTGCGCGTCCCCCGACCGGAGGGCCGTGACCCCGACAGCACACCGCCCGACGACGGCCACGCGAAGTACCTCGCGGAGACACGGGACGTCTGCCAGCGTCTCGGCGAGGCGGTCGCCGATATCGTCGACAACGGCGCGTTCCCGTTGGTGTTGGGCGGCGACCACTCCATCGCTGTCGGATCCGTCGCCGGGGCCGCCCGCGACCGCAGGACCGGCGTCGTCTGGTTCGACGCCCACGCGGACTTCAACACGCCGACGACGACGCCAAGCGGGAACGTCCACGGGATGCCGCTGGCCGCGATTCTCGGGGCCGACAGCTTCGCCGGGAGCGACTGGGCGGACGTGCCGACCGTCGACGCCGAGAACGTCGCGCTGGTCGGCGTCCGCAGCGTCGACGAGACCGAGCGCGAGGCACTGCTGGACAGCGACGTGACGGTCTACACGATGTCCGACATCGACGCGCGCGGCGTCACGACCGTCGTCGAGGACGCCCTGTCCGTCGCCACCGACGGTACCGACGCCGTCCACGTCAGCCTCGATTTGGACTGGCTGGACCCGGGCGAGGCCCCTGGCGTCGGGACGCCCGTCCGCGGCGGCGTCTCCTACCGGGAGGCCCACGCGGCGATGGAGCGACTCGCCGCCCCCGAGGTGCCGATGAGGAGTATGGAACTCGTCGAGGTGAACCCGATACTGGACGACCACAACGCGACGGCCGAACTCGCCGCCGAACTCGCAGCGTCCGCGCTCGGCAAGCGCGTCCTCTGAACGGCGCCGCCGCTGTCTACGTGTGACGACGACCGAGAAGACGGCGGGCGTTCAGTGGGATTCTTCTTCGTAGACCCACGTGGCGTCGGTCCGCTCGTAGTCGACGAGTTCCTCCTCGTCGAAGAAGAGCTCTATCTCCCGCTCGTTCGCGCCCTCGTCCTCGTGGTCGCTCCCGTGGATGATGTTCTGCCCGAGGTCCAGTCCGTAGTCGCCGCGGATGGTGCCCGGGGCGGCCTCGGCGGGGTCGGTCGCGCCCATCATCTGGCGGACCTGTCGGGTCGCGTCCGCGCCCTCCCAAACCATCGCCATAACGGGCCCGGAGGTGATGAACTCGACGAGGCCGTCGAAGAAGGGCTTGCCCTCGTGTTCGCCGTAGTGCTCGTGGGCGAGGTCCTCGTCTATCTGCATGAACTTCGCGCCGACCAGCTTGAGCCCGCGGTCCTCCAGACGGGTGATTATGTCGCCGACCAGCCCGCGCTGGACGGCGTCCGGTTTTGCCATTACGAACGTGCGCTCGTCGTGGTGACTCATAATAAGGAAACGTGTGTCCGCTCAGGCCTCGGCTTCCTCGGCCTGATCGTCGTCCTCGCTCGATTCGTCCTCGGCGTCGGCGTCCGCGTCAGCCTCGTCCTCGGCATCAGCGTCCGCCTCGTCCTCGACGGCTTCGAGGTCGGGCGCGGCCTCGCTGTCCGCCTCGGCGTCGGCGTCGGCCTCGGCCGCCTCCTCCTCCTCGGCCTCACGCTCGGCCGAGACAGTGGTCTGGCGGTCGCTCTCGCGGCCGGCCGCCGTCCAGTTCTGCTCGCGCGCCTCACGGCCCAGGTCGGCGTTCTTCTCGCACTTCGACGAGCAGAAGTCGACCGTGTTGCCGTTGACGCGGACCAGCATCGTGCCCGTTCCGGGCTCGATGTCGGCCCCGCAGTAGTCACACTCTCGTTGCTTGGGCATTGTCACTGACCTCCGATGGAGTCGGCCTCGCGGGCGGTCTCCCGGAGCTGGAGCACGTCGCCCTCGCGGACGGGGCCCAGCACGTTCCGGGTGATGATCCGACCCTGGTTGCCGCCTTCCCGGAGCCGGCACTTGACCTGCATGGCCTCGCCGTGCATCCCGGTGCGGCCGACGACCTCGATCACTTCGGCGGCGGTCGAACCGCCACTCTCGGATTCCTCTGCGCTCATATCAACTCACCCTATCGGAGTTCCTCGACCTTGTCGGCGATGTCCTCGACGTCGCTCGTGGCGTCGCCGGCATCGACGATGGCCGCGGCGGCACTGCCGACCTCGAGGCCGGCCGCCTCACCGAGACTGTCCTGCTCGGCGACGAACACGAAGGGGATGTCTTTCTCGTCGGCCAGTTCGGGGAGGTGCATCACGATCTCCTCCGGCTGGACGTCCTCGGCGACGAGGATCATCTCCGCCGTCGCGCGCTCGACGGCTTTGGTCGTCTCGTTCGTTCCTTTCTTTACTGCTCCTGTGTCCCGCGCGACCTCGAGCGCCTCGAGGGCGTCGTCTTCGAGATCGGCAGGGACGTCGAAATCGACATACACTGGCATGGTTGTGGTCACCTCCTGCGCGTGGGCTCGCGCTCCCCCGCCGTTTCGGAGGCCGCCCCTCCGGCGGCACCGAAGCCGGTACCGCGGAAATCCTAGATGGCTAGGAGCATCATCAACCCCGCGCAGGCTGTACCACGAAGTGTACCGCCGTACCTAAAAGCGCTTTCGAAGGCGCCTAGCGCGTGCGAACCGACACCACGGTCAATCGCCGGCGAAGACAGCGTCTCGCTGGTTCCGTGCAGCCACGCGCTGGAACGGCTCGCCGTCGCTCGGAATAGCCCGCTCGACGGCGCTTCCCGGTGATACGCTTCCCGTGGGGACGGCAGCAGACTCGCCCATACCGGCACGTCTCGGCCAGCGCGTGGATTAGTGTCACACCGGTCCCAAATCGTGAGAACGCCCGGCACACCATCGAAACTGCCGCCGTCAGTTCGGCGCCGCGATCCCCGCGATACGGTCGAGCGCCCGCCGACACACCGGGACGTACCCGGCCGCAAGCGGCGGCAGGTCGAGCGTGACGCGACAGCGGTCCCCGGAGAGCGACTCGACGCGGTGGCCCGTCGCCGGGATGCGTGCCACCTCCCACTCCCAGACGTAGGGCTCACACCGGGTGATTTCGAACGGCACCGACACGCCGACTGGCGTCTCCACGCGCCCGGTCGTCCCGCGCTGGATCACCCGCTCGCTCGCCGTGACACCACGGACTGACGGCCCCCACTCGGGCCAGCGCTCGGTGTCGGTCAGTATCTCCCAGACATCTTCCGCGGGCGCGTCGACCGTCCGGTCGACCAGAATCCGGCGTCGGCCGTCGACGCGACCGAGACGGACCATCTCACTCGCCCTCCGTGACCGCCCGGAGCGCGGCGCAGTACTCGGCGGCGAGGGCTCGGCGGTCGCTCCCGTTGCCGTCCCCGTCGAGAATCGACACAACCCTCTCACAGCCATCGAGCAGTCGCGTGCGGCGTTCGCCCGCCGGGACCTTGTTCGTCGCGACGGTCCGGGCCGTGGTGATCAACGCCCGTGCAGTCTCACGGTCGCCGGAGCGAAGCGACCGCTCGGCCTCGCCGAAGGCCTGGACGAGGACCGCCCGGGCGTCCGCCGGAATCCCGTCGTCGACCGCAGTCATACCACGCCGTTGGGACGCCAGCGACAAGTAGGCGCGGCCGGCGGAACGCTCAAGCCGAGGGCGGGCGACCGGCCCGTATGAACGTCGAGACGCTCGCCTTCGAGTGGTCCTACGACGGGCTCGTCGAACCGCTGTCAGTCCACGTCGTCGAGGGGGACGGGGCGACGGTGCTGGTCGGCGGCGGCGACGAACCCATCGCCGAGAACTTGACCGCGGCCGCCCGCAAGCGTGACGTGGACGTAGTAGTGGCCGAACACGGCCACATCGACCACTACGGCGCGATACCGACGCTGGTCGAAGAACTGGCCGTGTCGGTCGCCGTGCCGGCGGGAGACGCCCACGTGCTCCAGGCGGCCGGAATCGCGGTCGATCACGAACTCCGTGGCGGGGAGAGCCACTGGGGACTGGACGTGATTTCGACGTCGGGGCACACGCCCGGGAACGCGGCGTTTCTCGCCGACGGGGTACTGCTCGCGGGCGACACCGTCGCCGGCAGCGACTCGCCGTTCGCGGCTCAACGGGAGTGGAGCGGGCCACTCGCGCTGTTCCGAGAGCGGTTCACCGAGGACCAGGCGGCGGCCGCGGCGAGCGTCGGGAAGCTACGGGAGTGCGCTATCGAGTCGATACGGCTCTCCCACGGGACGGGCGTTGATGCGGACGCGGGCGCGGCCATCGAGACGCTGTGTCGGGACCTCGGAGTGTAGCCGCGTCCGGTAGTGAGTCAGAAAGCCTTTGCACCGAAGCGTCGAAGGTCGGGTATGATCGACGAAACCATCGAGGAGATCGAGGAGATGCAGACCCACAGCTCCTCGGTCGTCGCGGTGAAGGCCGCCCGCGCCCTCCGGTCGCTCACCGATCAGGAGTTCCCGACCGTCGAGGAGTACATCCGCGCCCTCGAACGGAACAGCAACGCCCTCAAGCGCGCGAAACCCTCCCACGCGTCGCTGTACAAGACCCAGCGCGAGATAGTCACTGCCGTCACGGATGCCAACCCCGACACCGTCGAGGAGGCACAGGTCCAGACCGACGAGGTGATAGATCGGGTGGTCGAGACCGTCGAGACGGCCAAGGAGGGGGCCGCCGAGACGGCGCTTGACCTCTTGGGGGACGATATGACGCTGCTCGTCCACGACTACTCGACGACGGTCCTGCGGACCCTCGAACTCGCCGCCCAGAAGGGCTACGAGATGACCGTCTACGTCACCGAGGCGCGCCCCCGGTACCTCGGACGCAAGACCGCCCGCCACCTCGCGGAGTTCCCGGAGTTCGAGACGCACCTCGTCGTCGACAGCGCCTGCGGGCACTTCCTCCCGGAGTGTGACCGCGTGCTGGTCGGGATGGACAGCGTCGTCGACGGCAAACTCCACAACCGCATCGGCACCTACCCGATCACGGCGACGGCGGCGGACGTGGGCGTCCCGGTCACGGCCATCGGGGCCGCCGCGAAGATGCCCGAGGGAGGGTTCAAGTTCGTCAACGAGTTCCGGTCGGTCAGCGAGGTGATGCGCGAACCGGCCGACGGCTTCGCGGTCGAGAACCCCAACTACGACGCGACGCCGGTCGAGTTGCTCGACTGCATCGCCACCGACGAAGGGATTCACACCTACGACTGACCGCGGCCGCGCGTGACACAACCCTTTTTGTCCGGCCGAGTGTCTCAGTTTTCAACGATGGACCCCGGAGGCGTCCTGCTGGCAGTGACGAGGCTCAGGTCGATGTTGGACGAGATACTCGGAACGCTCCCGTCGTGGGTCGTCGACCTCGTCGAGGTCGGTATCGTCCTCGTCATTGCCTACGGCACGTCGAGACTGCTGGTCAGACTGCTCGGTCGCCGCCTCTCACAGCGGTTCCGCCGGCCGAGCCTCACCCGGACGGCGCTGCGGGGCGTCAGAGTCTCCGTGTTCCTGCTGGCGATGCTCGTCATCCTGCGCATCTTCGGCCTCCAACTGGGCGACATCGCCCTCTCGGTGACGGTGTTCTCGGCCGCCATCGGTGTCATCCTCGCGCCCATCGTCGGGAGCATCATCAGCGGCGTCTTCCTGCTGGCCGACCAGCCCTACGAAATCGGCGACATGGTCGAAATCGTCGACAGCGACCAGCGCGGGTTCGTCGACGACATCACGCTCCGGTACACGAAGATATTCACTCTCGACAACACGTTCGTCGTCATCCCGAACGGCGAGATACGCAAGCGCGACGTAATCAATTTCTCCGCGGAGGACACCCGGACCCGACAGACGCTCGACGTCGTCGTCACCTACGAGGGGGACTTAGACGAGGCGCGGCGGATCATCGAGCGCTCGGCCAGAAGCGTCGAGGGCGTCATCGAGGGCGGGCCGAGCATCCGCGTCGGGGCGGCCCGCTACCCGGCGGCACCGACCTGCTACATCGACACCTACGGCGACCACGGGGTCCACCTCCGGCTACGCTACTGGCTTGAGGAGCCGTACAGTCTGCTCGCCGCTCGCTCGCGGATCCAGACGGAGATATGGTCGCGGCTGGGCGATGCGGACGTCGAGATAGCCTATCCCCACTCCCACGTCGTCTTCGACGACACCAGCGGCGAACTCCCGGTATCGATGTCCCAGCGGGAACAGCCGACGCCCGACGTGGGCGGCCGGTCGCCGAAGCGGCGGCAGGGGACCGATACGGGCGCGGACGAGTCACCGGAACGACCGGGACCGGACCCGAGCGAGGACGACCCCGGCGCGACGGAGACGGACCCGACGACGACCGATCCGGGGACGACGCAGGACAACAGAGAGTGACGGTCAGGACGCGGCGACGGTGACGACCCGACAGTCGAGTTCGTCGTCGAGAAACGTCGCCAAGTCCGGGTCGTCGACGAGGCGGCGGACCATCGCTCGCCATCGACTGGTCTGTTTCTCACCGATCACGACGACGTCGGCCTCTTCGCCGGCTATCTCGTCGAGAATCGTCTCCTCGACGAGCAATCCCGACCGGACGACGTACCGCGTGTCCGGCAGGTACCCGAACTCCGACTCGACGGCGTCTTTCAGCGCCGTCCGCGTCACCCGGCCGTTGTCCTGATAGAGGTTCACGTGGAGGACGGTCAACAGCGCGTCCTCTGTTTCCGCGACGCGGATGGCCTCCTGCAGCGTCGCCCGGGAGTGTTCCGTGAGCGGGTACCGCACCGGGACTACCACTGTCGTCATCGCGTCCCGATACGACGCCGCCACTGTGAAAGGTTTCGATTGGACGCGATGGTAAACTACAAACGAGTTTCGCATTTCAAATCTCGAATGGTTTTTGAGGGAGGTACCCGAAAGGGGCAGATGCTATGGTAGACCACGACGACCTCAGAGAGCAGTTCGTCGAAGCGTTCGAAGGCGCCGACTATCCCATCTCCTCGCCGATGGACCTCGTGCCGGCCCTGCCAAACGGGCCGTCGACGAAGTTCGAGTCCGGCGAGTTCTCGATGACAGCGATGGAGTTGAACACGAAGCTCGGCAGCGGGAACTTTCCGTACGACGACGTCGAGGCCTTCGTCGACGACGTGATGGTCCAGCTAGAGGATCAGGACCTGATCTGAGTCGGCGTCGGAGACAGCTTTTATACACCGGTCCGACCGAGGTAGAAGTAGATGCTCAGTCCGCAGATGGAGGACTACCTCAAGGCGATACACGAGCTCCAGCGGGAGACGGACGACCCCGTTGCGACCTCGACCATCGCCGAGAGCCTCGACGTGACGCCGCCGACGGCCACGAGTATGATGGAGAAACTCGAGGACCGCGGCCTCGTCGAGCGCGAGAAGTACAAGGGAGTCCGCCTCACCGAGGAGGGCGAGACCATCGCCATCGAGGTGATCCGCCACCACCGCCTGCTGGAGACGTACCTCACCGAGAAACTGGGCTACGACTGGGCGGCCGTCCACGAGGAGGCCGACCGACTGGAACACCACATCTCCGAGGAGTTCGAGCGCCGGGTCGCCGCGGAACTCGACGACCCCGACGTCGACCCGCACGGCGATCCGATCCCCAGCGACGCTCTCGAACTGGTCGATGACGAGGCGGGTGCGACGGCGCTCAGCGAGTGCGCCGAAGTGACAGAGTCACCGTCACGCGGGTCCGGGACCGCGACCCGGACGAACTGGCGTACCTCGACCGCGTCGGCGTCACGCCGGGGACGACGCTCCGGGTCGTCGAGATAGCGCCCATCGGCGTGATCGAAGTCGAGATAGACGACGGCGAGACGGTCTCGCTGCCGGAACACGTCGCGGCGACCATCCGCGTCGAGACGACGGCGTGAACGGGGCGTCGCCTACTGGCGCGAGACGACCGGTTCGTTCGCCGTCTCGAGGCTCGCCGGCAAGTCGGTCTCGCCCGTCAGGTACCGGTCGATATCCCGGGCCACGTCCCGGCCGTCGCCGATAGCCCAGACGATGAGCGACGGCCCGGAGCTGGCGTCGCCGGCGGCGAAGACGCCGTCGACGCTCGTCATATGGTCGTCGCCGGTAGCGAAGGTCCCGTCCTCAGTCATCTCGACGCCGAGCGGGTCGAACGGCGTCGACTCGGGACCGGTGAACCCGGTCGCGAGGAGGACCATATCGGCGGCTATCTCGATGCCCTCCTCGACGATATGCTTCTCCCAGCCGTCCTCGCCGGCCTCCCACTCGACGCGGTTGGCACGGAGCAGGTCGACCGCGCCGTCGTCGTCGGTGTCGAGGAACGCTTGGGTGTCGACGCAGTACTCCTCGACGCCACCCTCCTTCTGGGAGTAGGACTGCTCGTAGGTGCCCGGCTGTTCGGGCCAGCGGTTGCCCTCGGGACGCTCCTCGGGCGGTTTCGGGAGCAGTTCGATCTGGACGACTTCTTCGGCACCCTGTCGGTGGGCCGTCCCCACGCAGTCGGCACCGGTGTCGCCACCGCCCAACACGACGACGTTCTTGCCCTCGGCGTCGAACGCCTCGGGCGTGGCGACGCCGCCGGACGACCCGGGGTTGGCCCGCGGTAGATACTCCATCGCGAAGTGGATGCCGTCGAGGTCACGGCCGTCGATTGGGATGTCGATCGGTTCCTGTGAGCCGACGGCGATACAGGCGGCGTCGTACGCCTCGTCCAGTTTCGCCGCGGGGATGTCCTCGCCGACTTCGACGCCGCACTCGAAGGTGATCCCCTCCTGCCGGAGTTGGTCGATGCGGCGGTCGACCTTCTCCTTCCCGAACTTGGCGTCCGGGATACCGTAGCGCATCAGACCGCCGGGTTTCTCGTCGCGTTCGTACACCGTCACGTGGTGGCCGACGCGGTTGAGTTGCTGGGCGGCGGCGAGTCCGGACGGCCCGGACCCGACGACGGCGACCTCGTAGTCCGTCCGGTTTTCGGGCGGTTCGGGCTGGATCCAGCCCTCCTCCCAGCCGCGGTCGACGATTGCCCGCTCGATGGACTTGATGGTCACCGGGTCGTCGTTGTAGTTCAGCGTGCAGGTGTTCTCACACGGCGCCGGGCAGTTGTACCCCGTGAACTCCGGGAAGTTGTTCGTCGCGTGGAGCCGTTCCAGCGCCCGCTTCCAGTCCTCGCGGTAGACGAGGTCGTTCCATTCGGGGATGATGTTCCCGATGGGACAGCCGCTCATACAGGCCGGCGTCCCGCAGGTCATACAGCGCTCGCCCTGCGAGCGGAGGTGCTCCTCGTCCCACTCCTGTTCCCAGACCTCCTCGAAGTCGTCCTTGCGCTCTTCGGGGTCGCGTTTGGGGATCGGTTCGCGCTCGTTCTGCAGGTAGCCGTCGGGGTGTCCGTCGGACATCAGTCATCACCCTCCGTAGGGGTCGGCGCCGTCTCCGGTTGTGGCGGCGGCGAGACGCGGATGTCCTCGCCGTCCGCGAGTCGCTGTTGGACCACGTCGGCGTAGGCGTTGGGCATCACCTTCACGAACTGGTCGACGTAGGCCGACCAGTTGTCCAGAATCTCCTCGCCGCGTTCGCTGTCGGTGTACCGGACGTGGTTCTCGATCATCCGCTTGACCATCTGGCGGTCCCGTTCGCTGTCCAGCGTCTCCAGCGAGACCATATCCTTGTTGACGTCGTCGGCGAAGTCACCGTCCTCGTCGAGGACGTAGGCCTCGCCGCCGGACATCCCGGCGCCGAAGTTCTTGCCCGTCTCGCCGAGGATGACCGCGACGCCGCCGGTCATGTACTCACAGCCGTGGTCGCCGACGCCCTCGACGACGGTCTTGACGCCGGAGTTGCGGACGGCAAAGCGCTCGCCCGCGCGGCCGTTGAAGTACGCCTCGCCGTCGGTCGCGCCGTACAGCGCGACGTTGCCGGTGAGGATGTTCTCGCTGGCCTCGTAGCCCGCCTCCTCGGGCGTCCGGAGGATCACTTTCCCGCCGGAGAGGCCCTTCCCGCAGTAGTCGTTCGCGTCGCCGTCCAGTTCCATCGTGATGCCGGACGCGAGGAAGGCACCGAAGCTCTGCCCGCCGGTCCCGGTCAGCGACAGGGAGATAGTGTCCTCCGGAAGGCCGTCCTCGCCGTGGGCCTTCGACACCTCGCTGGCGAGCATCGCGCCGAGCGTCCGGTCCTCGTTGCCGATTTCGAGGTCGATGTCGACCGGGTCGCCGTCCTCGATGGCCGGTCGCGCCCGTTCGATTATCTCGGGGTCTATCTTCTCGTCGAGCCCGTGGTCCTGCTCGATGGTCTTGTGCAGGTCGTCGTCACCGTTCGGCACCGACAGCACGTCCGCGAGGTCGACGTGTTCGGCTTTGGGGTGGTCGACGTCCTGTTGGTCCAGTAAGTCGACCCGACCGATCATCTCGTCCATCGTCTCGAAGCCGAGTTCGGCCATTATCTCCCGGACCTCCTGTGCCATGTGGCGGACGTAGTTGGCGACGTACTCGGGGTCGCCGGGGAACCGCTCGCGCAACTCCTCGTCTTGGGTGGCGACACCCACAGAGCAGGTGTTGTTGTGACACTGCCGGAGCATCAGACAGCCACAGGTGATCAGCGGGGCCGTCCCGAAGCCGTACTCCTCGGCGCCGAGCAAGGCGGCGACGGCCACGTCCCGGCCGGTCTTCATCCCGCCGTCGACCCGGACCTTGATCCGCGAGCGCAGGTCGTTCTCGACGAGGACCTGCTGGGCCTCGGCGATACCGAGTTCCCACGGGAGGCCGGCGTTCTTGATCGACGTGCGCGGGGACGCGCCCGTCCCGCCGGAGGCCCCGGAGATGAGCACCGAGTCGGCCTTGGCCTTCGAGACGCCGGCCGCGATGATGCCCACGCCTTTCTCCGAGACGAGTTTGACGTGGACGCCCGCGTCGGGGTTCGAGCACTTCAGATCGTGGATGAGTTGCGCCAGGTCCTCGATGGAGTAGATGTCGTGGTGTGGCGGCGGGCTGATCAGCGGGACGCCCGGCGTCGTCGACCGGGTGTCGGCGATTATCTCGTTGACCTTCTCGCCGGGGAGGTGCCCGCCCTCGCCGGGTTTGGAGCCCTGTGCCATCTTGATCTCCAGCATCTCGGCGTTGGCCAGATAGTGGCTCGTCACGCCGAAGCGGCCCGATGCGACCTGCTTGTTCGCACACTCACGCTCGGTGCCGAAGCGCTCGGTCGGTTCGCCGCCCTCGCCGGTGCCGGCGAAGCCGCCGACCCGGTTCATCCCGGCCGCCAGCGTCTCGTGAGCCTCCTTGCTCAGCGACCCGAACGACATCGATCCCGAGAAAAAGCGCTGGCATATCTCCTCGACCGGTTGGACCTCCTCGACGGGGATGGACTCTCGTTCCTCGGTCGAAAAGTCCAGCAGGCCCCGCAGCGTCTGGAGGCGCTCCTGCTGGTCGTTGATCATCGACGCGAACTCGGTGTAGGCCTCGTAGTCGTCGTTCTGGGCGGCGTGCTGGAGTTTCCCGATGGTGTTGGGGTTCCACTGGTGGAACTCGCCGTCGCGCCGCCAGTTCAGTTCCCCGCCCTGATCGAGCGCGAGCGTCCCGGGAACGTCGGACTCGAAGCCGTGGTCGTGGCGTTCCAGCAGGTCCCGCTCCAGTTGCTCGATACCGATGCCCTCGGTGCGGTTCTCGGTCCCCTCGAAGTACTCCGCGACGAAATCAGAGTCCAGCCCGACGGCCTCGAATATCTGTGCGCCCTTGTAGCTCTCAAGCGTCGAGATGCCCATCTTGGCCATCACCTTCTGGATGCCGTCCTCGACGGCGTGGCGGTACTGGTCGAGCGCTTGCTCTACGTCGTGGTCGACGATGTCCTCGTGGACGAGATTCTCGATGGTCTCGTAGGCGAGGTACGGCGTCACCGCGTCGGCACCGTAGCCGACGAGCGTACAGAAGTGATGGACCGCACACGGCTGGCCGCTCTCGACGACCAGTCCGGTGTGGGTCCGAAGGCCCTCGCGTACGAGGTGGTGGTGGACGCCGCCGGTGGCCAGCAGGCTCGGGATTGGCACCCGGTCGGGACCGGTGTTCCGGTCCGAGAGGACGAGCAGTTCGGCCCCGTTCTCGACGGCGTCGACGGCCTGCTCGCGGACGGACTCGACGGCCGATTCGAGGTCGCCGCCTCTCTCGTAGGTGATGTCTATCGTCTCGGCCGTGATGCCGTTCTCGTCGATGTCGGCGACGGCCGCCTGCTCCGAGCGACTGAGGATGGGCGATTCGAGGTGGAGCTGTCGGCAGTGCTCGGGCGTCTCGCCCAGCAGGTTCCGCTGGTGGCCGACGTGCTGTTCCAGCGAGGTGACCGTCTCCTCGCGGATGTAGTCGATTGGCGGGTTCGACACCTGCGCGAACAGCTGTTTGAAGTACGTAAACAGCGTCTTGTTGCGGCTGGATAGCACCGACAGCGGGGTGTCGTTCCCCATCGCGCCGACGGGGTCTTTCCCGTCGGTCGCCATCGGCTCGACCAGTCCTTCGACGTGGTCCATCGTGTAGCCGAACGCGCGCTGGTGGGCCGTGATGTCCTCCTCGACGTAGGTCGGCCGCTCTGCAGCCGCGGGGTCGAGGTCCGAGAGCGTGACCTCGTTGTCGTCCAGCCACTCGCCGTACTTTTCGTCGGTGAGCTGATCGAATATCTCCTCGTCGGGGACGATGCCGCCCTCGTCGGGGTCGGCGTAGAACATCTGTCCCGGCTGGAGGCGGTCCTTCCGGACGACGCGGTCGGGGTCGATGTCGAGCGCGCCCGTCTCGCTGGCCATCACCAGTCGCTCGTCCTCGGTGACGAGATATCGGCAGGGGCGGAGGCCGTTGCGGTCCAGCACCGCGCCGACGCTGAAGCCGTCGGTAAAGGCGATGAGCGCCGGGCCGTCCCACGGTTCGTTGATCGTCGAGTGATAGCGGTACCACTCCTCGCGCTCGGCCGGCAGCGAGTCGTCTCCCTCCCACGCCTCCGGGACGAGCATCCGCATCGCGTGGGGGACCGACCGGCCGCTCTCGACCAGCAACTCGAGGACGTTGTCGACGACGGCGGTGTCGCTCTGGTCCTCGTCGGTGATGGGTTTCAGTTTCTCGACGTCCTCGCCGAAGGCCTCGCTCTGCAGGTCGGCCTCGCGGGCTTTCATCCAGTTGAGGTTCCCACGGAGAGTGTTTATCTCGCCGTTGTGATGATGTTCCGGTAGGGGTGGGCCAGTTCCCACGCCCCGAGCGTGTTCGTCGAGAATCGCGAGTGGACGAACGCGAGTCGCGAGACGACCCGCTCGTCGGAGAGTTCGGGATAGTACTCGCGGACCTGCGCTTCCGTCAACAGCCCCTTGTACACTATCTTCCGGCGGTCGAGCGAGCAGACGTAGAACCGCTCGGCACCGGTCGGCTCCTCGCGTTCGACGCGGTTCTCGACGACCCGACGGAGGACGTACAGCCGCGTGTCCAGCGTCTCCGGGTCGAGGTCCGTCCGCGGCCGGACGAACACCTGCTGGACGTCCGGTTCCGTCTCGACGGCCGTCTCGCCCAGCGACTCGTTGTTCGTCGGCACGTCCCGCCACGCGACGACGTCGAACCCTTCCGCGTCGGCGGCGTCTTCGAACAGCGCCTTCAGTTCGGCGCTGTCGCCGTCTTTTGGGAGGAACAACTGCCCGACACCGTAAGAGTCGAACTCGCCGAGGCCCTCGACCTCGTCGGTGAAAAACTCGTGCGGTTTCTGGATGAGCATCCCTGACCCGTCGCCGGTGTTCTCTTCCGCACCGCGTGCGCCCCGGTGATCGAGGTTCTCTAGAAGTTCGAAGCCGTCTTCGACTATCTCGTGGTCGCGTTCGCCGGAGAGGTTGAGGAGGACCCCCACCCCGCAGTTAGCTTTCTGCTGTGACGGGTCGACCAGACCCGTACAGTCGTCGTCGGATTGTGCCATTGTGTGCCTAATGCTGTCGAAAATGTATATATAAGTAATTCGGTTACCATCCAGCGGGAACCGACCACAGGATTATACACTTCCAGTCGGTAGGGACACGCTCCGCTCCCCTACCGGTCGGCCGACCGCCGGAGCGTCGCCGCCGGGAGGCCGTACCACTCCGCGTCGCCGGTCACCTCGTATCCCTGTGTCTCGAAGAAATCGACGGCGTGGTCGGGAGCCACGGCGCGGGGCGTCGTGCTCTCCTCGACGCGGTCTTGGAGGCGGGAGAGCAGTTCGCCGCCGAACCCCTCGCACTGGTAGTCGGGACTGACGAACAGCGACTGGACCTCGCCCGTCGCCGGGTCGACGATGCCGTAGCCCACAGCGGTCACTTCCGTCTCGACGACTAACACCGTCGACGAGTCGTCCGCGACCCGAGCCTGTAACTCCCCGCCGACCCGGGCGACGATGTCGGCGACTTCGTCGGCGTCGTAACTGTCGCGGTAGGCCGCCTCGACGGCCTGCCGGCGGACGATAGTCAGTGCCGGCACGTCCCCCGGAGTCGCCTCGCGGATACGAACGTCCATACCGCCGTCTCACGCCCCCGGGAACAAAAACGGTCCCGTCCTGCTGCCCGCCGACGGTCTCTCAGAGAGCGCCGTCACGCGCTCGTTCGCGGAGGCGCGACGCCCGCTCCCGGATGGCAGATAGCTCCTCGTCGTCTTTGTTGTCGAGGTGGTTGTACACCAGTCCCATCCGGTGGTTGTCCCCGAGGCGGTCCTCGTTGCGGTCCAGAAAGTCCCAGTAGAGAGCGTTGAACGGACAGGCGCCCTCGCCGGTCGTCTTGGTCTTGTAGTAGGGACAGCCCGAGCAGTGGTCGCTCATCTTGTCGACGTAGTTGGCCGAGGAGACGTACGGTTTCGTCGAGAGAACGCCCGACCCGAACGTCCCCATCCCGACGACGTTCGGCGTCGTCACCCAGTGGTAGGCGTCGACGTAGGCGGCGTGGAACCATCGGTTCAGCGCCTGCGGCGAGACGCCCAGAAGCGTTCCGAAGTTCGACAGCACCATCAGCCGCTCGATGTGGTGGGCGTAGCCCCGCCGGCGGACGCCCTCGATAGCGTCGCCCACGCAGGCCATCTCCGTCTCGCCCGTCCAGAAAAAATCCGGCAGCGGTTCGGTCTGGTCGAGTTGGTTCGCGTCGGCCAGTTCGGGCATCTCCCGGCGGTAGACGTGGCCCATAAACTCCCGCCAGCCCAGGACTTGGCGGACGAACCCCTCGACGCTGTTTATCGGTACGTCCGGGTCGTGACTCCGTTCGACCACGCGGTCCAGCACCTCCCGCGGGTGGAGCAGACCGACGTTCAACGCAGCCGAGAGCAGCGAGTGCGCCATCGCCCACTCGCCGCCGACCATCGCGTCTTGATAGGGGCCGAAGTCGGGGAGACACGCATCGACGAAGTGGTCGAGAACCGAAAGCGCCTGCTCGCGCGTCACCGGCCACCGGAACGGTTCCGGGTCGGCCCACGCTCCGCCGTACGGTTCCTCGCCGTAACTTCCGTCGAAGGTATCTTCTACCCACTGCCGGGTTTCC
Organism: Halapricum sp. CBA1109; assembly: GCF_009741825.1. Classification (GTDB taxonomy): domain Archaea; phylum Halobacteriota; class Halobacteria; order Halobacteriales; family Haloarculaceae; genus Halapricum. The sequence goes on from NZ_WPCA01000026.1 coordinate 26,015, forward strand.
AGCGTCGTCGCGTCGGGTTCGAACGTCGGCGGGTCGGGTGGGCTGTACCCCCCCGGCGGCGTCTCTCGGTTGTCGTCGTCGAAGTTCCACTCGCCGCCGACGGGGTCGTCGCCAGCCATCAGGTAGCCCGTCCGCCGGCGCATAAACCGGTAGAACTCTTCTTGGCGGTAGGCGTCGGTGTCGCCGGCCCACTCGTCGAACGCCGCAGGCGAACAGAGAAAGAGGTCGTTTTCGACCACGCGGATAGTGCCGTCGAGGGAATCGGCGATGGATCGGAGGCGGTCGGCGCCACCGTGACTCGGCGGCCGCATCACGACGAGTTCGTCGCCGGGGTGGGCCGCGAAGTGCTCGCGGAAGCCGTCCGCGAACGTCTCTACTTGTCGGTAGTCGACGGTGCGCCCCCGCTCCCGCAACTCGTCCCGGAAGTGGCGCATCGCCGCGAAGACGAGCGTCAGTTTGTGCGGGTGATACGGGAGTTTCCGCGCGAACGACTCGGCCTCGATAAGCAGGACGCGGTCGTCCGGCCGGGCCGCGAGCGGCCCCACCTCGGGGTGGAGTTGGTCGCCCAGAACCAGCACTGTCATAGGTTCCATAGCGGCCCGACCGACCTAAACGGCGGGACGGGCACTCATAGTGTTTCTTGTAGCTGTGTACCGGTTCGACCGCCCGAAATCGTCCTGCGGAGTGACACGACGCGGGGCTCGGGAGGCGAACAGCGTGCGCCTCCCGGTGGGCGGTCGATACCGAAATGACCTACAAGAAACACTATCAAAACAGGTCCTCGGGGTCGGCCTCGGTCTGGTCGCTGCGCTCGACCAGCAGCGAGTCCAGTGCCTCGCTCAGTTGGGCCTCGTTCGGGAGGGCGTGAATCTCACAGTCGAAGGCGATGTCGTCGGTCTCGATGCGGGACTCGATGGTGTAGGCGTGGGTCTGGAACGGACCCAGTTGCTCGGTGACGATTTCGA
>NZ_WPCA01000012.1 GCF_009741825.1 Halapricum sp. CBA1109
TCGACGAACCGTTCGCCGACCTCGACGCGACCCAGCGAGAGTGCGTCCGGTCGGTCCTCGACGAATCGGTCGCCGACGGGACGGCAGTGGTGTACGCCACGCCCGACGTCGAACGGGCCGCGACCGCCGACCGAGTGGTCCTGCTCGGCCGCGACGGGAGCGTCGCCGCTGACGGCCCGCCAGAGGCAGTGCTGACCGACAGGGAACTGCTCCGGACGCACGGCCTCGAACCGCCGCAGGTGGTCACTCTCTGTCGGAAACTCGGCGTCGAAGACCCGCCGGTCACGACCGAGGGTGCAGTGTCGCGGTTCGAAAACCTGCTGTAGGCACTTCGGAACGTGGCACGCGGCCGCCGAATCCGGCGGCCGAAAAAGGGCACGGGGAGGACCCAACCCCGCAGTCGGTGTCGGCAGGTCGCCTCAGGCGCGGTAGTCGTCGTACCAGTCGCCGTCGCTGGCGGACCAGAAGCAGAGTACTTTGTCGTCGGTGCTGTCTGAGTCGGACACTCGTGAACTCATTGTATCTACACAGAACTGCCGATCCCGTATAAGGCTACCCCTAAAACGGATTTCGAGTACTAACAGTATTAGGAGTGTATAAGGATAATTCTATTCTCCCGGTTTATCAGGTTCTATGCCGGTCTTTCAGCGGATATACGATCCGGGAAATGACGGGAATAGGTACCACGCGAAAGCGAATCCAGCCGAGATTTGCGCTTCCAACGTATCCCGAGTTACGACTGAAAGACAGCTATGACCAAAATCTCATTACAATGCCCGAGCAATTATGAATATGAGCGACCCATCAAGAGCGGACGCGACCGACCCGGAGTCCGACGAGGCGGTCACGGTGTCGGTCTCGCCCAACGGACAGGCCACGATTCCCAAAGCGTTCCGGGACAAACTCGGGATCACGTCTCCGGGACGGGTCCAGTTTCGTGAGACGGACGACGGGGAGATCGTCGTCGAGCGTGTGCCCTCCGTCGAGGAGATGCGAGGCTTCGCCGCGGAGCGTACCGACGCGTCGACGGACAAGCCCGCGAGTCAACTCCTCCGGGAACAGCGCGCCGAGGAGCGAGCGGACCGTGATCAGGCGTGACCGAGCAGGTCGTCTTCGATACCGAGCCGCTGGTCGCGTACGCGGACGACGAACCCGGGAGCGACGTCGTCGCGGCGTATCTGGACGATGTCGTGACCGGCGAGACGGACGGGCGACTGACACTCGTCAACGCGACCGAGATACGGTATATTCTGGCTCGGAAGTACGACCGGGAGACCGCGGATACGTTTCTGGACTGGCTCTGGACAATCGGTGTCGACGCGATGGGCATCGATTCGATATGGGACGGTGCCGCCGAGTACGTCATCGACCACAATCCCGCACTCGGTGATTCCTACGCCCTCGCAGCGGCGGCGACGCTCGACGCCACGCTACTCGTGGGCGGCGATCAGGAGTACAGCGACATCGGTGACGTCACCGTCGAGCGCTTCCGCGACCACGGCGTTTGAGGGCGAAGCCTCGATACACACCCGGGCGTATTCTCCGAAATGAATCCGGACGGCAAAGCAGGACTCAGCCCGCTCAGGATCCACGGCCAATGCCACGTCGGTGGAAGCTATATTAGCTCATACTCTGCAGTAGCCAACTTTACAAAACAAGTAAGCAGTTCAGGATGGACCAAAGTCCACGTAAAACTCCCGCCACAAGCACCAATGGACTCAATGAGTAACGAAACATACAGCTGTTACTTCGGATTCTCACAAGAAATCACAGACCCCACACAATTCACAGAAGGAGAACTAGTAGCAGTCGAAAGCTCAGGAGACTTCAACCACACAGGATGGGAAGACACAGCATCAAACACACCACTCAACGGCACAACCACACCAAAAACAATCTACCAAGGACTAGACAGAAATCCTCCGGTATCAGTAAATGGAAATAATCCTCCTCCTAGAAAGATAGTGACGATGGGTGACCTTTCAGTCACCGCCCCTTCCACATCAGATCCATTCGGAGACTTCCCAAGTGGTGGTTCGTCTTTTAGTTCTTCAAGTGGTGTAAAAGATCGGAGGCCAATTGCTCTTCCCTAATTTATGGGAAATCCCTGAAGGGCGCATCCTTTAATTCTTCTTTTCTTTCTTCGCCGACTGTCTCCATAATTATTGATCCACCTCTGGATTCCATATTAAATCCGAAGTGAATTTCGCCGTCTTCCTCTACAGGATCATCATAATCTACTACTTCATCAACGTAATCAACTTGCATATAGGTGCCCGCCTCATCTTCTACAAAAGCATCGGCGAACCTAGCTGACTCTTGAACGAGAGCCTTCGCATCAGGTCCAACAGTGTAAGGATTATCATTGGCATTTTTGAAGTCTAAAATTCTACTTCTCTCAGCATCTGCGTCCGCAGTGTAAATAATATCAACGTTTCCATCAGTAGGCCAAGGAAGCAAAGCATCATTTCTTCTGTTTATCATTTCGTAACCTTCATTTCCTCCAATATTACCATCCCAAATAGTTCTTACAAGTTGCTTAAACGCGTCTGTGTCTAGAACAGTTGCAGTCCTATTTGCTGAAACTTCTCTGTCTTCTCCTGGAGTCCAAGTGTCTTGAATTGTTTCTTCTGCGCCTTCAATCTCCTCCTCGTTTTCGGACAAATACGAAATAAAATCTCCTTCATCATTCTCTTGTTGTCTATGTCCACCAGGCCTATAGTTTTCTATTTTGACGGCTCCATCGTCTTCTGTTCTGAATACTTGAGTTACTTGTTGTCTTTGTCCTCCTGTGTCGAAGTGGTATGGGTTGAGGAATACTTGTTCTGTGTTGAGGCCGAGTTGGTTGTGGAGTGCTTGTCTGTATGCTGCGATTCCGTTTCTGGTTTCTACTTGTTTGCCTGCGTGGCCTGCTGTGTCTTCGAGTAGTTCGCTGGTGACTTCGAGGTTAGAGAGGTCGTGGCCGTCTTGTTCTAGGTCGCTAACGATATCGTCCCAGTTGTTGGTGATCGTTCTTTTGACAGAATCTGGAACCGAGTTCCTTTCGTGATAGACTGTTTCGAAACTTCGCATCTGGTTTGCTGGATCGTTTCCAGATTCTGTCTCTGTCGGTGTTTGTTCCGGCGGCTCTTCGGTCGTCGTCTCGGTCGGTTCGCTCGTGGTCGGTTCGGGCGTCGCCGTCTCCGGGGCCGTCGCTGGCTGGCGAGTGCTCGACGCCGGCGCGTCGGTAGTGCCGTCTTCGCCGCCGCTACTCGTACAGCCAGCCAGTAGTATCGCCCCGCCGAGGCCCGCGACCAGTTCCCGACGCGTCTGCATACTCGGGCCTTGTCGAGCAATCGTATAGTTCTACTGCCGCGAAGACACTTTGTTCGGCGTTCGTGGTTCCTCTCTTCGGTCGGAACCACCTATTCCTCCGCGGGTCGCTTTGCTCCCCGCTCCGGTTCGAGGCTCTTCGCTCCGCTCAGAGCCTCGCTACTCCTCCACGGCTCCCTCCGGTCGCCGTTCCGGTTCGAGACCCCTCACTTCGTTCGGCGTCTCGCTACTCCTCGCGGCTCCTGTCGTCGCCGCTCGGATTCAGAGGTTCTTCACTGCGTTCAGAACCTCTCTATTCCACGTACGTGTACTTCCGTTCACCCATCCGACCCCAACCGTCGAAGACGAACTCGTCTTCGGGCGTCGTGAACGCATCGACGTCGGTCGTCTCGTCGTGGTTGTGGACGTCGTGGATCTGCTCGTACTGGTCCCAACTGATGTCGTAGCGCTCGACGAGCTGGTTGTCGACGGACAGTTGGGCAATCTCCTCCTCCCAGCCGGGCTGGACCGTCTCGGTGTGGATTTCGGCCTGCGCGCCCGACCCGTACGAACAGACCAGCAGTTCGCGGTTGTCGAAGTCGAGGCCGTTCTCGCGGGCGTGTTTCAGTCCCGCGAGGCGGGCGACGTGGACCGAGCCGGTGTACCAGTTGCCGACCTGCGCGGAGATTTCGAGCGTCGGCTCGATGGCGCGGCCGTACCACTCCTGATACGTGTCGGTCTCGGTGAGTTTGTCGGTGTACTCCTTGAGGGCGTCGCGGTACGTCTCCTCGTCGTCGAACGCCTCGGGCCGGGGCTGGCGACCGATCTCCTCGGCCAGTTCCTCCTCAACATCGGTGTTGCGGGCGACGTGACGATAGCCCAGCGCCGCGGCCTTACGTACCATCCCCGGGAACGGGGTGTGGAACGGCACCAGCGCGAAGTCATCGGGGTGGGTGTCGCGCTGCATTTCGAGGTCCTCTAAGGCCTCGCGCATCCGCATCAGGTAGACCTGCATCGAGCGCTTGCCGTCGACGCTCGGGAACTGCTGGTTGGGCTTGAGGAAGTCCGTCTCGTCGGCGCTGCCGAAGCCCTGTTCGGGCTCGATAGTGACCACGTCGGGGTCCTCGTCGATGAGCATCGCCACGGCGCCGGCGCCTTGGGTCGCCTCGCCCGAATCACCGCGCTCGTAGAGAGCGGTGTCGGTGGCGATGACCAGCGCCGCGCGGTCACGGTTCTTGCCCGCGGCGATCCAGTTGACGGCGTCGTCGACGCTCTGGGTCCCGGAGATGCAGGCGAACTTCCGCTCGCCCTTGTTGGCGTGGTGGAAGTTCGTGTCGTAGACCTGTTCGAGACACCCGGCGACGTACGTCGAGACGGGTTTCGAGTGGTCGAAGGCGCTCTCGGTCGCCACGTCGATGCGGCCGATGTCCTGCGGTTGCAGGTCCCGCCGGTCCATCAGGCGCTTGGCCGCGTTTGCGGCCATCGTGACGATGTCCTCGTAGGCGTCCGGGAAGGAACTGGCGTGCAGGCCCAGTCCCTTCGTATACTTCGCCGGGTCGTCGTCTTTCTCCTCGGCGAACGTCTCCGCGAGGTCGAGTTTCAGCTTCCCTGTCCGGAACTCCACGGCGTCGATGCCTACGTCAGTCATTGTCGTCTCACCAATCGCACAACTGGGTTAAGTGTTTGTCGACTATTAGTTCGTCGATTGTCGAAATCGCGTCGCTTTTCAGGGCGGTCCGCCATCGGGACGGTATGACACAGCGAGTGATTCACGTCGGCTGTGGCGGATGGGGCGCGATGTGGTGTGGCGATTTCCTGCCGAAGAACGTCGCTGACGACAGTATCGAAGTGGTCGCGGCCGTCGACAGCGACCCCGAGGCGCTGACCAACGCCCGGGAGGGGCTGGGACTGCCCGAGAGTCGCTGTTACACCGACGCCGAGACGGCTTTCTCGTCCCACGACGCCGATTTTACGACGATAGTGGTCCCGCCGGCGGCCCGAAAACCGCTGGTCGAGTCGGCGCTTGCACACGGGCTTGACCTCCTGACCGAGAAGCCCATCGCGCCGACGCTAACCGAGGCCGTCGAGATAGCCGAGATGGTCGAGGCCGCGGGCGCGAAGATGGCCGTGACGATGAGCCACCGGTTCGACCGGGACAAGACGACCCTGCGGCGGCGGCTCCGGTCGCCCGCCGACGGACCGCTTGATTACCTCGTGATGCGGTTCACCCAGCGCTACCGCCAGCGTGACGAGTGGGTCGCCGGCCGACCGTACGAGATGGACCACCCCCTGCTCGTCGAGGGCGGGGTCCACCACCTCGACATCCTCGCGTCGCTGGCGGGCGCACCGTGTGAGCGCCTGTACGCCCGGACGTGGAACCCAGACCACAGCGAGTTCGCCGGCGACGCACAGGCGCTGGTGACGATGACTTTCGAGAACGGCGTCGAGGCCACCTACGAGGGGGCGACGACCAACGCCGTCGCGCTCAACGGCTGGGAGAACGAGTACGTCCGCGCGGAGTGTCGGGACGCCACGCTGGAACTCGACGCCCGGGAGTTGACTCGCTATCCTTACGACCCCGACGCCGCCCCGCGACACAACGCCAGCGGCCCGCCCGAGGGGGAGTCACTGGCGCTCGACTCTGGCGAGAAGTGGACGAACGCGTGGCTGATCGAGCAGTTCTGTGACTGGGTCGACGGCGGCGAACGGATGGCCACCCACGTCGAGGCCAACCTCCAGTCGATGGCGCTCATCGAGGCGGCGATGGTCTCAAGCGAACGCGGGCAACCGGTGGCCGTGCAGGAACTGCTGGCCGACGCACGGACCCAGTGAGAAGGGCCGAAATCCGTCCGTAGCGACCCTAACTAGCCAGCCAGTCAGTATATATTACCCGTTGTAATCCCGACTGAGACGCCGTGTACCGGATGATTTTTAGGGGCGGGATTTCTGCGGTCACGGAAGTGGTGACCGACAGCGGACACCACGGGACGGAGTTTCCCCATGCAACGACGCACATACCTCTCCGGTCTCGCCGGGATTCCGGCTCTCGGCAGTCTCGGCGGCGACGTACAGGCACTCACAACGGCGCGGACCCACGGCGACAGCCACCACCCCGGTCCGCCGCGGTTTATGCGTGCGGACGAGAGACTCGTCGACCCGCTGACGGTCGACTACCGCCGCGGCGGCGGCCCGGACGGCCGCAACACCCTCGCGCCGCAGGTCCCCGACCCGGAGCGGGATCCTGAGAACTACGCCGACGACGCCTTCCAGTGGCGCGTCGCGGAGACGCCCGCCGACAGCGACGTCGACGGCTTCTACGAGAGCCCCGACGAGTACGACTACGAGGGCGACAACGTCGCGGAGTTTGACCCCGACGTTCCCGGCGTCTACACCCTCGAACTTGACGCGCCGGACGGGACCCACGAACTGACCGTCAGAGCCTTCCCGGAACCGCCCGAGAGCGCCGGCGGACGGCCGCGTGTGAACCCCCGCGGCGAGTACGACGCCGACAGCGGGACGTTCACCGTCGAGGCGAACCCGGCAAGCGCCCCGGACAGCGCGCTGTCGAGCGCCGACCTCGACGTGGAGTTCTACGTCGACGACCGCGACGCACTGGAGGAGTCCGCGCTTTCGGTCGACGGCGCGACGGCCACCGTCGACGCGGCCGACCTCGACGAACGGGCGCACGTCTACGCCGTCGCTTCGGGCGAGCGCCACAGCGTCTCGCAGATGGTCGCCTTGGACCCCGAGGACGGCGTCGACCACGTCGACCAGCCCCCGGAGTGGATAGAGAACGCCACGATGTACGAGATATTCGTCCGGTCGTTCGGCTCTGAACCGGGCGAGGTCGACTTCCAGTACCTCGCGGACAACCTCGACTACGTCGAGTCGCTGGGTATCGACGTCATCTGGCTGACGCCCATCGTCGAGGCCGCGAGCCACCGCGAGGACCGCGCCGGCGGCCCTCACGGCTACGACACGATCAACTACTTCGACACCGCCGACGCCCTCGGGTCGATGGCTGACTTCGAGGCGTTCGTCGACGCCTGTCACGAGCGGGACATCCGGGTCTGTTTCGACCTCGTCATCAACCACGTCGACATCACCCACCCCTTCTTCGAGGACACCGAAACCAACCTCCAGGGATCGAAATACTTCAACTGGTTCGAGCGCACCGCCGACGGGTCGCCGAACAACTACTTCGGGTGGGACACGCTGATGAACATCAACTACCAGAACGTGGCCCTGCGTGAGCACATCCTCGCGGCGGCGGACTTCTGGTCACAGCGCGTCGACGGCTTCCGGTGTGACATCGCCTACGGCGTCGCCCACGACTTCTGGAAGGAGGTCCGGGAAGTCGTCGTCGGCAACGACGCCGACTTCTTCTTGCTCGACGAGACCATCCCGTATCAGGCCGGCTTCGCCGAGCAGGAGTTCGACATTCACTTCGACAACGAACTCCACAGCGCGCTGGTCGAAGTCGGACGGGGCGGCGTCGACGCCACCGCGATACTCGACGCCGTCGAACAGCGCCGAATCGAGGGCGTCCCGGACGGGCAGGTGTTCCTCCAGTACATCGAGAACCACGACACCCGGCGGTACCTAGACGACAACAGCCTCGCCGCCGAGAAGGCCGCGGCCGCGGCGACGTTCACGCTCCCCGGCATCCCGATGGTCTACTACGGGGCCGAACGCGCCATCGCCGACTACGCCGACCCGCGACTCGACGAGAAGGGACACTTCCGCTCGTTCATGAACTGGGAGGAGTACGACGAGGACCACCTCGCGTTCTACCGGGCGCTTGGCGAGGCCCGCGAGGAGATAGACGCCCTCCAGTTCGACGCCGACCTCGTGGGCGCGTACTTTGAGGCCGACGACGAACAGGTCCTCGCGTTCGGCCGCGACGCCGGCGACCAGACGGTCGTCGTCGTGCTCAACTTCGCCGAGGAGTCCAAACGCGTCGACCTCAGGGGGCCGGTCGGGACGACCGACCTGATATCTGGGTCCGACGTGGGCGTCGACGCCGACGGCGAGACGACGACCGTCGACGTCGACGCCGTCGCGGTGCTCGAGACGCCGTCGCTGTCGGGACTGGGCACCCACGTCGCTGGCGTCACGGACGAAGTCGGCGACGACACGGGCGCGGGCGACGCCGCCTACCCCGAGGGCGTCGCGACGGCGCGCTGGACCTGACCGGCTTCGACCTCTACGAGACGGCCGAGGAGTACCAGCTACGGGTGACCGTCGACGGCCCGATAGAGAACAGCACCGGCCTCGCCGGCGGGTTCGGCGACCAGCACATTCAGGTGTACCTCCGTGATCCGACCGACGCCGGCGGGTCGGCCGCGGCGCGGGAGGGCGTCGGCGCCGACCTGACCGAACCCTACCAGTACCGCGTCGTCGGCGACGGCGAGAACGGGGCGCGCGTCGAGACGGCCGACGGCGCGTTCGTCGCCGAGGGGTCGGTGTTCGCCAGTCCCTCGACGCACTCCGTCCGACTCGACGTGCCCAAGACGGCGGTGCCGGACGATTTGGCGGAGAAGCAACTGGCCGTGGCGATGGCCGGCTACGACTCCGAGCAACCGGGCAACGTGGCGCAAGTCGCCGACGACGGCCCGCAGGTGCTCGACGTACTGACGCCGGAGGGCATCGGAAACGCGGACGCCCTCGGCGGCGACAGTCCCGCCATCCCGTACGTCACGCTCGGGAACCCGCTGAGCGGCGAACTGGTCGAACGCTTCGAGGACGCGACCGGCGACGACCACGGCCCGGGAAGCTACACCTACCCGACCGGCGACGACTTCGAGGAGGGGAGCCTCGACGTAGAATCCGTCGCCGTCTACGACGAGGGCGACCGCTACCGCTTCGACTTTGCGATGGCCGAGCCCCTGAGGAACCCGCTCGACGGCGATTACGGGTTCTCGCTCCAGCACTGTCAGGTGTACGTCGCCACGCCTGACGGTGAGGGCCCGACGGCGACTGCGGGCCGGGAGGGCACCAACGCCGCCTTCGCCGACCCCTATGACTACCGCGTCGTCGTCTCCGGGTTCGAGGGCGAGAGTGTCGTCGAGGCCGGTGACGGGTCCGTCGTCTCCGAGGACGTTCGGGTCGCGGCCTACCGGGGGATGAACACTATCACCGCCTCCGTCCCGAAATCGGCCGTCGGCGGCACCATCGGCAACGGGTCGATAGCGCCGTTGGTGTTCGGCTACGACGCCGAGGGCCCCGGAGCGGTCCGGCAGGTGGCCGCCGAGGCCGACGAGACGACCTTCGGCGGCGGCAGCGACGGGACCGACCCGGCGGTCGTCGACATGGTCGTCCCCGAGGGCGGCGACCAGTCGGCGCTGCTGGAAGACGGGGACGCGCTCCCGTACCTCTCGCTCGCGGGGTTCTCGGGCGACCTGATCGATAGCTGGGACGACCCGACCGGCGACGACCACGGCCCGGGAAGCTACACCTACCCCGGTAGCGAGGAGATTCCGGACGGGGCCTACGACATCACTCGTGTCGAACTGTACGCCACCGCCGACGACTACCGATTCGTCTACTACCTCAACGGTGCCATCGAGAACCCGTGGAGCTCCGAGTTGGGCTTCTCGGTCCACAACCTCCAGGTGTACATCCGCGACCCGGCGGCGACGGACGCGCCGACGGCGACGGCCGCCCGCGAGGGCGTCCGGGCGAACTTCGCCGACCCGTACCACTACCGCCTGATGGTCAACGGCTTCGAGATTCAGGCGCTGGAGGCGGCCGACGGCTCGGTCGTCTCACAGGAGGTCGACGCGGAGGGCCACGCGGACCTGAACGCCATCGCCGTCGAGTTCCCCGCCGACGCGATGGCCGGCGACGTGCGCGACGCCGAGATAGCGCCGCTGATTCTCGGCCACGACTCCTACGGCCCGGGACTGACCCGGGAGATAGCCGCCGAGAGCGCCGGGTGGACCTTCGGCGGCGGCCGCGACGACGAGATGAACCACCACGTCGTCGACGCCATCACACCCGAGGGCGTCCCCCAGTCCGAGGCCCTTGCCTACACCGCCGACGAACGCGCGTCGATACCGTTCGTCCCCGTCGCCGCCGAGGACGGCGAGGGCGAAGGCGAAACCGGAGACGGAGAGGGCGACGACGGCGACGGGAGTGGTGACGACGACGGAGACCGGAACGACGAGGGAACGCAGACGGAGACGACGACCGACGGCGGCGCGACGACCGACGACGAGGGTGCCGAGACCACCGCGGGCGACGGGCCCGGATTCGGGACGGTCACAGGCGTCCTCGGCACCGCCGGCGGGGCGGCGTACGCGGCCCGGCGAGTGCTGGACGACGAGGACCGCGAGGAGACCGAAGAGTGAAGCCCGTGCCGCGAGGAGCGTCTTAGACACGACCGCGCGTCGCTACCGCGGCGGCGCGGACACCTACCACTATGGACCACAACACACCATCGACACCGGACATCGGCCGCCGGGGGTATCTCGGCGGGCTGTCGTCGCTCGCGGCGGCAGCAGCGTACTCGCTGACAGTACCGCCCGCGGCGGCGGCACAGGTCACCGACGGCCACGACGACCCCGTCCAGACGGTCACGTCGCCGGACGGGGCGATCACCGTCACCCTCGACGTCGAGGACGGCACGCCGACCTACAGCGTCGAACGCGACGGGACGACGCTGGTCGGCGACTCCGAACTCGGCTTCGAGTTCCAGAACCAGCCCTCGCTGGACGGCGGCCTCACGGTCACCGGCAGCGAGTCCGAGACGGTCGACGAGACGTGGACGCCGGTCTGGGACCAGTACGACGAGATCAGGGACAACCACGTCGAGCGACGGGTCGGCCTCGAAGAGGAGACAGACCCCGGCCGCGCGCTGACGGTCGTGATCCGCGTCTTCGACGACGGCATCGCCTTCCGGTACGTCTTCCCCGAGGACAGCGGCTTCGGCGAGTTCGTCGTCACGAGCGAGCGGACGCAGTTCGCCGTCGACGGCGATCCGACCTCGTGGTGGATCGAACACGACTTCGACAGCTACGAGTACGAGTACAAGGAGACGCCGCTGAGCGACCTCGGCGGGAGCAGTCCGACGGGCGGCGCGCACACGCCGATCACGATGCGGACCGACGACGGCAACTATATGAGCCTCCACGAGGCCGAACTGGTCGACTACGCCTCGATGGGCGTCGTCCCCGAAGACGGCGGCACGACGCTCACGACCGACCTCGCGCCGCTTCCCGACGGGACGAAGGTGACCGCCTCGGCACCCCACCGGACGCCGTGGCGGACCCTCCAGATAACCGACCGAGCGGGCGGGCTGATCGAGTCCAGCCTGATCGTCAACTGCAACGAGCCCAGAGACCCCGAGGACTTCCCGCAGGGTGTCGACTGGATCACACCCCAGAAGTACGTCGGCATCTGGTGGCTGATGATCACCGAGCGGGCGACGTGGCAGTACTACGGCCCCGACAGCGGCAACCACGGCGCACAGACCGCGCGGATGAAACAATACATGGAGTTCGCCAGCGAGCACGGCATCGACAGCGTCCTCGTCGAGGGCTGGAACGAGGGCTGGGACTCCTATCCCGGCTCGGGCGATACGATGGACTTCGACCAGACCTACGGCGACTTCGACATCGAGGAAGTCACCGAGTTCGGGGCGAGCCTCGACCCGCCCGTCGAGATGACCGCCCACAACGAGACGGCGGGTAACACCACGAACTACGAGTCCCAGTTGACCGACGGCGACAGCGCCTTTGCCTACTACGACGACCTGGGCATCCACTCGATCAAGACCGGCTACGTCGCCGACAACGGTGTCAGCGTCGACGACGTGACCCACAACCACCACTGTCAACCGCTGGTGAACCACCACCACCTCGTCTACCGCGAGGCGGCCGCGAACCGCCAGATGCTCAACGTCCACGAACCGGTCAAACCGACCGGCGAGCGCCGTCGGTTCCCCAACGTGATGACCAAGGAGGGTGTCCGCGGGCAGGAGTACGACTCCTTCGGCGGCATCGACCCGAGCCACCACGTCACCTTCCCGTTCACGCGGATGGTCGCCGGTCCCGTCGAGTACACGCCCGGCATCTTCGATATGGATTCGGGCAGCGGCGGCATCGAGACCACCCGCGCCAAGCAACTGGCGATGTACCCCACCTACCTCAGCGGCCTCCAGATGGCCGCCGACGTGGTCGCGTCCTACCTCGACGACAGCGACGACAGCGTCGCCCTCGGCCAGGTGACTCAGGCCGAGTTCGGCGAGCGCTCGGACGTCGGCACCGGCGCGCGGTGGGCCAACGCACAGGCCGCCGGCTACGTCTCTTCGACCCGGCACAGACCAGCGACGGGTCCAGCGTCTCGTTCACCGCGACGGACGTCCCCGAGAGCGGCGAGTACGATATCCACGTCCGGTACTCGCGGGAGACGCCGGGCGAGGGGTCGCTGACGCTCGAGACCGACGAGACGACGACCACGATGGGGTTCCCGACGACCGAACGGTGGGACACGTGGGAGTCGACCAGCGAGACGGTGACGCTCCCGGCCGGCGAGAGCACCGTCACGCTGCGGCAAACGCCCGAGGACGGCGGCGGCGCGTACCTCGACGCCGTCGCCATCACCGACCCCGGCGACCCGATGCCCGACCCGCCGGAGTCGCCTATCCGCGAACCAGCCGACCCGGCCTTCCAGTTCGTCGAGGACGTGCCAGCGGCCGGGTGGGACGACACCGTCGTCGTCGACGCTGAAATCGGCGAGTACACCGTGACGGCCCGCCGGAAGGGCGAGGAGTGGTTCCTCGGCGCGATGACCGGCGACACGGGCCGGGCGCTAGAGATTCCGCTGTCGTTCCTCGACGGCGAGTACGTCGCCGAGATGTACAGCGACGGCCCCGACGCCGAGTGGGACACGAACCTGACGGACGTGACTGTCGAAGAGGTCATCGTCGACGAGTCGACGACGCTGTCGGCGTCGATGGTGACCAGCGGCGGGATGGCCGTCCGGTTCCGGCCGCCCGAGGACGGCGAGGCGGACTCGCTGCCGGCCTACGAGGGCCCGAACCAGTCCGTCAGCGTCTCGCTGTCCTCGGCGGTTGGCTTCGGCGAACCGTTCGTCTCGGTCACGGGCGAGAACACGGGTAGTACCGTCGGCGGGACGCTGCTGGAAGTCGTCGTCGACGGCGAGGTATCCGCGACCGAACTGGTCCGCATCCCGGCAGGCGAGTCGGACTACTCGGGGATGCTGTCGGCGTCCATTGGCGGCGGCGGCGAGTACGACGTCGTCGTCCGGGGCGCGACGGCGAGACGCTGGCGGAGGGGACGGTCACCGTCAGCGCCGACGCCGGGTCCGGCGGGACGACGACCGAATCCAATACCGCCAGCGGGTTCGGGCCCGGATTCACCGGTCTCTCGGGGCTGTTGGGCGTCGCCGGCGGGACGGCCTACGCGCTCCGCCGACGCCTCGCCGAGGCGGACGGCGAGGACTGATACTGTTTGTTGTAGCTGTCTACCGGTTCGACCGCACGAATGCGGGCGGTCGATACCGAAACGACCTACAAGAAACAGTATGGGACGCGGCGGGCACGCCCCACCGGGGCGCAAAGCTAAAGACTTAACCGAACGACGGGCGCAGGTACGCACAAATGGCTTTTGAGGATCTACTGGAGGACCCCGTCATACAGAAGTACCTCCACGAACTCGTCGGCCCGAAGGGGATGCCCGTCGCGGCGGCGCCGCCGGACGGCGAAGTGACCGACGAGGAACTGGCCGAGGAACTCGGACTCGAACTCAACGACGTCCGCCGGGCGCTGTTCATCCTCTACGAGAACGACCTGGCGAGTTACCGACGGCTCCGGGACGAGGACTCGGGATGGTTGACCTACCTCTGGACCTTCGAGTACCAGAACATCCCCGAGCAACTCGAAGAGGAGATGGAGCGCCTGTTGGAGGCCCTCGACGAGCGCCGGCGCTACGAACTCGACCACGAGTTCTACCTCTGTGAGCACTGTGGCATCCGCTTCGAGTTCGGCGAGGCGATGGAGTTCGGCTTCGAGTGCCCCGACTGTGGCAACCAGATGGAGTCGATGGAGAACACCGCGCTCGTCGACGCGATGGACGAGCGAATCGACGACCTGAGCGACGAACTCAACGTCGACATCGACGAACTGGAGGCCTGATGGTCGTACTCGCGACCAAGTGCTACGTGCAGGGCGACGCTCGCGAGCGGTCGCTCGACTCGCTGCGGTCGCTCGTCGGCAACAGCATCGGCGAACTCGACGTCGAGTTTTCCGTCGGCATCCGGGACGACGACTTCCCGTCGGTGACCGTCGAGGGCCCCGACGCCGTCGCCGCGCGGAACGTCCTCCGGGAGGAGTTCGGCGAGATAACCGCCCACCGCGAGGACGGCGACGTGTGCTACGGGACCCTCGAATCGTGGGACGACGACGGGTTCACGCTCGACGCGGGCGAACCGGTCCGCATCCCGGCCGACAACATCGGCCTCGGACAGGGGACCCCCGAGCAGATTCGGACGCGCTTCGGCCTCGTCCAGCACCTGCCGCTGCGGTTCGTCGAGGAAGACGGCGAAGCCCGACTGGCGACGCGGAGCGTGACCGACTGTACGACTGGCGGCGGGGCGACGGCCCGGGTCGTGTCAACGTCAACAGCGCGACCAGAGCGGAGGTCCGCGCGACGGTCAACCGCGCCGGCCACGCACAGGACATCGTCACCGTCGAACGCCTCGGGTTGCTGGAGCAGTCCATCGTCTGCGGCGAGGGGACGGACCCGCCGGGACTGGTCGCCAGTATCGGAACGTATCTGTCCGCGGAGCTACTAGCCGTCGTCAAATGAACCGGAGGCTGTGGGCGACGCTCGCCGTCGTGGCGCTGATCGGTATCACTGGCTGTCTCGGCGGCGGCCCCTCGGAGGAGGACTTGGGCGAGAACGCGACCTACGACTGGGAGACGAACGCGAACGTCTCGATAAACGTCACCGACGACCGGTATCAGGCCGTCTACAACGTCACCAACCAGACGCGGATGGACGTCTACCGCGAGGACGCGCTGGGGAGCCGTGAACCGCTTGAGATCCGAGCGATACAGTTCCGCTACACCAACGGCACGGTCGTCAACGCCTCGGCGTTCAACGTCAGTTCCAACAACGAACGGACCCGGTTGGGACTGCCGGCCGAACGGGGACAACTCGCGTTCACCGTCCAACAGGACAACAAGGAAGTGCTCGTACAGACCTTCCGGAAGGGGTCGTACAACGTGACGCTCCCGGAGGGCACCGGCGTCGGCATCCCGCTTTTGGCGCGGGTGAGCCCCGGTGGCTTCAACGAGACGACCGTCGACGGCCGGACCCGCCTCCAGTGGAACGACGTCCAGTCGGACACGCTGGTCGTCCAGTACTACCTCGACCGTGACCTGCTGATATTCGGCGGCCTGTTCGCCATCGGTCTCACCGCCGCTATCGGCGGCAGTCTCTACTACTACCGGCAGATTCGGACGCTGCGGCGCAAGCGCGAGGACGTGGACGCAGACGTCGACATCGACATCGAGGACGACGACAGCGGCCCCCCGCCGGGGATGGGATGACGCGAGCGCCACGGTTTTGAGGTGAGACCGCCAACGAGAGGTATGCGCCTCGCGCTGGTCACCGTCGGCGACGAACTCCTCTCGGGCGACACGGTCAACACGAACGCGGCGTGGCTCGCGGCGGAACTGACCGACCGCGGCGTCTCCGTCGAACGGGTCACCGTGGTTCCCGACCGGGCGAGCGACATCGCACAGGTCGTCAACGAGTACCACGCCGAGTACGACGGCGTCGTCGTCACCGGCGGCATCGGGCCGACTCACGACGACATCACGATGGAGGCCGTCGCCGCGGCGTTCGGACAGGACCTAGAGACGAGCGAGGCGGCGCTGCAGTACATCGAAGAGCACGGCGGCTACGCCCGCGAGGACCTCACCGACGGGACGGCCGACATTCCGGCTGGCGCGACGTTCATTCCGAACCCCGTCGGCGTCGCGCCGGGGGCACACATCGGGACGTGTACGTCCTCCCGGGCGTCCCCGAGGAGATGAAAGGGATGTTCGAGGAGATAGCCGACGACTTCGCGGGCGAACGGGACCACGTCCGAATCGTCCGGGCCGCCGAACCCGAGAGTGCGCTGCTCGACCGCATCGAGGCGCTCCGGGCGGCGTTCGACGTGACCGTCGGCTGTTACCCCGGCGACCACGTCCGGGTCAAGCTATCGGGCACCGACGAGGCGGTTGTCGAGGACGCCGCGGCGTGGCTCAGCGAGCGGGTCGACCCGGTCGAGGAGTGAGTCTCGGCCGACAATCAGTCGCGGTAGAGACCGGCCAACCACGCCAGCGTCAGCGCGATGCTGCCCACCGTGACGACGGCCCCGACGGCGTTGATCACTGCTCCGTTCACTGTCGCGGTCGACTCCGCGAGTGGCACCAACATACACGCCCGTTCCGGCGCGCTCCTCAAAAGTGAGTCGGTCGACCGGCCTCATAGTGTTTCTTGTAGCTGTGGACCGGCGCGACTGCCCGGACTCGGGCGGTCGATACCGAAATGACCTACAAGAAACACTATCAGTCGGCGGCCGCGCGGGCCAGTTTGCGGTCCTCGCCCTTCTCGGCGAGCAGGGACGCGTACTCCTCGCGGACGGCCTCGTCGCCGGCCAGCGAGAGCGCGCGCTCGTAGTGGCGGGCGGCGCTCTCGACGTAGGACTGCTCGGCGAGCAACGCCGCGTACTCCCGGTGGGCCGTCGCGTTCTCCGGGTCGGCCTCGACGACGGCGCTGTAGTGGTGGGCGGCCCGGAGCGGTTCGCCGGCCGTGGCGAGTTCGCGGGCCAGCGCGAGTCTGTCGGTCGTACTGTCGGTGCGTCTCTCGTCGTCGCCGCGCGCCCCACCCCGGAGCTTCGCGACGAACGTGAACACTGTTTCAAACATCCCCCGACGTATTTACAACGCCACCGCCGTCGGATATAAATCTCAGTCAGACGCGCGTGTGACTTTTGGGTCAGGGCCACTACCGTCGAACCGATGAGGACAATCGGCCTCGTGGTCAATCCGGTCGCGGGGATGGGCGGTCGGGTCGGCCTGAAGGGTACCGACGGGAAGGTCGCGGCGGCCCGCAAGCGGGGTGCGGAACCGCGGGCGAACGGACGCGCCACGGTCGCGCTGGAGCGTCTGGCGGCGCTCGCGCCGGACACCGAGATACGCACCGCCGCAGGCGTGATGGGCGCGGACGCGGCCCGCGAGGCGGGGTTCGACCCGACGGTGGTCACGACGCCGGCGGCCGGCCCCGACGCGTCGCTCACCGAGACCACGCCCGAGGACACGCGGGCGGCAGTCGCCGCGTTCCGGGAGGCGGGCGTCGACCTCGTGCTGTTCGTCGGTGGGGACGGGACCGCCGTGGACGTGGCCGAAGCGCTGGGCTACACCGACGAGGACAGTCCCGCGGACCCGGTCCCGATGTTCGGCGTGCCGGCGGGCGTGAAGGTGTACTCGTCGGTGTTCGGCGTGACGCCGCGGGCCGCGGGCGAGGTGGCCGCCACCTTCGAGACGACGACGGAGGGCGAGGTCAACGACATCGACGAGGACGCCTACCGCGAGGGGACCGTCCGCTCGGAACTCCGGGCAGTCGTCGCCGTTCCCCGGGCCGAACAGCGCCAATCGAGCAAGCAACTGGCCGGCGGGACCGTCGAGGCAGTCGCCGAGGGCTTCGCCGAGTCGGTGCGGCCCGGCACCACGTACGTCCTCGGTCCGGGCGGGACCCTCGGGGCCGTCGCGGACGCGATGGGCGTCGAGAAGTCGCCGCTGGGCGTCGACGTGGTGCGGGACGGCGAGGTGCTGGTCGCCGACGCCAGCGAGGCCGAGATTCTGGACGCGCTTGGCGAGGACAACGTCGTCGTCGTCTCGCCGATCGGCGGACAGGGGTTCGTCTTCGGGCGCGGGAACCCACAGCTATCGCCGGCCGTGATCCGACAGTGTGCCGTCGAGGTGGTGGCGACGCGGACCAAACTCGACGAACTGGGCGTATTACGGGTCGACACGGGCGACCCGGAACTGGACGAAAAGCTACGGGGCTGGCTCCGGGTCCGGGTCGGACGTTTCGAGCGCCGACTGATGGAAGTCGTCTGAGCGCGCTTCAATCGGGGGTAGATCATCACCTGTGACCCCACATAATTGGATACAATTAAGGTCGTCCGGCTAACCTAATACAGTATGGAAACGCGAAAGGTTCAGCGGTTGGGTCCGTCGACGCTGGCGATGACGCTCCCGGCGGAGTGGACAAGCAACCACGACGTCGAGAAAGGCGACGAAGTGTCGCTCCGTATCGGCGACAAGGGGACGCTGACGGTGCTGCCCGAGTCCGTCCAGTCCGAGGAGTCGGAAGCGATCATCCACACCGCCGATCTGGACGCCGACAGCCTCGAACGGGCCATCGTCGCCCAGTACGTCCTCGGGCGGCGGATCATCCACGTCGACGCCGGCGAGGACGCGACCCTCGACAGCGCACACATCAACGCCGTCTACAACGCCGAGACCCAACTGATGGGGCTGGGCGTCATCGAGGAGACGCCCGAGCGAATCGCCATCCGGTGTTCGGTCGATCCGGAGGACTTCACGCTTGACAACCTCATCGAGCGTCTGGAGTCGACGGGGTCGACGATGCGAAACGAGGCGGTCAAAGCGCTGGCTCACGGCAACCCCGACCTCGCACAGCGAGCGCTCAACCGCGAGCGACAGGCCAACAAGATATTCGTCCTGATGTTGCGGCTGATCTTCACCTCCTACCAGAACCCCAACCTCGCCCGCGCCGTGGGGCTGGACGACGGGTTCCCGCTGATCGGCTACCGCTCTATCGCGAAGAACCTCGAGTTGACCGCGGACAACGCCGAGGACATCGCCGAGATCGCCTTGGAGTCGGAGAACAACACGCTCGAAGTCGACTCCGCGACGATGAAACGGATCCGTGACTTCACCGATCAGGTCAACGAACTCACCGAGATGGCCGTCGAGGCGGCGGTCGAACGGGACTACAACACCGCCATCGAGGTGCGCGAGCAGTTCTCGGGCATCGGCAACCGAGTGCAGGAGATACTCGACGACCTGCCGGAGATGGACAACACCGACTTACTCGAGGTCCGCGAAGTGCTCGTCAGCCTCCAGCAGACCGCCGAGTACGCCGTTCGGAACGCCGAGATAGCGACGAACCTCGCGCTGAACGAGGAGTCCCAGCACACCACGATCCAGTAAACTTAACTGTCGAGTGGTGATACCGGCGCCTATGGCAGAGACAGCTACGGCGTCGGATATGGGCATCGGGCTCTCGATGCTGTTCGGCGCACTCGCAATCGTCGGGGCCGGGATTATGTACGTCGCGGCCGAGGACCAGATCGTCGCCGCCGGCGGGTTCGGACTGGCGGTACTTGCCGGGTCGCTCTCTATCGCGGCGCTGCACGTGTACGATTCCCATTGAACAAACGGTTTTTATTCTGCAACCCCTACGTCCGAGTATGAGCGAACTAAGCGAAGAAGACCGGCGCATCGTCGAGGACCTCCGCGAGCGCGTCGGCTCCGGCGAGAGCTACGTCCGCGCCAAGCAGATCGCCGAGCGGATCGGGCTGTCGGCAAAGCAGGTCGGCGTCCGCCTGCCGAAACTCGCCGAAAAGTCCGACGAGGTCGAGATTGAGAAGTGGGGCCGCGCGAAGTCGACGACCTGGCGTGTCACCCGGGCGTGACGTGACTTTTTTGCGCTCCGGCACGCAGGGACTGGTATGACGATCCGTGTCGAGCGCGTGATGGAGATTCCGGCCGATCCACAGGCTGTCTGGGCGTTCATCGTCGACCCCGAGAAGCGCGCCCGGCCGATCAGCGTCGTGACGGGGTTCGACCTCGACGACGAGGACGGCCGCAAGGCCACGTGGACGGTCAAACTCCCCATCCCGCTCATCAACAAGACGGTCGAAGTCGACACGGAGGACGTCGAACGGGACCCGCCGCGCTACGTCAAGTTCACCGGCCGGTCGCGCGTGATGCAGGTCGTCGGCGAACACACCCTCGAACCGACCGACACCGGGACGCGACTCACCAACGAGTTCACCGTCGAGGGACGCGTCCCCGGGGTCGAACGCTACTTCAAACGGAACCTCGAACGCGAGTTCGACAACCTCGAAGACGCGCTGTTCGAGGACCTCGGGCTGAGGCTATGAGGGTCGCGCTGGCCCAGATACAGATCGAACCCGGTGACATAGCGGAAAACCGCGAACGCGCCGTCGCGGCCGTCCGGGCCGCCGCCGACTGTGACCTCGTCGTCCTCCCCGAGTTGTTCGACGTGGGCTACTTCGCGTTCGATAGCTACGCCCGCGTCGCCGAGGGACTCGACGGCGAGACGCTGTCCGCGATGTCGGCCGTCGCCGCCGAGGCGGGCGTCGCCGTGGTGGCCGGCACCGTCGTCGAGGACCTCGCCGCGACCGCCGAACGCGGCGTCGCGCCCACGCCGGCCCCGGAGGGACTGGCGAACACCGCCGTCGTCTTCGACGCCGACGGCGACCGCCAGCTAGTCTACCGGAAACACCACCTCTTTGGCTATGGCTCGGCCGAACAGGAGCTACTGACCCCCGGCGAGCGCGTACCGACCGCGGAGGTGGCCGGCGTCACCCTCGGCGTGACGACGTGTTACGACGTGCGCTTCCCCGAGTTGTACCGCGACTTGGTGGATCAGGGGGCGGAACTGATCGCCGTGCCGAGCGCGTGGCCGTACCCGCGGGTCGAACACTGGCAGTTGCTCCCACGGGCGCGGGCCGTCGAGAACCTCGTCTACGTCGCGGCGGCCAACGGCGTCGGCGAGTTCGACGACGCGACGCTTCTGGGCCGGTCGACGGTGTACGACCCGTGGGGGACGGTGCTGGCCGGCAGCGACGACGACCCGACGCTGGTCACCGCCGAGGTGGACCCCGAGACGGTGGTGGCGACCCGCGAGGAGTTCCCCGCCCTCGCCGACCGACGGCGGTGACCGAGTCAGGGTGATTTATTAGCCTGCCGCCGTAAGTAACGCCTGCCGGTAAGACGCTTTTCTCGTCACGCCGGCACACAACTCCGCCTCGCTGCTCGGCCGCGACGCGACTCCCGGGGTCGGCCGTCCGGACGGCCACCACTCCTCGTCCGCCTTCGTCTTCGACGCTCACGCCAAAAATAGCGACAGCGACGCTCTCAGTCCCAGTCCGGGTCCGGCGCGTTCAGACACATCGTCCCCGGTTCGTCCCGACACTGACACTGCCGGAACTGGAAGTAGCCCGGGTCGAAGTCCGCGAGGAACGGTTCGGCGAGGTCCGCGAGCACCGACGGGAACCGGTCGTCGTCGTGCGGGATGGGGACGCGGTAGAACTCCAGCCCCGCTTCGTCGGCCTCTTCGCGGAGGTCGATGTCCAGTTCCGCGAGCGTCTCGCTCTGTTCGTGCATAAAGCTCACCGGTTCGACGACGACCCGGTCGGCGTCGACGTCCTCGATGGCCGCCTCGATGTCCGGTTCCGTCCAGAGCACGTCGCTGCGGTTGTCGTGGTTCTGGAAGCCGAGCGTGTACTCCTCGACGCCGAGCATCCCGGCCATCCCGGCACACCACTCGTCGACGTAGCGGTCGTAGCGACTCCCCTCTTCGAGGTAGTACTGCGGTGTCCCGTGCGCGGAGAAGAACAGTTCGGTGTCGGGGTCCTGTAGGTCGACGCCGGCCTCGTCGGCGTAGGCCCGGATGTTGTCCGCCCGGAGGCGGTTGTAGGTGGGGTGTTTGTGCCAGCCGCTGACTTGGTGGTACTCGCCGTCGAAGCCCGCCGCGTCGAGGCCCTCGTCAAGTTTGTCCAGCGAGAGGTTCGTCGTCGAGGGGCCACAGAGCGGGTAGATGGGGAGACCCAGCACCTCGTCGTGGCCGTCGGCGACGGCCTGTGCGGCCGCCTCGTCGGTGAACGGTTCGGTGTAGAGCATCCCGGTGTAGGTCTCGACGTCGTAGCCGCGGTTGTCGAGTTCGACCGTCAGCGCCTCGGCCTGCCCCGCGGCCTGTTCGTTCAGCGGCGACCCGCCGCCGATTTCGCCGTACTCCTCGATGAGGCTCCCGGCCCGGCGCTGAGCCAGTTTGCCCGCCCGCTCACGGGCGCTCTCCTCGGTCATCTCGGGATTCTCCTCGATGTCCATGTTCGAGTAGAAGATGCGTTCGAGGTAGTCCACGACGCTCGCGCTCGGCCGTCGACGGTTCGCCGAAGTTCAACAGGACGACGCCAGTCGACATACCCGCCCTTACGGCCGGTCGTAAATAGACCCTTGGAGGATTCCCGTGGACACCGGACTGTCCCGCAGTCCCGCGCGGGAAAAATAGCGATCAAGACCGCCGCACGCAGACGGCTGTATTGCCGTCTACGACCGCCAGTACGCCGTCGTCAGGAGGACGAACACGGGGAGAATCTCCAGACGCCCGACCCACATCAGGAAGATCAACAGGAGCTTCGAGGTGGCGGGGAACTGGACGTAGCCGTTCATCGGGCCGACGTCGCCAAATCCCGGCCCGACGTTCCCGACGGCGGAGGCGGCGGCGCTGATACCATCGAGCATCGCCAACTCGTACCCCCCGAGCCACGCGGTGCAGAACAACAACACCGTCCCGACGAAGAAGATACTGAGGTACAGCAGCGTGAACGCGTGGATGCCGCGAACGGCGCTCTCGTCGAGGGAGCGCCCGGCGAGGCGAACGGGTTCGACGGCCTCGGGGTGGACCGTCGAGAACAGCTCCCGCTTGATGGATTTGAAGATCACGAGCCAGCGGACGATCTTGATCCCCCCGCCGGTCGATCCGGCGGAGCCACCGATGAACATCCCGAACAACAGGACGTACTTCGCCGGGGCGCTCCAGGTGTTGAAGTCCATACTGGCGTACCCGGTGGTCGTGACGATGGCGAGCGTCTGGAACACGGCGTGGCGGACCGAGTCCTCGACCTGATCGACGATGGGGGCGATAGTCGGCGTCTCGGCGAGGCCCAACCCCGAAAAGAGCAGGCCGGTCAGTATCGCGGTCAGGACGGCCATCGCACCGGCGTAGGTGCGGAACTCGCTGTCGCGGCCGAACACGCGCCAGTCGCCGCGCAGCGCCTTCCAGAACAGCGCGAAGTTCGTCCCGGCGACGGCCATAAACGGGATGATGACCCACTGCGCGGCCGCCGAGAACGCCTCGATGCTTCGCGCCTCGGGAGAGAACCCGCCAGTGGGAAGGGTCGTCAACGGGTGTGCCACAGCGTTGTACAGTGTCATGTTCGGGGCCCAGTCGAGCACGTGCGGCCCGACAGCGACCAACAGGAGAAACTCAAGCACCGTGAATCCGAAGTACGCGAGCCACAGGACGCGCGCGGTCGACCGTATTCGGGGAGTGAGCTTCTCGATGCCCGGGCCGGGCGCTTCGGCGTCCATCAGTTGTGCCCCACCGACGGAGAGTTCGGGCAGAATGGCGACGGCGAGGACGACGATGCCCATCCCCCCGAGCCACTGGCTGAGCTGTCGCCACAGCATAATCGCGTGGGAGTGATAGCTGGTGTCGATGTTGTTCATCACCGTCGCCCCGGTCGTGGTGAACCCGGACATCGACTCGAACAACGCGTTGACCGGGCTGGCGACGGTGCCGTTGCCGGCGATGAGGTACGGGGCAGTCCCGAAGAGGCCGACGGCGAGCCACGTCATAGCGACCATCAGGAACCCTTCGCGTGCCCCCAAGTCGGGGTCGGGGTCGAGTCGTTCGAGCCCGAACCCGGCGGCGAGGACGAGTGCGATGGTCCCGACGAACGGGGCGACCGGTTCGGCGTAGTAGAGTGCGACGGCGAGCGGAATCGAAAGCGGTACGGCGAGATACTTCACGACGGTCCCGACGAGGCTGACCGACGCGCGCCAGTCGACCCGGAGCGTGGGAGTGACGGAGCGGCTCATAGGTCTGTCATCGCGTCGTCGAGAACGTCGGTATCGGCGAACACGACGATGTGGTCGCCACGCTCTATCACGGTGTCGCCACGCGGCTGGACGAACGCCCCGTCGCGGGTTATCGCGCCGATGACGACACCGTCCGGGAGGTCACCGATGGACTCGGCGATGGGCCGTCCCGTCAGGACGCTCGCCTCGTCGACCTCTATCTCGAGGACTTCGGCACGGTCGCTCTCCAGCATCGCGACGTTCTCGGCGTGTCGTTCGCGGGTGAACCGCGTTATCTCCTCGGCGATAGCCTTGCGCGGATTGACGGCCACGTCGATACCGACGGCCTCGAAGAGGTCGATATAGGACCCCTCCTCGACGACGGCAATCGCACGGTCGGCCCCCATCCGTTTGGCTAACAGCCCGGCCAACAGGTTCTGCTCGTCGTTGCCCAGAGCGGCGACGACGACGTCGACCTCGGCGATGTGCTCGCGTTCGAGGAACTCCTGATCGGTCGGGTCGGCGTTGAGGACGGTCGTGTCGGGGAGCGCCTCGGCCAGCACTCGGGCGTGTTCGGGAGCGGGTTCGATGAGTCGTGTCCCGATACCTTCCTCCGAGAGGACGTCGGCGGTCTGTCGCCCGATGTCGCTACCGCCGACGATCAGCACGTCGTCGATACTGCCGATATCGCCTCGCATCGTCGTGGCGAAGTCACCGACGCTCTCGGGGGAGCCGATGACGACGACACGGTCCCCGTCCAGCAGGCACGTATCACCACGCGGGATCACGACGTCGTCGTCACGGATGATGGCGGCGAACGTCAGCGAGTCGAACCGGTCGGCCGCCGCGACCGTCGTGCCGGCGACCGGGCTGTCGTCGTGGATGGTGAACTCGGCCATCCTGACGAGGCCATCGGCGAAGGTGTCGACGTCGTGGGCCGCCGGCAGACCGATGACACGGGAGATGCTCCGCGCGGTCAGGAGGTTCGTCCCGACCATCAGGTCCACACCGAGTGCGCCCTCGGCGTTGTTCCACGTGTCGAGGTACTTGGTGTTGCGGACGCGGGCGATGGTGAACGCCTCCGAGATGGTCTTGACGGTGCCGCAGGCGACGATGTTCGTCTCGTCGTTGTCGGTACACGCGATGACCATATCCGCGTCCCCGACGCTTGCCTCGGTCAGTGTCTCAAGCGACGCGCCGTCGCCCTCGACCGGCAGGACGTCGAGCGAGTAGGTGAGCGACTCCACGCGGTCGCTGTCGCGGTCGACGACCACGACCTCGTGGTCCGCACAGAGACTCGCCGCGATAGACGACCCCACTTCACCGGCTCCGACGATCACGACGCGCACAGTAACACCCCGCGACTCATTTGCAGCGAGGTTCCGTGCGCTGTTGTAAGTGGGTTTCTATCCGAACGCCACTCCGTCGACGGCCGCGACTAACCAGAATTAATACCTGCCCCCCGTTTCGGGTATGTATGCACCATTCCGCAGCCGGCCGTCCGGACCGACTGCACTCACCCTCCGTAACTAGTTCACAGGACGTGTCCGGAGGAGAGAGACGATGAGCGGCGGCGACGAGGACCTCGCGAAGGACCTCGGCCCCCTGGCGGCGTTGACAATCGGCGTCGGGACGATGATCGGTGCCGGCATCTTCGTGTTGCCCGGCGACGCCGTCTCGACGGCGGGGTCGCTGGCGGTCGGGGCCTTCGTCGTCGGCGGCGTCATCGCGCTGTTCACCGCGCTGTCGGCCAGCGAACTCGGGACGCGATGCCCCGCTCGGGCGGCGCGTACTTCTACGTCAACCACGCCCTCGGACCGCTGTTCGGTTCCATCGCCGGCTGGGCCAACTGGCTCGGTCTCGCCTTCGCCAGCGCGTTCTATATGGTCGGGTTCGGCCAGTACATCCAGCGCATCATCGCCTCTTTCGGCGTCGACGCGACGGGATCGGTCGGACTCGGTCCGGCGTCGCTGACGGTCGTCGCCATCATCGCACTGATCGGCGCGGCGCTTTTCATCACCGTCAACTACGTCGGTGCGAAAGAAACCGGCCGCCTCCAGAACATCATCGTCATCATCCTCGTCGCTATCCTCGCGGTGTTCACGTTCGTCGGCGGCCTACAGGCGGACCTCTCGAACCTCCCGGCCAACGAGGGGTACGGCCCGATGCTCACCGCGACGGGCTTTATGTTCGTCTCGTATCTCGGGTTCGTCCAGATCACGTCCGTCGCCGAGGAGATCAAGAACCCGGGCAAGAACCTCCCGCGGGCGGTCATCGGGAGCGTCGTTCTCGTGACCGGCATCTACGCGCTCGTGCTGTTCGTGATGAGCGCGGCCGTCGAGCCCGGATTCATCGCCGGAATCGGCGACAACGAGATAGCGGTCGTCCAAGTCGCAAACATACTGCTCGGCCCCGTCGGCGGCGTCGCGATGCTGTTCGGCGGGCTGTTGGCGACGGCCTCCTCCGCGAACGCCTCGATACTGGCGTCCTCGCGCATCAACTTCGCGATGGGCCGTGACCGCATCGTCACCCAGTCGCTCAACGAGGTCCACCCACGGTTCTCGACGCCGTACAAGTCCATCGCGATCACCGGCGGCCTGATCCTGCTTTTCATCGCCGGCGGGGACCTGATCGGGAGTCTGATCGAGGGGACCGACCCCGTATTGTTGCTCTCGGGCGCCGCGAGTTTCCTCCATCTGGTCATCTACGGGTTGCTCAACATCGCCCTCGTCGTGATGCGAACGGCCGACCCCGAGGAGTACCAGCCCGATTTCAGAGTGCCGCTGTACCCGATCACGCCCATCCTCGGCGGCATCCTCTCGTTCGCGCTCATCTACTTCATCGACCTCCCGGTCATCGCCTTCGGGATGCTCATCGTCGTCGGTGCGGTCCTGTGGTACGTCTTCTACGCCCGGACGCGGGCGACCAAGAAGGGAATTCTCTCACAGTACATCCTCGATCAGTCCGACACGATGCCCGATACGGCCGTCTCCGCGGCCGAGAGTGTCCAACCGGACGGCGGGAAGTACAAGGTGATGGTCCCGCTGGCCAACCCCGAACACGAGAGCGACCTCATCACGCTCGCCAGCGCCATCGCCAAACAGCGCGGCGGGACAGTCGAGGCCGTCCACATCGTGACCGTCCCCGACCAGACCACGCTCGAGTACGGGGCCGAACACGCGGCGGAACTGAACACCGACTCCGAGGAACTACTCGACAGCGCGCGTGAAGACGCCGAGACCTTCGGTGTCGACATCGAGACCAGTACGATATACTCCCACGAGGGGTTCGAACAGA
Organism: Halapricum sp. CBA1109; assembly: GCF_009741825.1. GTDB lineage: Archaea > Halobacteriota > Halobacteria > Halobacteriales > Haloarculaceae > Halapricum. The sequence continues at coordinate 27,527 of NZ_WPCA01000012.1, forward strand.
TCTTCGACGCCGCCCGCAGCCACAGGGCCGACCTCGTCGTGATGGGCTGGGGGCCGGACTCCCACGGGTCGCCGGGCCGTGCCGAGAGCGCTATAGACGAGATGCTGGAGGACGTCCCGTGTGACTTCCTCGTGATGCGCGACCGCGGGTTCGACCCCTCGCGGATCCTCGTCCCGACGGCGGGCGGCCCGGACTCGGACCTGAGCGCCCAGATCGCACGGCTGCTGGCGGCCGAGTACGACGCCGAGATTGAACTGCTCCACGTCGACGACGACGAGGCCGCGGGCGAGCAGTTCCTCGCGGCGTGGGCCGACGAGCACGGCCTCGAGGACGCGACGCTGCGCATCGAGAGCGGCGACGTCGAGGCGGCCATCGAACGGGCGGCCGACGACGCGACGATGGTCATCATCGGCGCGACCGAGCGCGGACTGCTCCGGCGACTCGTCTCCGGGTCGCTTGTCATCGACATCGCCGACGACGTGGACTGTTCGGTGTTGCTCGCCGAACAGGCCCGCGAGCGGTCGCTGCGCGAGCGTCTGTTCGGCTAACCGACCGAAGGTATTCGCTCCGCCGGCACGCGGGTCGCCACTGAGGACGGACCGAGTCGCGCCTTTTTTACTCGCGCCAACCCGAACTACGGTGTCAGCGAGTGCCGTCATCCCAGCGGGTGGCGGACACGAGACACACTATGTTCGACCGAATCTACGAGGACGTCAGGGCCGCGCGTGAACGGGACCCCGCAGCGACGAGTACGCTGCTGGTGCTGTTGACCTATCCGGGGCTACACGCGGTGTGGTGTCACCGTCTCGCCCACCGCCTCCAGACGGCCGGATTCACCGTCTCGGCGCGCCTGCTGAGCCACGTCGCGCGGTTCCTGACCGGCGTCGAGATCCACCCCGGCGCGACCGTCGGCCGGCGGTGTTTCGTCGACCACGGGATGGGCACCGTCGTCGGCGAGACGGCCGAGATAGGCGACGACGTCCACATGTACCACGGCGTCACGCTGGGCGGGAACGACCCGCGCCGGACCAAGCGACACCCGACGCTTGAGGACCACGTGACCGTCGGCGCCGACGCGACGCTGCTGGGCGACATCACCGTCGGCGAGGGCGCGACCGTCGGCGCCGGTGCTGTCGTCGTCGACGACGTCCCGCCCGGCGCGACGGTCGTCGGCAACCCGCCCACCCCATCGACAACGACTCCGAGACGGCCGTCGAGATGGACTGCTCCGAACCCACGGAACCGGTGAGTACCGACGGGAGCGGCCACCACGACGACGACCGATGACGGCCCCGCACGACCGCCTCCGCGAGGACCCGACGATGGCCGACCTGATCGCCGAGTACGGCGAGTTGACGCTCGACCCGGCAGAGGACTTGTTCCGACGGCTCGTCGTCTCTATCCTCCGCCAGCAGGTGTCGATGGCCTCGGCGGCGGCGACCCGCGAGCGCCTGTTCGAGGCGGTCGAGGTGACGCCGTCGGGGGTTCTGGCCGCCGAGAAGGAGACCCTGCGGGAGGCCGGCCTCTCCCGCCAGAAGACCGACTACGTCCGCAACGTCGCGGAGGCGTTCGCGGACGACCGGCTCTCGCGGTCGGCCCTCGAAGGGGAATCCGACGAGGCGATCCGCGAGCAGTTGACCGCCGTCACCGGCGTCGGCGAGTGGACGGCGAATATGCAACTGCTCTTTACGTTCGGCCGCGAGGACGTGTTCCCGGTCGGTGACCTCGGCGTCCGCAAGGGGATGACTCGACTGTACGGCATCGAGGACCGGGCGGCGATGGTCGAGTACGCCGAGCGGTGGGCTCCCTACCGGAGTTACGCGACGCTGTACTGCTGGCGCGTCGAGGAGGACATCGCGGCGTCGGTCGGCGAAGTCGTCGAATCGGAGTGACTGTCGACCGCCAGACACTTCTCGCTCGCCCGCGGGAGTCCGAGTATGAGCGCCTACGGCGACGGCGAGCGAACCCTCCACGTCGTGGACCGTACCGACGACTGTCTCGGCTGGCAGGTCCACCCCGACGAGCGACTGGCCCGGACGAGCCACGCGATAGCCACTGACGACGGCCTGTGGTTGCTCGACCCCCTCGACGCGCCCGGACTGGACGAGTCGCTGGCCGAGTACGGCGATGTCGCGGGCGTGTTGGTCTGTTCGTCGTGGCACGCCCGCGACGCGGGGGAACTCGCGGCCCGCCACGGCGTCCCCGTCTCGGTGCCGACGTGGCTGGACCGTGTGGCCGAACGGGTCGAGACGGAGACGGAACGCCGCCTCGACGCGCCCGGCGCGTTCCGGTTTCGCGCGAGCAACCCGCTGCCGTCGTGGCAGGAAGCGATCCTCCATCGGGAGCGCGACGGCACGCTGTACGTCCCCGAGTCCATCGGGACGAGTCGGTTCTTCCGCGTCGGCGACGAGCGACTGGGTGTGTCGCTGTACCGGCGACTGCTCCCGCCGCGGGCGGCGCTCGCCGACCTCGACCCGGACCGGATACTCGTCGGTCACGGGGACGGGATTACGGAGAACGCGGGCGGTGAACTCGCCCACGCGCTGGCGAACGCGCGCCGGCGCGCGCCGCGAGCAATGTTCGAACACGGCCCGGCGGCGGTCAGCGCGCTGTGGGACTCACAGCGTCACTGAGCTATCTCGTTCCACAGCGCCAGCGCGTCGAAGCGGTCGCCAGTGTCGTCGAAGACGCGAATGATAGCCCTTTTACCCACCGTGGGCTACCGTGTGAATGATAATGAGCTACGACTTCGACAAGGTGGAGGTGCCGGCTGAAGGCGAACCGATCACAGTGGTGGACGAGGACGCGGACGAACTCGACATCCCGGAGACGCCCATCGTGCCGATCATCCACGGCGACGGCATCGGGAAGGACGTGGGACCGGCCGCCCAGAAGGTCCTGACCGCCGCCGCGGAGGCGACGGGCCGTGACATCGCGTGGATGCGGGTCTACGCCGGCGAGTCCGGCCGCGAGCGCTACGACGAGAACCTGCCGGCGGACACCGTCGAGGCAATCGACCAGTTCCGCGTCGCTATCAAGGGCCCGCTGACGACGCCCGTCGGCGCCGGATTCCGGTCGCTGAACGTCGCGCTCCGGCAGACGCTTGACTTCTACGCCAACGTCCGCCCGACCTACTACCTCGACGGCGTCCCCTCGCCGATGAAATCCCCCGAGGAGATGGATATGGTGACTTTCCGGGAGAACACCGAGGACGTCTACGCCGGCATCGAGTGGGAAGAGGGCACCGACGACGTCGAGGAGGTCCGGGAGTTCGTCGAGGAGATGGGCTTCGACGACACGATGCACGAGGGACCGATCGGCATCGGCGTCAAACCGATCTCGGAGAAGGGAAGCAAGCGACTCGTCCGGAAGGCCATCGACTACGCCATCGAGCACGACCGGGACACGGTCACGCTCGTCCACAAGGGGAACATCATGAAGTTCACCGAGGGGCAGTTCGCCGAGTGGGGGATGGAAGTCGCCGAGGAGGAGTACGACGACGAGGAGGTCTTCGCCGCGCCGGACTCGCTGTGGGAAGAGCAAGACGACATCGACGTCCCCGAAGACGCCGTGATGGTCGAGGAGCGACTGGCCGACGCGATGCTCCAGTGGATGCAGCTGCGCACCGACGAGTTCGACGTGCTGGCGATGCCGAACCTCAACGGCGACTACCTCAGCGACGCCGCGGGCGCACAGATCGGTGGGCTGGGCATCGCGCCCGGCGCGAACTTCGGCGACGCCCGCGTGCTGGCCGAACCGGTCCACGGCTCCGCGCCCAAGCGCGCCGGCCAGGACATGGCCAACCCGACGGCGATGATCCTCTCCGGTCGCCTGATGTTCGACTATATGGCTGGGACGAGGCCGCGGACCTCGTCCGTGACGCCGTCGAGGAGACCATCTCGGGCGGCAAGGTCACCTACGACCTCGAGCGACAGATAGAGGGCGGCGAGAAACTCGGCACCGAGGCCTACGCCGAGGCCATCGTCGACACCATCCACGACCTCGCCTGAGCGGGGCCGACCGCTGTTTTCCGGCGACAGTGTGTGCCACCAGTAGGTACTACTATCCCCGGTCGGTAGCGGGGGTATGCGACGTGTCGCACTCACGGTTGCTGTAGTCTGTCTCGTCGGACTGGCGGGGTGTTCGACCCTGAGCGGCGGCGACGCGACGACGACCGAAGAGGGCTACACGCCCGGCGCGGACGCCCCGTCGTGGCTGGCCGCGGACGGCACGGTCAACGAGTCGGCGTTACTCTCGGCACACCTCCGGGAAGCCAACGAGTCCGTCGTCGGCATCGACCAGCGCAACGGCAACGACAGCGTCGCCATCGTCCGCGGTCCAGACGCGACCTACGCCCGGGACGACGGCGGCGAGACGTGGACCAGCGGGAGCCTCGAACTGCGCAACGCGACGCCGTTTTCGGCCGACTACGGCGTGACCTTCGATAGACAGCGGTCGAGCCTCGGCGGCGCGAGCGCGGTGGCGTTCGGCCTCTCGGTCCGCCTCTCGACGGCGGAGTACGAGGCCGTCGGGACGACGACCCGCGACGGAGAGCGCTTCTACGAACTCGAAGCCGTCGGCCCGAAGGGGCTGGGGTCGTCGCTGGGCCACTACACCGGCACGGCACTGGTCGACCCGAACGGTCGCATCCACTCACTGTCGGGCGAAGTCGGGGAGAACGAGAGCGTCGCCGACGCCTACAGCTACGCGTTCGACTGGTCGGTCGACAGCGTGCCGAAACCGGAGTGGACCGCCGACCTCCCGCAGGTCGACGCGCGCCTCGGGCCCGACAACGAGACGGTCGTCCTCGACCACACCGGCGGCGCGACGATACCGGCCGGGAGCGAACTGTCTGTCAGCGTTCGCCTCGACGAGCGCTTCGACGGGACGGCCGAACTGGAGACGGCCCTCGAAACCGGGGAGACACTGGTTCTCGGTATCGACGACGGGGGCGACGAGCGGCGGGTTCGGAGCGGCCGAGGGTCGCTGTCGGGGTCGCTGGTCGACCTGACTGGGAGTTCGGTGACCGTCGAGAACGACGCGCTCTCGGTGGACGGCCGGACCGTGGACCTACGGGTGTCGGTCGGTGCGTCCGTACTCTGAGGCTACTTGCCGCGGCCCTGATTGACGCCCTCCTTGAAGCCGCTGAGGGTCCGGCGGATGAACAGGTAGACGAAGAAGACGAACGCCAGCATAACGACGACGATACCGACGAGGACGGGGTCGAGGTCGCTCAACAGGAGCGGGAGTGCTGTCATAGGGATGGCTTCCGAGGCGTGGAAAGTATGTGTTTCGGGCGAGGCCGACGGACAAGATTCATCACGAACGCTGTTCAACCAACGGCTGATGTCCCTGCTGCCCTCCAAACCGGACACGTCTCCGCCCGAGGACGCCGAACCACGGGTGGTCGGCGTCGACAGCGACGACGCCGAGGACGTCATCTCGGCGCTGTCTTCGGATACGGCCCGGACGGTGCTGGCCGAACTCCACGAGGATCCCGCACCGCCCTCCGAACTCGCCGACCGGGTGGACACCTCCCTCCAGAACGTCCAGTACCACCTCGAGAAGCTACAGCGCGCCGGCGCGGTGTCTGTCGTCGACACGGCCTACTCCGCGAAGGGCCGCGAGATGGATGTCTACGCGCCCGCCGACCAACCGCTGGTCATCTTCGCCGGCGACGAGGAGAAGACGACCGGTCTCAAGGCCGCGCTCTCGCGGTTGCTCGGCGCG
>NZ_WPCA01000014.1 GCF_009741825.1 Halapricum sp. CBA1109
CGTCCGCGTCGGCGTCGACGACGTCGACTGCCTCGATGCCGTCGACGCTCTCGGCGGCGGCGGCCGCGGCCGTCCGCAGGTCCCCGCTGGCCGCCGCCGGGTCGAGGACGACCGTCGCCTCCGGTCCGTGGACGTCTATCTCGGCGACGGCCCCGGACGACAGCGGGTCCTCGTCCGCACCGGGGAGCGTTATCGCCGATAGTGCCTCTCTGACTCGCCGCTCGTGGTCTGATTGGTGTTCCATTGCTGAGATGGGGTCGCTGGCCGCGATGCTCCTGACACTCGCTTCGAGGGCCGCCACGGCCTCGTCAGTCACGACGAACATGTTCGTCACCGCGGCGCACGACAGTCCGGGACCGTTTATCAGTGGTCGACCCGAACCGTCAAGTAGATGACCGAGCGACCGCGTCTGGCACTGGTCGTCTGGAGCGTGCTGGTCTCGCAGGTCCTGCTGTACCCGGGGCTGTCGGAGACGGTCGCGGCGCTGGGCGGGACCGCTGGCATCCTCTCGGAGACGGCGTTTCTGGTCGCCGAGTTCGCCGCGTTCGTCGTCTGCGCGACGCTGTGGGGGGCCGCGAGCGACTCGCTTGGGTCGCGCCGTCCGCTCGTCGTCCTCGGTGCCGTCGGCGGGGCCGGGAGCTACGTCGCCGTGCCCGCGGCCGCGACCGTCGGTGCCCCGTTCGGGGCGATACTGACGCTTCGAGTCGTCGGCGGTGCGTTCACCATCGGGGCGTTCTCGCTGGCGATCACGATGCTGATGGACCTCTCGGGCGGTCACGGGCGGAATATGGGGGCCGCCGGGACCGCAATCGGGTTCGGCGCGGCGCTGGGGTCGGTCTCGGGCGGCGCGCTGTCGACGGTCGATCCGTTCGCGCCGCTGTACGCCGGCGGTGGTCTCCTCGGCGTCGCGGCCCTCGTCGCGGCGACGGTGCCCGACAGCGGTCCCGGCGGCGGCCTCCCGGTCGGGAGCGTCATTGAGGGCGTCCGCTCGCGCCCGACGCTGCTGGTCCCCTACGCCTTCGGCTACATCGACCGCCTCACGGCGGGCTTTTTCGCCCTCGTCGGCGTGGCGTACTTCCGGGAGACGTTCGCCATCGGCGCGGCCCAAGCCGGGGTGACGCTGGCGCTGTTTTTCCTCCCGTTCGCCGCGCTGCAGTACTACGCCGGGTTGGTGTCCGACCGGGTCGGCCGGTTCCTGCCGGTCGTCGCCGGGTCGCTGCTCTACGGGGTCGTCATCGTCGCCATCGCCGCCGCGCCGACCTACCTCGTGGCCGCTGGCCTGATGGTCTGCTGTGGGGTCTGTGGCGCGTTCATCTCCCCGGCGACGATGGCGCTCGTCACCGACATCGTCCCCGGCAGCGAACGCGGCGTCGCGATGGGCGGGTTCAACGTCTTCGGGAGCCTCGGGATGTTGAGCGGGTTCCTCGTCGGCGGTGTCGTCACGAGCGTCTACGGCTACCTCCCGGCGTTTCTCGTCGCCGGTGGTCTCGAAATCGCTATCGCGCTGGTGGCGTCCCGGTCGGTCCGTCGCATCGCTCCGCAGCCGACTGCCGGGGACCGGGCGGAACACGGCTGAGCGTCACGCGGTCGACACGTCGCCGGCAGAGGCCACCGGCGACCAATTCCTTATCACGGACACGCTCGTACCGATAGTCGATGGCAACACCACAGACTGGTGACAGTGCGCCGCTGTTCACCGCGACAGTCGGAACGTCCGATCACGAATCGTTCGCCCTCGAGGACCACCTCGGCGACGGGCCGGTCGTCCTCGCGTTCTTCCCGGGGGCGTTCACGCCGCCGTGTACCAACGAGATGATCGCGCTGCAGGACCACCTCGACGACTTCGCCGAGGCCGGCGCGACGGTACTGGGCGTCAGCGCCGATTCGGCGTTCTCGCTGGGCTCGTTCCGCGAGGAACACGGCATCGAGTTCGACCTGATCAGCGATATGGGCCGCGAGGCCATCGACGCCTACGACGTCCGCATCGACATCGAGGACCTCGGCCTCATCGGTATCGCCAACCGCTCGGTGTTCGTCCTCGACGACGAGGGGACGGTCACCTACACGTGGGTCGCCGACGACCCGACGAACGAGCCCGACTACGAGGAACTGCTCGACGCCGTCCAGTCGGCCTGATCGACCACCTCCCGCTTCATTTCGAATATGTTCGGCGTTCGAACCACCGTGTAGGGTACCGTCTCTCGACGTATAGATGTACGATCACAGCACGCGACGACAACTACTCGGTGCGGCGGGCGTCACCGGTGCGCTGGCGCTGGCCGGCTGTGTCGGTGGATCGACGGGGACGGACACCCCGGAACAGGGCGACTCGGGGCTCTCGGCTCCGAAGGACACCGACGTCGACAGGGTCGCGGCCGACCCGCGGGACATCCCCGATCCGATCGACCGGGACTCGCCGACGACCGTCGAGGTCGAACTGGAGACCGAGGAGGTCGTCGCGGAGGTCGAACCCGGCGTAACGTTCCAGTATATGACTTTCGACGGGCAGATTCCGGGCCCGATGGTCCGGGCGCGCGTCGGCGACACCATCGACCTCACGATCCGCAACCCCGAGTCGAACTCGATGACTCACAACGTCGACTTCCACGCGGCCCGCGGGACCGGCGGCGGGGCGGAGGCGACGAGGGTCGCACCCGGCGAGGAGGAACGCCTCCGGTTCGAGGTCACCTACCCCGGGGCGTTCGTCTACCACTGTGCGGTCGCTGCCGTGGACTACCACATCTCTTCGGGGATGTTCGGCCTCATCGTCGTCGAACCGCCCGAGGGTCTCTCGGATGTCGACCACGAGTTCTACCTCGGCCAACACGAACTCTACACCACGGGCGACGCCGGTCAGCAGGGTCACCACGAGTTCGACTTCCCAAGTATGGCCGCCGAGGAGCCGACCTACGTCCTGATGAACGGCGAGAAGTACGCCATCACGCCCGAGAACTACCACGAGATGCAGGTCGAGACGGGCGACACCGCCCGCGTGTTCTTCGCCGTCGGCGGCCCAAACAAGCAGTCTAGCTTCCACCCCATCGGGAGCGTCTGGGACGAGGTCTACGAACAGGGTGCGCTGGCGAACGACCCCGCCCGGTACGTCCAGACGACGCCGGTCCCGCCGGGGAGTTCCTGCGTTGCCACGATGTCGTTCCCGGTCCCCGGCGCGTTCAAACTGGTCGACCACGCCCTCTCGCGGGTCGCCCGCAAGGGCGCGATGGCGGTGGTCACCGCCGATGGCGAGGCGAACCCCGAACTCTTCGACCCGGACGCGTAGTCTCAGTCCCCGACCGCTGGATCGGACACTGTGACGGATCTCTATCGACAGGCGTCGCTTCTACGTCCGTAGCATCGGTGTCGTATGGCGACTCGATCCCGCCACGATGGCCAGCCCGCTCGGCGAGGTGGTCGAGGACGCTGTCAGTAACGTGTTCGCGATCAGTGAGCAAGCGACCGAGCGATTTTCGATACTGCAACGGAACTCGCTGTCGTCGCCCACCGAGCGATCACCGACGTTCGTCTCGTCCGGGAAACCCAAGTACGGCCGGTAGGAGCCGCCGACTATACGACGAGCACTTCGTGGTCTATGTCTTGGAGGACCCTACTGGCGGTGCTGCCGATTGTCGAGCGTGGGTGAGTACGGCCGCGGGCCCCGAGTACGATCAGGTCTACGTCGTTCTCCCGAGCGTACTCGACGATCTCCTCGCTCGGATCCCCGTGAAAACATCTCGTGACCACACGGACTCCCGCTTCGGTCCCGTATTCGCTGATCGCGTCGAGTTGCCGGTTGGCCCGGTCCTCGAGCTCGTTGAGGACCAACTCGTGACTACTCAACGCCGGTTCACCGTATCTCGCCGTGTTGACAACGGTGATCACGTGGAGTTCGGCGTCGTGTTCTCGGGCGAGGTTGACCGCCCGTTCGACCGCCTCTTGTGCGTTCTCACTTCCGTCCGTCCCTACTGCGATGGCATCGTACATTGCACTTCGGGTGTCGACAGTGGTACGTCGACATCATAGGTAGTCGGTGCATACCCGAGCATACTGCCCGAGTCTCCCGCGTAGACGGTCAGAGATATCAGCCGACAGAACGCTTCTCCCACTCTGGTGTTCGACACCCCCGACAGACACGTCCCTGGTGGGTATGTCTCTGCAGGTCAGCTACCATCTACGGGACGACGACGGCAGTCCGAAGTCACGCTGACGGTCCCAGACGGGCGTCTCTGTCGATAGAAAACACACTGCGGCGAGAACGGAAAGCGTGGGATCCGTGGATACGAGCCTCGGTACATCGAGTGACTGAGACGGAACTTCGATTGTTGGCTTCCTGAGACACTCGTTCGTGTCCGGTGGTCTGTGGGGCTGTAGCTGCCGGGGCTCTGGGGGGTCGACTTCCGGACAATTCTGTATAGCCAAATATGATTTATGTGTCGTAGCTGAGTCGGGTCGTAGCTATCCAAACCGACAGTAGTCGCAGGTCTCGACGGACGCGACCACGTCACTGTGCTTACCGACTGCTGGACGTTGAGTCCCCGCTGACCAGCTTGGACCTATCCGCGCCCGACGAACGAGGGGACTCCACTCCGCGCTCGCAGGAGCTGTCTGTTCCCCTGCCAGTTACCGGGCCGGTAAGTGTGTCAGGCAGGGGATTCGAATCTGTATCTTCCCACCCGATCCGGGTACGTCCCGTTTCGGTTGCCGTCACGGGAGGAGAAGTTGCCGAGACTGGAAACACTCCGCTCTCTCGGCCACCGAGTGTCCGTGCACACCTGTGTTCTGTGCCCAACAGGAACAGATACGCAGACGCAGGCTACTCGCTGCGTGTTCAAACAGTTCGCCCGAACGGCTTAGTCGGTCCCGAGAGAACGGACGGTATGGGCACCGTATCGACGTTACGGGAGTTGCTGGAGTCAGCTGGGTCGCTGACTATCGTCTGTCACAACAACCCGGACCCGGACTGTCTGGCGAGCGCGTTGGCGCTGGGTCGAATCGCTGCGGCCGCGGGCATCGACGAACGGCGGATCCTCTACAGCGGGACCATCTCCCACCAGCAAAACCGGGCGTTCGTCAACCTACTCGACATCGACCTCCAACCCTTCGACCGGGGGGCCGTCGTCGACCGCGCCGACGACGAGTTGCTGGCCTTTGTCGACCACAGCGTCGCGGGAGGGAACAACGAAGTGCCGGACGGAACGCCCGTCGACATCGTGCTTGACCACCATCCTGCGGAGAACATCGAGGCGCGGTTCGTCGACCACCGCCCCGAACTGGGAGCGACGGCGACGATTCTCACCGAGTACGTCACCGAACTCGACGTCGAAATCGACACGACACTCGCGACCGCGCTGTTGTTCGCCATCCGCCGAGAGACGTTGGGGTTTCTCCGCGGGACGACACCTGCGGAGTACGCCGCTGCTGGCAACCTCCACGAGACAGCGGACAGGGACCTACTGCGGAAGCTCTCTACCCCGTCGGTGAGTGGGGTGACGGTCGACGCCATCGCCGACGCTATCGAGAACCGGTTCGTCACGGGAGCGGTGTTGATTACGCACGTGGGCCGCACGAGTGAACGCGACGCTCTCCCGCAGGCCGCGGACTACCTCGCGACCCTAGAGGGCGTCGAGACGGCCATCGTCTTCGGCATCGTCGAGGAGAGCATCCACCTCAGCGGCCGGTCGACGGACCCGCGAATCCATATGGGCGACGTACTCGCCGGGGCGTTCGAGGACGTCGGGAGTGCCGGCGGCCACCGCGAGATGGCCGGCGGCGAGGTTCCGCTGGGCATCTTCGCCGGCTACGAGGACGACCAACTCGTTGATATCGTCGAGCAGGTGGTTACCGCTCGGTTGATCGGAACACTCAATCTCGACGGCGTCGAAGAAAAGTCACTGAGCTAACTTTTCGACCATTCTGTGACACTCGCCACAGATATAGCGAAATAATATTTAGGAGTGCAGTAACGGACAACGAGTTGTAAGTTTCCACTCTCGACGGCAGAAAGGGTTAATAGATGCGAACGAAATCCGGGCCCGACGATGGCCGATCTCGACTGCTCTACCCTGGGGGTTGGACGCCGAAAACCGGGTTGCGTTCTCACGACGAATTCGATAGTCGATCAGCGTCGTTATACTTTAGCTGTGAGCGTAGGACTATCTATCCTCGGACGCTGATGCGCGGTCGAAGAACGCGCGATATAGGGGGCAAATAGGGGTACAGTGAACCAAATAAGGGTCTTTATCCTCGAATATGGGTTAGATTGATGTGGGAGGGGGCCGACGGCCGAGGTATGTCGGCAGAGACAGACCGAGTCGCGGTGAAGACCTACGTCCCGGCCTATCAGAAAGCGGAGTGGACGGACCACGCCGAGCGATTGGAGATGAGCCAAAGCGAGTTCGTTCGGACGATGGTACAGGCCGGGCGTCGCGGGTTTCTCTCGGCCGAGGACGGCGGCACGGACGGGGATGACTGTGAGTCGGACGCCGACGGCACCGACGCCGCCGAACTCGCCGACAGGGTGCAGTCCGTCCTCTCTGGGTCGACACACCACTCGTGGGAGGAACTCCTCGAATCGCTGACCGACGACATCGAGACGCGTCTCGACGAGACGCTGGCGGAACTCCAGGAGGACAACGTCGTTCGATACAGCGGCCGCCACGGCGGCTACACGCTGGTGGATCGATGAGTGCGACGGACACGACGGAAGCCGACGAGGACCCAATCGCGTACTTCCTGCAGGACATCGCCTATCAGGGCAAGACAGAGCGGACGCAGGCGGCCTACGAGCGGGTGCTCCGGTCGTTCGAGGCGTTCCTCGACGACCGGGACTGTACACTCACAGCGGCTACACACAGGGACTGTATGGCCTACGTCCACTCGCTCCGGGGAACGACGGCGGACAGCACCGTAGCGACGTACACGTCGTATCTCCACCGGTTCTACGACTATATGACACAGGTCGGGGCTTTCGACACCAATCCGATGGCGCTGGTCATCGAGGAGGTCGACGAGACTATCGACACCGACCCGGCACGACGGGACGTCTCCGTGCCCGAGATGCGCTCGTTCGTCGGCGCTATCGGGCATCCCTTGGACAGGGCCCTGATCGTCACGCTCCTGAAGACGGGGATGCGGGCGGGGGAACTGTGCAACCTCGACCAGCGGGACCTCCATCTGGCCGACGACCCCCGGGAGTCAGTGACCGTTCGACCCCAACTGGAGGGGCGGCTGGATTCGCTGTACGTCTCGGCGACGCCAGCCCGCGGCGAGACGGTCAACGGCGAGCGACGCGACGCGTCGAACAAGCGACAGCGCGACACTGTGATTCCCGTCGACGGGGAACTCACGAGCGTCCTCCGGCAGTGGCTCGCCGTCCGGCCGGACCCAGTCTCGGAGGCGAGACCGCTGTTCACGGGCACGAGCGATAGCTGGGGCCGCCGAGTCACGACGGACATCGTCCACCATACCGTCGAGCGACACGCGCGGGACGCCGGGTGGTACCACGACGGGGCCGGCGCCGCCAGCAACGTCACGCCCCACTACTTCCGGCACTTTTTCACGACACATCTCCGGGACCGGACCGGTGACCGCGGCATCGTCAAGTACCTCCGTGGCGACGTCGCCCAGGACGTCATCGACACCTACACCCACGACTGGGGGGACCGCGTTCGGTCTGTCTACGAACAGCACGTCTATCGCCTGCTTTGAGGTCCAGCTCTACTGTGGGTTGTTATCTCGTATCACGCCCTGCACGCCCGCTCTCGAACTAGTAAACCACATATCGCTATATACAATGCGCCGTCCGTAGGCCACAAGTTCGGCATCTGGATTCCTACAAACCACCACTTCTGTGATATATGGTAGATTAGTTTCTCTGCTGATGGAGTGGCACTTGTTGCCGCCGGTATTGCTGACGAACCGTTTGGCTCGCTTTTTCGCGTCACCGTCAGCGACACGTTTGATCGCCCGGTCGAATGAGGCGTCGAGAGTACCGTCGCCGTCGGCCACGATACGCCGCGTTTCCCCGGAAAGCTCGGTCACCGAGTCGAGGTATCGCGGCGCCGTCCCAGCCGCCAGCCGAACGTCCGCAGTATCCCCACCACGGAGCATCTCCTCCACAGCAGAGGTATCGGCGGCCATCTGGGCGCGCCGTAGCGCCAGCGAGCGGTCGATGGCCGATGCGTCCGCCCGGATCACGTCGTCGACGACAGCACCGTCGAGTTTGGCCGTCCCTCCGGCTCAGTACGCCTCGATACCGATGTGCTCGGCCACGGCCTCGTACCGCTCGCGGTCGGGGTCGTGTGGGTCGCCGTAGGCGATGACCAGTACCGCGCCGTCGTCGAGTTCTCGAGTCTCCCAAGCGGGTGCTGACAGCAGGGTCTCCCGGCCGTACGTCTCGACTACCGGCGGAGTGAAGATGGTAATCCAACTGAGACGCTCATATTCGTCGTGGGCCAGCGATTGGGCGGTGAACGGCGGCGTATCAGTGGTGTGGGCGGCGGCACGGACCGCCGGAGACTCAGCGTGTGCCGCAAGTGGCGTGTCGTCGGTGGCCTCGTAGCCCACAGCAATCATATCGGCGAACTGCCCGACTAAATCTGGGGTCCCGAGGTCGTGCTCACTCTTGAGGAAGTACTCACAGAGGGGTGTCTCGAAGAGGTCCCACGTCTCCGCGCCCTCGTAGGTGTAGTTGTCGGGGTGGTCCATGCCTGTCATCTCGGCGGCGATGTCCTCACAGCCGATGCTGACGTTACCGAAGGCGGTCCGCAGGAACGGCGGATCCCAGTCCCACTCTGGATTATCATCGAACGCCGTCCGGTGTGCCGTCTTGATGGCGGCCGGGTCGCCTTCCCGGTAGAGGTAGTAAGCGCTAATGTAGCGGTCGTCGTCGACTGACATAGTTACCAGTCGAGTGTCTCCCGTGTAACCCCATCACTGTTTTTGATGAACTCTCCAATTTTGCGCAACTTGTCGCTTCCAGTGTAAGTGAACTCGCCAGACTGACCGACAACCTTCATCGATCTACCGTCGGCGAGATCACCCTCCAGTTGGTGAGCCTTGTAACGGATGAGCTTATTCCGGATATCCTCACGATCAATGTCCCCTGCCTTGGCTTCGATGTATCCGTCGTCACCTCGGAGCAGGTCGAACTCCGAGGACTTACTGGAGCCGTCAGAGTTGGGACCAAGCGCGTCTCTGATGATTTCCTTTTTCCGGGATCGACTAAGATCGGATTCACTTCTCGTACCGACCTCGAAATCAATGTCCTTGATGATCCCGTCGATCTGGTCCGAGTCCAAGCCGTCGAACTCAGGCGTCTCTATCTCTTTGCCCAACTCGATCGTGCCGATGTCGCCTTCGTCTATCTTCTCACGTGCCAGTCGGAACTCGTACATCGCGCCTTTGACACCATTTGGATCCTTGTTGACGAACACATCATCACCACTGGCAGTCAGGTCATCGGTGATCACGGCATCGACGTTCTCGACGTTGGGGTCGTCTGCCAGATCCTGTGCGTCCGTGCCAAACTGATACGCCCGTTCGGGCGTGACATCGGCGGCCTTGCTCTTGTCGTCACCGACCGCTCGCAGTATCGATGCCCTGGCCTGTGTCGCATCCCCGGCGTCGAACGCGAAGAAGTCCGCAAGGTCGCCAGCACCCGACGACCGCATGTCGGCGACACCACTGCCGATGTTCGAGGCGTACTCCCGGTTGACCTCGGTGGTGATACGAAGCATTTCTTCCCGGTCAGCGGTGTCGAGGTCTTTTGTCGCGGCCCGGAAGGCTGCCTTATCTTCGATATCGTTCTCGTACCGCCTGACGAACCTGTTACGGTTGATATCGGTGTCGTCGAGCGTATCGGAGACGATGTCCGCGAACGCAGCGTCGTAGCTACACCCGCTGAGTCCGGTTCCGGACGATCCGCTGGCAGCACCACCAGTTGTGCGCGCACTGCCACCGCCGACAGCACACTCCGGGGTCAGCCATTGCTGGAGCGTTCTCGGTTCCGTCTTGGTTACGAAGCGTACGTCCGCTGCGTCCCCGCCCCGGAGCATCTCTTCGACGGCGGCGGTATCGTCGGCCAACTGGGCACGCCGCAGCGCCAGCGAGCGGTCGATAGCCGAAGCGTCCGCCCGGATCACGTCGTCGACGACAGCGCCGTCAAGTTTTGCCGTCGCTTCGACAACGTCGTCGCCGCCGGCTTGGAGGACTTCTTGGAACGCGCGCCGGCCGTCGGCGTCGAGGTCGTTGTACCGAGCGAGGGCCGTCGCCATCTCGCCGGCGGAGATGTCACCGCGAGCGTAGGCGTTCGTGACGCCCGCTGGGCCGCCGCGTCGTCTCCCAGACGGAGGAGCGTGTCCGCACCGGCTTTGGAGGCGCCTGCGAGTCCGCTGAGCGTCGTCCGGCCCGCGCTGCCCGTTCGCTTGATCAGCGTCGACGCCTTCGCGGCCGGCGTCTCGAGTCCCGTCTCGTCGATATACGACTGCACGCCGCTGTCGAAGCGGTCGACTTCCCCGACGACGCGCTGGCGACCGGCAGTCGATACCCCGCTGAGGCGGTTCGTGACCGCGCCGGTATCGATATCGACGTCCGGAAGCACCGTCCGGACCTTGCTTGCGGCCCCCAGAGCGCGCATCGATGCGGATTTGACTGCTGTCGAGGCCGTGCGGAGTCCCGAGAAGAGCGTCGTGAGTTTGCTCGACCGTTTTGCGATACTCGCGACCGTTCCGCCGGCGGAAGCAGTGATAAACTCGGTGAGTACCATCCCAACGAGGTATCCGGCCGACCAGCTTGCACTGAATTCGAGGTGTGCCGGCCGACCGTGGCTGAACGGATTCCGCTGCTCGCGGGTCTGCGAGACGCTATCGAGCATCAACTCTGGTAGCTTCTTCACGGCAGTCCAGTTACCGTAGAGGTACGTCGCGAGTTCGCGCATCGCGTCGAGTTGCTGTTTGGGATTGTTGATTAGCTCAGCAAGGCCGAGTATCGACTCGCCACTCGCCGTAGTGACCCCCGAGGAAAAGCCCATTAGAAGGATGATTTCTTCTTTCCCGATATCTCCGGGCAGCGGTGCGTCGGCGGCGACGTTCGCCGCCTGACCGAAGGTATCAGTCCCGGCGTAGGTCTGGCGTTTCGAGTTCCCGTGAACGTCCCTCGTTCTGATATCGACGGAGTTCCCAAGGAAGAACCCGCTGACGGCAGTGCCAATCTTGTCCGCGAACGACCGTTCAACATCGAAAATCACTCGTTCGACGCCGGTATCGTCGGTCCCCGTTTTCTCCATCGGGTACTGCATCTTGCCGTTTTTGTAGAAGTTCGCGCCGGCGGCGGTCCCGTCTTCCAGTTCGAACGGGCTCCGGTCTTTCAGCCGGAAGAAGATGTCGTACTCAGTCCCAGTAGCGTCGTTTTTCCGGATGGAGACGATTTCGATCCGCGGGGCTGTGTGATCGAAGAGACCGACCTCTCCGGTCGTCTGGAGTTCTTTGTGGTCGGGGATCCCGTCGCCATCGCTGTCCGAGTCCTGCGGGTCGGACCGGTTCGTATACTCGTTGAGATCATCGACACCGTCAAAGTCCGTGTCAGCGTTCCGCGGGTCGGACGAAACGTGCCGGCGGTCCATCTTTGTGACTGCTGCCGCCCGCCCCTGATTTTCGAGTGTATCGAGCACCGTCTCGGACTGACTCGGTGCGGTAGTGATCGTCGCATTCCATCCCTCGCGTTCTATCGGGTCCGGGAGTCCGTCGCCGTCGGTATCGAGACGTTCTGGACTCGACGACATATCCGCTTGGAGGACCGGAACGCTGGAGACCGGGGCGCCGGGGTACTCCGGCTTGTCCTCCTTTGCGACGATGGTATACTCCTCGCCGTCGGGAATCCCGTCGCCGTCGGTGTCGTTGTCGTAGGGGGAACTCCGGAACTGGCCGCCAGAGATGTAGGGATAGTCCCACGTTCGCTGCTCCCACGCGTTCCAGAGTCCGTCGCCGTCGGCGTCCTTGTAGTTCGTGACTTGCGTTTTGACGGCGGCGTCGGTAGCGCGGATGCGGACGGTCACAGCCCCGCTGAATCGGGTGACGTTGATCCGCTCTCGTACCGTCCCGACCGTCCCGACTGTCAGCGGTTCAGTAATCTTGCCACCCGTCGTCTCGTTCCTGACAGTCACCGTCGCCGACGGGTCATCACCAGTCACTTCCGACTGGTAAGTAAACGCGATTTCACTCGTCCCGTTCTCGGGGACGTAATAGGTCCAGTTCGCCTCGCCAGGGCCGGCCGATTCCGCCGTCGCGTCGGCATTTGTCGAGAGATTCCCGTCCGGTATCGTGACGTTGATAGGTTGGTCCGTATCGAGCGATATGACCTCCGGGTCCGTCGCTCGCCCGGATAGGAACTCCAGTGAGTCGACCGGATCGACGGGGTCCTCGGAGTAGCGGAGGGCGTACGCATAGTTCGTACTCGTTCTCGGTTCCCACCGGCTACTGGTGAAGTAGTAGTCCCCTTTCGCACCGGAATTGATGGAAGTGAACTTACCGATACCACCGGAATACGTCGGAATAGTTCGATTGAGAACGGTCTCTCCATCTGGCGTTATTTCGACAATCCATCCGTGCTTGGCTTTCCATCCGATATCAGGGCTGTTCCAGTTGTAACCCCCGGAAAGGAGTGCGTTCCCGTTATCGAGAGTCGTTATATCGTCGAACGTTGCGATAGACAGATTTCCATCGATAATCCGATTACTGGTCACTGTCCCGTTCGTCGTCACTCGGACGAACCAACCGCCAGCGTCATCGTATTTAGTGTAATTGTACGCGTATCCTGCAATCCCGTACTCGTCCTCGGATAGCTTCGTCAATCCCTTCGCATACCAGTCGTATCCCGGGCCGGTGACGTTATGCTGCCACTGCCTCGTTCCGTTCGACGAGAACTTCGTGAGGTTCCCATACGATGATAGAGTCGTATATCCACCATCGTCCGATAGATACACGTCGACTAGCGAAGTCGTGCTGTTGATCGTCCGATTCGAAAGCACCGTACCGTTCGCGTCCATTCGGCCGAGCCACCCCTGCTCGGAAACTCCATCCCGGTTCTGTCCGCCAACAAACAGTTACTCGCCTGACCCAATATGCTTTATTTCAGTGTATTCGTTCGAGGCACCACGGTAAGATTCACCGTATTTTCGCTGCCACTGAATCGATCCGTTGTTTGATATTTTGACCGTCCAAGCTTTGACTCCGTCCTCATTGGCATATCCACCAGCAAGATACCCCCCGTCGGGAGTCGGTTCGACTGTGGTAAAGAATTCTTTGCCACCATTAGGGTTACTTACTGTCGTATTCCATATCTGGGTCCCATTGGCGAAGCTCTTTGCGACGAAACCCTGTTCAATTCCTTCGCGTTCGTCGCCGACAACTAATCCACCAGCGTAAACAATCGTCTCATTACTGGTAGAGGTCGTATCGTAGAGATATTCTCGGAGACCGGACTCCGATTCAGGACCCGCGTTCAGATCCTGATCCGAGACAATTTGTCGCTTCCCTGCCCAGCCGTAGTCGGGGCTGACACGAATGTCAGCACCGGCAAGACTTTGATTTATGACGCCGCCATCAGCTTCTTGAGCGTCCCACGACCACGCAGCGGTGCCGTTCGCGTCGAACGTGTCGTCAGTATCGTCACGAACGGCCCACTGACTGCTGTCTGGAAGCCCTTCGTACTCGAACCGGGCACTTCCACCCGTGATCGATGTTCGATTGTTGTGGACAGTAACAAGACTCAGACCGTCGGGACCGGACCAGACAAACAGTCGACTTGTCTGTGCTGCACTCAATGGCAGTGTCGTATTCAAGCTCTCATCGCCGAAGAGACCGCTCGCCGTGGTATCGTTGCTGATCGGGACCACGTCGTAGCGATCGCCGCCCTGCGAGACGACGATAGTCTCGTTGGCCGGCTCGCCGCCAACAGTCAGCGTCGTTCCGTTGCGGACTGTACAGTTGCCGACACAGGAGAAGTTCTTGAAGGCGAGCAGTCTCTCGGGTTTCTTCCCGTCGATAGTGACGGCGTCCTGCCAACTGTCGACATCGACAACGGTGTAGTACGAGAACGACTCGACGGTCGCTTTCGCGACCCCCTCCTCGGGATGGATCGTACTCTCGACGGAGTGCCACGATCCCTTCGCGGACCCATTCCACTTGACGACCGAGAGGTTCTGTGCGGCGGGATCGACCGACCCGTTTATCGGAACTGTGACCGTTGCGTTCTCGAAAGCGGTCCCGTTCTGGATGAGTGCGACAGGCCCCGCGCTCGCGTTCATCGCCCCGAAGTAGTCCGGCGCTGAGCTGATCTCCAGTTCCGAGGCGAGGTTTCCGCTGCCGCGGATCGCGACCTCGATCCCGGTCTCATTGTTCACGGCCGAGGTTTCGTAGGTCTCGTTGGCGTCGTCGATATCGTCGTCATCCGTGTCCGCGTCCGTGGGGCTGGATCCAACGGCGATTTCCTCCGCATCGGCGAGTCCATCGTCGTCCGTATCCATCGACAGCGGGTCAGTTCCGTGTTCGTTCCGCTCGGCCCCGTCCAAAAGCGAGTCACCGTCAGTATCGGCAATCTGGACGGCCGTCCCGAGGTCGTACTCCCGGCCGTTCGAGAGCCCATCGCCGTCGAGGTCACCACTGCTGTCGTTGACGCCGTCATCGTCAGAGTCGGGGTCCGTCGGGTCGAGCCCGGAGGCCCGGGTCTCGAACCCGTCCGGCAATCCGTCGCCGTCGGTGTCGGTTTCGAACGGATCGGTCCCAGACGCGTACTCGCGGATGTTGCTCAGCGTATCGCCGTCGAAGTTCTCCCTCCCGTCGGGGATGCCGTCATCGCTGTCGTTCGTCCCCGTCTTCGGACTGTCACTGTCGGCGTCCCGTCGGTCGGTCCCGGTCGTCGTCCGCTCGTAGCTGTCCGGGAGACCGTCGCCGTCGCTGTCGATGTCGACCGCGTCGATGCGGCCGTCACCGTCGGTATCTATCGGTTCTCCGCCGTTCGTCTCGACAGAGTCATTGAAGCCGTCCGCATCGCTGTCGGCGGACAGCGGGTCCGTCCCAAGTGATCTTTCTGTCTCGTTCGAGAGGCCGTCACCGTCGGGGTCGTCCGCCGGCGGATCGGGACCTGATCTCCGGTCGGTGCCGTTTGCGGGGCGGTCACTGTCGCTGTTGGTCTGGTTGTCGGGTTCGCTAGGATCGATATAGCCGGGGATACCGTTCCCGTTGTCGTCTGTCGTTCCTTCTACGACATCGCTGACTCCGTCGCCATCACTGTCGCGGTCGAGATAGTTCGCGTCACCGCTGTCGTCGGTGTCGTTCGTCCCCTCTACCGAGTCGGGGATACCGTCGTTGTCGCTGTCCAGATCACGAAAGTTGTACGTTCCGTCACCGTCGCGGTCCTCGTACGGATTGACATAGTCGACCCCGCCGGCCCATTCTGTCGCGTCCGGAATACCGTCGCCGTCACTGTCAGTATCCAGCGCGTCGATGACTCCGTCGCCGTCCGTGTCCACGGGGACGCCACCATTCGTCTCTATCGTATCGCTGATGCCGTCGCCGTCTGTATCGCTCTCGTTCGGTGACGTTCCGAGAATCAGTTCAGTCTTGGTCGAAAGTTTGTCACCATCCGGATCGGTCTGTACACTCTCGTTGATAGGATCGAGGTACGCCGGGAGGCCATCACCGTCGTAGTCAGTTGTCCCCTCGTTGGCGTCCGAGATACCGTCGCCATCGCTGTCCCGGTCTCGATAGTTCGGTACGCCGTCGCCATCGGTATCGTTGGTCCCCTCGATTCGGTCGGGGATTCCGTCACCATCTGCGTCCCGATCGACTGCGTCGATTTGTCCATCGTCGTCCGTGTCGATAGCGTCGCCGCCGTTGGTTTCGACACGATCACTGATTCCGTCGTCATCGGTATCAGCCGCTGTCTTATTCGTTCCCAGTTCCGCCTCTCTGCTATCGGCTAGACCGTCCGAATCAGTATCCTCTGAGCCAGACTGGCTACTGCTAACCTCTTCGTACAGTGCGAGCGCGTCAAACAGTGATATTTTGCCGTCACCAGTGAAATCGAACTGAGCCGTATTCTGCAAGACAATGTCGTCGGAACGGTATTGATACAGCGTGAGAGCAGACAACAGGATCTACGACGATGTAGAGATCCTCGATCTATTTTCGACTGCCTGCCTCACCCAAGGGAGCGCCCACTCAGAAGGTGAAGCAGGGTGGTTTCTCGACGAGAACGACATCTGCGACGATTCGACGCTCCTACGAGTAATCAAGCAGTTCGCGACGCCAGCTGATCAAAGCCTCCCAAAGCCATTCCAGGAATATCGAATAGAGGATGTTGTCGGCTTCGCCGAAGAGTTTCGAGACGTCCTCATGGACGCCTTTGATACTGCGACCGAGAACATCCTCGATACGATCCGTTACGAGAACCCGTTCGACAACCGCCACACGGTGGCCGCAATCGACTTCACACGCGTCCCGTACCACGTCTGGCCGTGGGTCGATAAAGACGAGCAGATTCCGAAATCGGACTACCCACCGATGGTCAGCGGTTACACGAAAGACGGCGAACTCAAGCACGGCTATACGTTCGCGACGATCACCATCGTCGGCAACCACGTGCCAATCCTCCTCGGGATTGAACCAGTCAAAGAACACTCCGAGTGGGAACCAGCCGACTCACCGTCTGATTCGAAGGCTGAGATCGTGCGCCGTTTGCTGGACAGAGCACAGCACTATGTCGACCTCGACGAGGTACTGCTCGACCGTGGCTTCTACAGTGACGAGGTCTACGCAACGATCGACGAATGCGACCTCCTGTACACAACACCGGTCCCGAAGTACGAGGACGATTACGAGGCGATCAAGCAGATCGAGAGTCATGAAGACGCCGACGCGGCAGTCAAACACGATGTACCGCTGGCCGTCGATGGGGAAATCGATCACAGTGCCGAGTTCCTCTACGTGCCGGCGACGGCCGACGACGCCGATGGCAACTACGCCGTGTTTGTGACCAACCGTGATCGCGTCGAACCCGATGAGATTCGGCACGTCACGAACAGCTACGGTCGTCGCTGGGATATTGAGAACCAGTACAAGTCACTGAAATCCTTCCTGCCAAAAACCTCCTCGAAGGACTACCGCGTACGGTTGTTCAGTTTCACGTTTGCGGCGCTACTGTACAATCTCTGGCGACTCACTGACTTTCTCGTGAAAGCGGGACTTGGTCGTGTGATACGCTCACCACCAGTCGTCACAGCCAAGACGTTCGTCAGAGCGGTTGGTCGCTTTCTTCGTGAGGTTGACTGAGGGCTGAATCGACGATCGGATCGCCATTTGTGAGCCGCAGCACTCGGGTATCCGGCTATATCTGCGGCATTTTCGGAGGACATCAGGATGGCCACGGGTTGTGATGTCCTCTATGCATTGGCCTCAGCCGAGAACCACTCGGATTTCATTGAACTATCCTAGTCCTCGTTTGTAGCGCCTCCAAATCCCGGGAACGTGAGGCTGGTCGATCGACCCCGTCGAACAGTCCTCACTAAACGTCTATTGAGAACTATAGAGACCTATCGTGCCTTTTTTCAGCGGTCATATCATCCAGTCTACTAATGCCCTCCCAGCGTAGAGCATTCCTTGGTGGGTTGTGTAGCGTCGGGACCGGGCTGGTGGCGGGGTGTGTGACCACGAGCGGACGGACGGATCAGCCGCCGACGGAGACGCCGACGGAATCGTCGTCGGATCTCGCGTCGATAGGCGGGCCGACGACGTGGTCACCACAGGCAAAACTCGCAGCCAGCACGGGTACCGATGGGGACGAGTTCGGAACGACGGTCTCGATATCCGCAGACCGGTCGACGGCCGTCGTCGGCGCGCCCGGTGCCGACAGCCGCTTCTCCCCGGCGGCGGGGTCGGCGTACGTCTTCGACCGCGCGGGCGGCAAGTGGTCACAATCGGCGACGCTGCTCGCGTCGGACGGTCCAGAGGGGACCGCGTTCGGTCGCGACGTCGCCGTCGACGACCACGGCGACCGTATCCTCGTCGGAGCCCCCGGCGAGGACAGCGGGACGGCGTATCTCTTCGAGGCCGGCCCCGACGGCTGGACGCAGACGGCGCGACTCCCCGTCGGAACGGACGGGAGTCCGGTCGCCGGCGACACAGTCGCCCTCTCCGGTGACGGGTCGACTGCGCTCGTCGGGACGGGTCGAACGGAGACTGCGGCCCGCGTGTTCGCTGTCGACGGAGCGGATTCTCCCGGGCTGGGTCCCTCGTGGGAACGACCGACGCCCGTCCGTCGGCCCTCACGCTGGCCCGCGACGGGACGGCCGCCGTAGTCGGCGAAGCCGAGACCGACGACGCGGACGGCGTCGCAACCGTCTACCGGACAGTTGGCGAGGAGTGGGTCGTCGACGGCCGAGTCCGGCCGGCCGACGCCGCGCTGTCGTCGTTCGGCCGGTCCGTAGCCGTCGACGGCGACGGGACGTCGCTGCTGGTCGGGGCCGACGCCGACGACGGCGGCGTCGTCTCGGTGTACGACCGGACCGATGGGTCGTGGTCCCGGACGGCGACGCTCACGGGCCGGGCGCGGGGTCCGGACCGGTTCGGCGAAGACGTGGCCCTCTCGGCGGACGGGTCCCGCGCGGCCGTCGGCGCGTCCGTCGAAGCAGCGCGTGCGGGCGAGACGAGCGGGGACGGCCTACGTCTTCGGCATCGGTCCGGAGGGTGGCGGACGCGGGCGCGACTCGTCCCGCCCGACAGCCAGACCGCCGGCGACGAGTTCGGGTACGCCGTCTCCATCACCGGGGACGGCGAGACGGTCCTCGTCGGCGCCCGCGGCGACACCCGGCCGAACGGTCCCCGGTCGGGGTCGGCGTACGTCTTCACGACTCAGTAGAAGTCGTCGACGTCGTCCTCGTAGTGGCTGTGTTCCTCGGCGGGGAAGTCCCCGTCTTCGACCGCCTCGCGGTAGGACTCAAGCGCGTCGCGCATCTCCCCGCGGACGTCACCGAAGGACTTCGAGAACGGCGCGACGCCCTCGCTGAGACCGATTATCTCGTCGACAGTCAGCACTTGTCCGTCGCAGTCGGGCCCGGCACCGATGCCGATGGTCGGGATGTCGAGGTCGTCGGTCACCTGCCGGGCGACGTTGGCGGGGACGTGTTCGAGCACCAGCGAGAACGCCCCCGCTCGCTGGTGTTTGTGCGCGAGGTCCAGTATCTCGCGGGCGGCCTCCGTGTTGGTCCCCTGTCTGAACAGGCCAGTCTCGTTCTCGCGTTGGGGCGTCAGTCCGAGATGTGCCTGCACTGGCACGCCGATGTCTGTCAGTCGGTCGGTCAACTCGACGGTGTGGCTGCCGGACTCGAGTTTGACGGCGTCCGCGCCGGCTTCTTTGACCATCTGGCCGCAGTGTTCTATCGCCTCGTCGGTGTCGGCCCCGTAGGAGAGAAAGGGCATATCGGCGACGACGAACGCCTCGTCGGCCCCGCGGACGACCGACGCCGTGTGACTCGCCATCTCGTCGACGGTCACCGGGAGCGTCGAGTCGTGGCCGTGTCTGAGGTTGCCGACGGAGTCCCCGACCAACAGGAGGTCGATGCCCGCCGCCTCGGCGATAGCGGCCGTCGGTGCGTCGTACGCCGTCACCATCGGAATCGGCCCCTCGCCGGCCATCTTCCGGATGTCCTTCGCGCGCATACCACTCTTTCCAGCGGCGTCCAACTAAAGGCTGTCACCCGAACCGCAACCGATTTGTCGTCCGGTCCGTGAGAGAGAGTGTGCCATCCGTCGAGACGACCGACCCGGACGGCGTCGATTACGGCTGGGTGATGCAGACGACGTTCGTCCTCACCATCGTCGTCGGCGCGCCCATCGTCGCCGTCGTCTCGCTGCTCGCCGACCTCTCGACGTGGAGCGCCCGCGCCGAATTCGCCATCCGGGTCGGCGCGCCCGTGTGGTTCTGTACCGCACTCGCCGTCTTCCTGTACGCCCGCCGGCGGACTACCGACCGCTGACGTACCGGAAGTCGGTCCCCGCCGCCGTCGCCGTCTCCTCGTCGCTCTCGGAGTCGCCGACGAACAGCGTCCGCTCGGGGGCGGCGTCCAACTGTTCTATCGTGACCAGCAACGGCTTCGGATCGGGCTTTTGCCCGTCGACAGAGTCCCGCCCGACCACCGCGTCGACGGCCTCGGTCAGTCCGTGGGTCTTTAAGGCGACGTGACAGGCCTCGGCGCAGTTCAGCGAGCAGACGCCGACGGGTTCGGACCGCGGGAGCTCCGTGGCGGTCGGCAGTCGCTCGGACTCGCGCGCGCCGTCGATCTCGAACTCCGAGACGGCGGCCTCGACATCGGTTTCGAGGTCCGTCCCGCTCGCCCGGTCCATCATCGTCCAGAGGTCCATCCCGCTCACGTCGTCGCCGTTCGCCTCGAAGACGTCCACGACGGCGGCGGCGACAGCGCCCCAGTCGACGGCGAGTCTGACGAGCGTTCCGTCTAAGTCGTAGACGACGGCTTCGTACTCCGAGTGCACGCCTCACCGTTGGACGAGTGTGGGCAAGTGCGTGTCGCTCACAACAACTCGCGGGCGATGATCGTCTTCTGTATCTCGCTCGTCCCCTCGTAGATGGTCGTCACGCGCGCGTCGCGGTGGAGTCGCTCGACGGACAGGGCGTCCGAGTGACCGTCGAAACCGCAGAGGTCGACGGCCTCGCCGGTCACCTCGACGGCCGCCTCGCTGGCGACGTACTTCGCGACGCTCGCCGGGGTCCGGGCGCCGCCGCCGTCGTCCTGCGTCCGCGCGGCGTGGTGGGTCACCTGCCGCGCCGCCTGCGTCCGGGCGTGCATCTCCGCGAGGCGGTGCCTGACCGATTGGCTCGGGTCGATCGGGACGTGTTCGACCGTCGCGTCGAGGGCCGCCTGCGCGACTCCGACCGACTGGGCGGCGATGCCGATGCGCCCGCCGGTCAGGACCGACAGCGCCGCTTTCAGCCCCTCGCCGACGGGAGTGAGTCGCGCGCTCTCGGGCAGGGCGACGCCATCGAACTCCAGTCCGGTCGTGTCGCTGGCCCGGAGGCCGAGTTTCTCCTCGGGCGCGGTGACGGTGAGTCCCTCGGCGTCGGCCGGGACGAGAAACTGGGTGATCGTGTCCTCCCGTTCGGCATCGGTCCGCGCGAAGACGACGTAGACGCCCGCTCGCTGGCCGTTGGTGATCCACTGCTTGCGCCCGTCGAGGACGTAGCCGTCGTCGACTGCTCGCGCGACGGTCGACATCTCCGCGGGGTTCGACCCGGCGTCCGGTTCCGAGAGCGCGAACGCGCCGACCGGTCGCCCGTCGGCCATTTCCGGGAGCCACCGGTCGCGCTGGGCCGCTGTCCCGAAGGCGTCGATGCACTCGACGGCCAGACAGTGGACCGACAGCGCCGTGGCCACGGCCAACATTCCGGACGCCAGCGCCTCGTTGACCAACGCGTAGGCCGTCCGGTCGACCCCGAGGCCGCCGTGGCTTCCGGGGACCGCGAGGCTGGTGAGGTCCGCCTCGGCTAGTGCGTCCCACGCGTCCTCGGGGAACTGCTCGGTGCGGTCGGCCGCCGCGGCGGCGGGCCGGAGGTGGTCTGTGGCGACGCGGTCGGCCACCTCGGCGAGGGCCGCCTGTTCTGGCGTCGGAATCACGGTACTAGACAACACGTACCACGACAAAAAAGACTGCGCGCGAATCGGTGGGTCAGGCGTCGGCGAGTTCGATGTCGAGGAAGTCCTCGAGTTTGGTGATAGTCGAGCCACCGACGCCGGCCTTGGTGGCGCGGCTCTGTTCGACCGCGAGGATGTCAGACTCCTCAACGTCGATTTCGGCGGCGAGTTCCTCGCGCTGGAGGCCGGCGTCCTGCCGGGCCTCGGTCAGTCGCTTGCCGTAGTCGGGGTGGAGATACGGCAACTGGTCGTCGTCGTAGTTGGTGCCGCTCTCCTCCCAGTGGGTGGAGTCGCCCTTGGTGGCGTCCTGCACGCGGGCGGTGTTCTGGGCGGCCTTGCGCTTGCGGTCGCGGTCGCTGTCGCGGCCGTCGCCGCCGGTGTTGTCGGTCGATGTCGGGTTCGCGTCGTCGCGGTGCTGTGCGCACTCCTCGCAGACGTCGAGCCGTGCGCCGGCGACCTCTACCGTCTCCAGTGACGAGTCCGTCGCACCGCAGAGCTCACAGCTCCCGCCGGTGTCGCCGGAGCCACCACCGGTCGAGTACTTTGCCATAACCCGTAGTTGCGTAGTGAGGCTTTTCAGTGTAGCGGTCCCGAACAGCCCCGATTGGCGACCGCTGCGTATCGAAACCTCCCGTCCGGCGTCCGGATGACACAGAGTGACGATGGCCGTCGGCAAACGAAAGCGCTTTTACCCAAACGGGGGATAGCGTTGAACGCAGTAAGACAGCGCGAGCGTGGGTAGCCAAGCCAGGCCAACGGCGCAGCGTTGAGGGCGCTGTCCCGTAGGGGTCCGCCGGTTCGAATCCGGTCCCACGCATCGCACGGACGACCAACCGTCGTCCACGAGGCGGCGACGCCGCCACACGATGCAGGTGCACTCCCTCAGGGACTGCACCCACGCACAATTCCTACCGACCCGAGACACGGAGCGACGGCGTTACGTACGGATCCCGAGTACACGCCCACCAGCGGATGCCACTCGCGGGGTTCCTGCAATCGTAACCGACTGCCAGCGGTAGTACCTTCGCTCGGCTGAACCGCCCCTCTCGTCGGTCGATACCGAACTGTATATATACGACATCTGGCTGCAAGAATCATATTTGAAAACTGGGGCAGAAGATTTATATACTGGTGTCCCATCTACTGAGGTGAGGCACCGTGAAGGTGCCTGTTGCAAACCCCCCCACCCCCCACCCCCACCACTTTGCTTTCGACGCTACGTCCCGTCGAGCGGTAGCCCCGTTCGGCGTGGATTTTTGACCCCGCTCCCGCAGAGAACAGTATGGACACGGCACTCGCAGTGCTCGCGCTCACGACCGGCCTGATCGCCGGCGGTATCTTCCGGTTCTTTCACGTCCCGATTCCCGCACCGCCGACGCTGCCCGGACTCCTCGGCATCGTCGGTCTGTTTCTGGGGTATCGACTCGTCGAGTATCTCGGCGTCGGCGTTGATGTCCTCGCACTCTTGGGTCTGTCCTGACGAGTTCCCACTGTCGGGAATCACCGACGACTTGATTTAGGCGGGTTGTCTACGCCGACTGGAGATGAGCAATACGGAACGAGAGACGTGGTCGACGCGCATCGGCTTCATCCTGGCGGCCGTCGGCAGCGCCGTCGGGCTCGGGAATATCTGGCGGTTCCCCTTCCAGGTCGGACAGGAGGGCGGCGCGGCCTTCATCCTCGTCTACCTGGTCTTCGTCCTGCTGATCGGGTTCCCGGCGATGATGGTCGAGTTCGTCGTCGGGCGAAAGACCGGTCTCAACACCGTGGGGGCGATACGGGAGTTCGCCGGCGGCGCGTGGACGTACCTCGGCGGCCTGTTCGTGTTCATCGGGTTCGTCATCCTCTCGTACTACAGCGTCGTCGGCGGCTGGGTCCTCCGGTACATCCCGGGGAGCCTCACCGGCGGCTACACCGGCACCGCCGCCGAGGGCGCGCCGCCGGTCGCCGCACAGTACTTCGGCCAGATAGCTTCGGGCCTCGACGCCCTCTTCTTTCACCTCGTCTTTATGTTGTTGGTCGTCGGCGTCGTCGCGCTGGGCGTCCAGCGCGGTATCGAGTTCGGCGTGAAGCTGATGGTCCCCTCGATCATCCTGATCTTCGCCGGACTGGCCGTCTACGCCTTCACTCTCCCCGAGGCCGGCGCGGCGTACAGCTACTACCTCTCGCCTGATCTGGCTACATCGCCGAGAACTGGCAGAGCATCGTCCCCGCCGCGGCCGGACAGGGATTCTTCACCCTCTCGTTGGGGATGGGCGTGATGATAACCTACGCCTCCTACCTCTCCGAGGACGAGAACCTCGGTGTCGACGGCGCGACCATCGTCGGCTTCAACACCGGCATCTCAATTCTGACCGGGCTGATCGTCTTCCCCATCCTCTTCTCGGCGGGCGTCGACCCGGCCGCGCCGGGCGCGGGCGCTATCTTCGTCAGTGTCGCCCAAGCGCTGGGCAGCATCCCGTTCGGTTCCGTCGTCGGCGCGCTGTTTTTCGCCACCGTCGCCATCGCCGCGCTCTCCTCGGCGATCAGCCTCATCGAAGTCGTCGTCTCCTACGCCATCGACGAGTTCGGCCTCGGCCGCTTCCGCGCGACGATGCTCGTCGGCGGCGCTATCTTCCTGCTCGGCGTCCCCGTCACCGTCGACCCCGTGATGGTCGACCTTTATGACATCTTCGCCGCGCAGATTCTGCTCGTCCTCGGCGGCATCCTGCTGGTGGTCCTCGTCACGTGGGTCCACGCCGACGACGCCCTCGGAGAACTCGGCAAGGGTATCACCCGGTTCGACAGCATCGGCACCCTCTGGCTGTGGGTCGTCCGCGTCCCCGTGCTCGCGGTGCTGGTCGTCTCGCTCTATCTCGGCGTCACCGGCTTCGCCGACTTCTTACAGGGCCCCTTCGCCGAGTTCCTCGGCTAGTGAGCGACCGACCCGGCGGCCGTCGCTCACTGTTCGTT
Organism: Halapricum sp. CBA1109; assembly: GCF_009741825.1. Taxonomy (GTDB): domain Archaea; phylum Halobacteriota; class Halobacteria; order Halobacteriales; family Haloarculaceae; genus Halapricum. The sequence goes on from NZ_WPCA01000014.1 coordinate 24,650, forward strand.
CGTGGCACTGAACCTAGCGCACCGCCAAACCACCGGTCTTTTTAATTCCGTCGTCGATTCGGCCGTATGGTATCTGTGAGTGGGCCACTGCAGTTCGGGATTCCCGGCGGGCCGGAACTGACGATTATCCTGTTCTTTTCGCTTCTCTTGTTCGTCGTTCCCATCGTCGCGGCAGTCCAGATCTACCGGGATGCATCGGCCAACGACGTGGACAACCCCACCGCGTGGAGTCTCGGTATGCTACTCGTGGGCCTCGTCGGGAATATCGTCGGTATCGTCGCCGTCTGGATCCTGTACACCGTCGTCGAAATCCGGGAGTAACCACAGACAGCGTCGTTCGACTGTTTTCCAACCGGGACGAAGCGGTGGGGATGGGATTTGCACTCGACTGCGAGACTCGCGTCGCTCGTCTCGCGTAGTTCAAATCCCACCGCCGAATATGCCACTCACGGATTGTTCGTGGCAAAATACGGTGGGGATGGGATTTGAACCCATGAGTCCGTGAGGACACCTGCTCTCAAGGCAGGCGCATTAGGCCGCTCTGCCACCCCACCGAGCAATCCGCTGGCACACCGCTCCGGGTGGCGATACCGTCGTCGGAGTGGCGCGTGCCGACCTTCCGCCCTGAGAAGTTTGAAGCTATCGTTTTCGGCCACGGACGGACTCGCTATCGAAGACGGGAACGCTAATGTCGCCGCCGGGACTCCCGACCGACCACGGGGCCCGCGTATGAAAGTCAAATTCATGGAGAAGGGAAACTTCGGCACAGCCGAATACGACCCCGAAACCGGGGAGTATAGCTGGTCCTACGAGGGAGAGAACGAACGAATAATCGACCTCTTGGAACTCCTCGACGACGGTCCGCACTTCGCGGAGATGGTCGTCGGGGACGTCGTCAGCGACGACGACGAACCGGTGGTGTACAACGAGGGCTACGAGATCGGGGACTGGGAGTACCAGATGGAACGGTTGGCACAGTCGCTGCGGCGGCCGGCGGACAAGGTGAAATACGAGGAGTGAACTGCGGTCCCGAGAGCGGACCCGCGATCAGGCCTGTCGGATCTCGACGCCGTCGTCGCTGCCGTGGACCTCGATGCCGAGTTCGTCGGCCGCCGCGAGCGTCGCCTCCGGGGTGATCCGGCCGGCGGCCGCCCGTGCCCGCACCGTCGAGACGACCGTCGCGAGGTCCGACGCCGTCCGTATCGGCGACTGCTGTTCGATGAAGTCGACGTCGAAACCGTCGTCCAGTGCCTGCCCGACCAGCGACTGCAGCGCCGGCGGGTCGTACGCCCCGTCGAAGTCGACCGGGTCGGTGAAGCCGGCGTAGTACACCCGGCTTCCGGGGGCCGGGCCGACGACGATGGGCGTCCGGCGGAGCTTCATCGACGTGCTGTCGATCAGCTTTCGGGAGACCAGCGCGGCCGTCGGGTCGACGACGTGGACGCTGCCGGCCTCTTCCTCTTCGAGCAGGTGGGTCACGGTGTTGCCGACGCGGGCGGCGTAGGAACTGCCGACCTGGACCTCGTAGCGGACGCTCTCGGGGTCGGCGACGGCGTCGTCGACGACGTCCGCGACGGCCGTCTTCGGCGTGGCCGTCTCCGGGAGGTCGTCGGGGAGGTGCTCGCGCGGTCGGTAGTTCACCAGTAGCGTGCCGCCGCTCTTGTCGGCGGCCGCCGCCACGTCGGCCAGCGTCGCCTCGTAGAGGCGGACGCGTCGGCCGCTGACAGCGGTGTCGAGTCGACCAGTTCCTGCAGTACGACGCCTTCGAACGGTGGGTCGGCGGGGACGACGACGGTAGTCACGTCCGTATCTCGGGCGTCCCAGTCCTTGAACGCCGCGCTTCGCCGACGCTCGCGTCGTCCCTCGCCGCCGAGGGTTCACAGAGTGACACGACACTGAGTGACAAACAGTTTTGACAGTTCGGCCCGGACGTGACGTATGGACGTGGGTCAGTACCGTGGGGTGTTCGCGTGGGTCGGTATCGTCGCTATCGCTGTCACGTTTCTCGGGATGGCCGGGGCGGCGCTGTTGTCGCCCGATTTCTCGGTGGCAGGCAACGCGCTGTCGAACCTCGGCGATCCCACGGACCCGGCGGGGACGACGACGACTGCACTGTTGTTCAACGGCGGGCTGATACTCGGCGGCGTCGGTGGGGTCGTCTTCGGCGTCGGACTCTTCGTGACGGCCCAGCGACTCCTCGCGCGAATCGGGAGCGTCGTCTACGTCGTCTCGCTGGCGATGATGGCCGGTGTCGGACTGTTCCCGCAGGGCCACGGTCTACATTTCCCCGCGGCATCCGGCTTCTATATGCTGTTCTCGCTCGCGGTGGTCGTCTACGGTGTCGGCTGTCTGCTGGCGGGCGACCGCCGCGGGACGGTGCTGTCGGTCGGTGCCGGCGTGTTCAACCTCGCGGGGTGGGTCGTCTGGGGCGCGACGGGGGTCGCTGACGCGGCCGGGGCTGGCGATACCGGAACTCGTCGGCGCGGCCGCCGTCGCCGGGTGGACGCTGTGGGCCGCGAGCGGGCTCTTGGCGCGCGAGTCGTCGACGACCACGCGGGCCAGTCCGATGCAGTTCGGGCAGTAAGCGGCCGAAGGGCGTACGTTTTTGAGAGGGGGAACAGAAACGACGGACGACCGATGGATTCGATCCCGACTTCGGTTTCGGACTTCGACCTCTCGCGCCGGAACCGACTCGTCGCCTACTACCTCGTCGGCCTCGTCGTCCTCGTGTTGTCGTACGCGACCGTCTACAACCAGATTATGCTCCGCGTCGAAGGCGTCGATCAGTCCATCTTCGCCTCGATAGAGTTCGTCGTCCAGACGATGACGACGACGGGGTACGGGCAGGACTCGGGGCTGTGGAGCCATCCGGGGACGTTCCTGTTCGTCTCGCTGACGCAGGTGTCCGGTATCGCGCTCGGCTTTTTCACGCTGCGGATCATCGTCATCCCGCTTTTCACGGGGGCGGAGGTCAACCTCGACGACAGACTCACCCCCAAACAGGACCACGTCATCGTCTGTGAGTACCGGCGTGACTCGGCCGTCCTGTTGGACGAACTCCGGGAACTGGGGGTCGACTACGTCCTCATCTCCTCGGACGAGGAAAACGCTAAGGACCTCTCGGACGACGGCTACTCGGTGATCCACGGGTCGCCACAGGACGCCTCGGCGTTCGAACGCGCGAGCATCGACTCGGCGCGGGCGGTCATCACCGACGCCGGCGACGCCAACGTCAACACGATACTGACCGTGCGGTCGATCCGAGAGGACATCGATGTCATCTCTCTCACCGACGACGGCGACATGGAGCGTGTCCTCCTCGACGCCGGCGCGGACACGGTGTTGTCGCCACACGGCGTCCTCGGCCATCGTCTCGCGGAGAAGGCCATATCCTCGTTCCGCTCGGAACTGACCGACACGATAGCCCTCGGCGCGGACACCGAGATAATCGAGATGCCGATCCACCACGACAGCCGGTTGATCGGCAAACGAATCCGAGAGTCGAACATCCGGGAGCGGACCGGCGCGAACATCATCGGCGCGTGGATCGACGGGGAACTCCAGTTGCCGCCCGACCCGGACGCGGTCATCCGGCCCAACACGGTGTTGCTCATCTCCGGCGGTCACGACGCCTTGGAGTCGTTCAGCGAGGTCACGCGGCCGGCCCACCGATTGCGGGACCACGACCGCATCATCGTCGCCGGCTACGGCGAGGTCGGACAGGCCGCCGCGGCCGTCGCCGAGGACGCCGGTATCGAGACGGTGACTATCGACGTCGCCGACCGCGACGGCGTGGACATCGTCGCCGACGCCGGGTCAGAAGAGGCACTCTACGAGGCGGGCGTCGAGACGGCCGGCGCTATCGTCGTCGGCCTGCCGGACGACTCGGCGTCGCTTCTGACGACGGTCCTCGCGCGGTCGCTCAACCCCGATATCGAGATTCTCGTCCGGGTGAGCGACACGGACGCGACGCGGAAGGCGCTGAGCGCCGGCGCGGACTACGTCCTCTCGGTCCCGCGGGTGAGCGCCCGGATGGTCGCGCGGGAACTCCGCGGCGAGGACGTCCTCGCGCCCGCGAGTCAGATCCGCCTCGTCCGGGTTCCGGCCGACCCCTTCGCCGGGTCGACGCTCGCCACCTCTGGCATCTACGAGAAGACCGGCTGTCGGGTCGTCGCCATCGACGACGGGTCCGGGCCCTCGACGGTCGTCGACCCGCACCGGGAGTTCACCGGCGAGGAGTCCATCACGCTCGTCGGGTCCGACGAGGCGGTCCAGCGCTTCCGCAAGAAGTTCGACGTCTCGCCGATGGGCGACCGCTGACGGTCACTCGATGTCGAACGCGACGTCGATGGGGTCCTCGATGTCGCCGGTGATGGACTCGAGCAGGTCGGTGATAGTCACCATCCCGACCACCTCGCCGTCCTCGATGACGAACGCCAGTTCCTGGCGCTCGGCCTGGAACTGGTCGATGGCGTCGCTGACGTCCGCGTCCGGCGATATCGTCATCGGCGGGGCCGACAGTTCCTCGAAGTCGACCGAGCCGTCTGCGAGGGCCTCGCGGTGGCGGGCGAGGATGGGGAAGTAGAGGATACCCCTGAAGTCGGTCAGGTCCTCGCCGATCAGCGGATACCGGGTGTGGGGTTGTTCGGCCATCCGCTGGAGGTTCTCCTCGGCGTCGACGGCTGTCGACAGCGCCACGACGTCCTCGCTCGGAACCATCACCTCACGGACTGGCTGTTCGCCAACCTGCAGGGCGTTCATCACTTCCTCGCGTCGTTCCTCGGTGAGGTCCCCCTCTTCGAGCATCGATCCCATACGGTTGCGGAGTTCGGCCCGGGACTCGATGACGTCCTCTTCGGTTTCGAGCCACGCGCCCGTCATCTCGACGCCGAACAGTTTCAGCGTCATCTTCGCCACCCAGTCGCCGAGGGTGATGATCGGCGAGATGGCGAAGTGGAACCAGTACAGCGGCTGCGCGCCGTACCGGCAGACGAACCGGGAGCGCTCGACGCCGAGGTACGTCGGCGTCTGCTCGCCGTGGGTGAGGTGGACGAGGTTGATGATCAGGAAGGCGATGATGGCCCCCGACCCGATGGACGCGAGGAAGGTGTCCTCGAACAGCGGTTCGAAGATGGCTGCCAGCGCCGGTTCGGCGACGATACCGACCGCGATGCTGGAGGCGGTAATCCCGACCTGACAGGTCGTGAGGTACAACTCGAGGTTCTGGGTCATCTCCCACGCCCGCTCCAGTGCGGGGTGGCCGTCCCCGACGAACTCTTCCTCGGTGAACTGTCGCGCCCGCGTCAGCGCGAACTCGATAGCGACGAAGAAACCGTTTGCGAGGATGAGACCGATCCCCGCGAGCAGTCTGATCGTCAGTTCGAGCGAGTTCATCGGTCGGCGGTGTCGGCAGCCCCGGTGAAATATGCGGCGAAAACTGTCGATCAGGTCACGAATTCGCTGAACTGCCTGATCCCCTCGTCGGTGCCGACGACGACCAGTTCGTCGTCCGGCCTGACCGTCAGGTTCGGCCCGACGTCGGTGAGAATCTCGCCGTCGCGTTCGACGGCGACGACGCTACACCCCGTCTCGCTCCTGACGCGTGCGTCGCCGAGCGTCTGCCCGACGAGCCCCGGGGCCCGCGTCCGGAGGACCTCGACCTGCTGGTCCAGCGAGAGGACGTCCTCCGCGTCGAGGATGCGCGAGGCGATCATCCGGCCGGTCACCGTCGCCAACGAGAGGACGTAGTCCGCGCCGGCGCGGTACATCTTCCGGGTGCTCTGGGCCTCCTCGGCGCGGGCGATGATCTCTATCTCCGGTTCGAGGTCACGCGCGACGAGCGTCGTGAACTCCGCCGTCGTGTCGTCCGGAAGCGCGAGGACGACGGTGTGGGCGTCGCCGATACCGGCCGCCTGTAGCGTCTCCGGTTCGCTGGCGTCGCCGACGACGTCGACGCCGTCCATCTCCGTCCGGTCGACGACCGTACAGGGGACCCCGGCCGACTCGAACGTGTCGGCGACGGTCTTTCCGACCTGTCCGTACCCGACGACGATGGTCCCGTTGCGGTCGAACCGCCGGACGCCCGAGCGGGTGCGTTCGGTGAGGTGTTCCAGTTGGTGCTGTCTGCCGGCGACCAGCAGGACGGTCCCGCCGGTGAGCATCGCGTCGGGGTCCGGCGGCGTCACGAACTCGCCGCGGAACCACGCCCCGAGGACGGTGACGCCCGAGCGCTCCCGGATCCCGCTCTCGGCGAGCGTCGTCCCGACGAGGTCACTCCCCCGGGGCAGCGGCAGTTCCGCTATCTCGAAGTCGTCGTCTATCTCGACGGCGTCCCGGAGGTCCGTCGAGACGGCCGTCGTCACCTTCGAGGCGAGGCTGTTGCCCAACAGCGGCCGCGGCGACAGCACCTCGTCGGCCCCGGCGAGTTCGTGGTAGGGCCGCCGGTCCGGTTCCTCGACGACGCTGACCACCGGGACGTCGTCGGCGATTTCCTGTGCCGTGAGGACGATGCTGGCGTCGACTTGGTCGGACACGTCGGCCACCAGTGCGCGGGCGTCCCCGAGGTTCGCCGCTTCGAGCCCGCCCACGGATTCGGGGTCCTCGTGGATGACCGTGTACCCCTCCTCGTAGAGCTCCGTCGCCCGCTCGCGGTCCGGTTCGACGACGACGTACTCGACGTCCCACGACGCCAGTTCCTCGATGAGTGCCTCCGCCCGCGAGGTGTAGGTACAGACGACGACGTGGTCGTCGATGCCGTTCTCGACCGCTCGGGGAACCGTCGTCGAGAGCAGGTCCTCGAACAGCGGGAAGACCAACACCGGCAACGCCATGAAGATGAGCAACACGCCGGTGAGGTCCATCACGATGACGAGGACGTTCATCTCCGGGGTAGTCCACGGCGAGTCCGACCCGAATCCCGTCGTCGTGAACGTCTCGACGACGACCTGCAGCGCGTGGAGGAACGTCGTCTCCCGACCCTCGTAGACGCCCATCCCGTAGTCGTAGAGAATGGCGTAGACGAACATCACCCCGAACAGCGACAGCAGGTAGTAGACGGTCCGGCGCTGCCACTTGTCCATAGCAGTGCTCACCCGCTGAAGCTATTTATGTTGTCTGGCACGGCGTGCGCTGGTGCCCCCCGTACCGAAGACAGCAATTAAGAGGCGCGGCCCTCGACAGAAAGACAGTTACCGGACTGCACATATGTCAGGCGTCACCGTCGAACACACGACGTACGAGGGTTGGGAGCACTGCATCCGCATCACGAACGGACACGTCGAACTCGTCGTGACGACGGTCGTCGGACCGCGTGTCGTCCACTTCGGGTTCGTCGACGGCCGGAACGAACTGTTCCTCGACGAGGACACGGCAGGCGCCACCGACCGCGAGGAGTGGACGCTGTACGGCGGCCACCGCCTCTGGCACGCCCCCGAGAACGACCCCCGGACGTTCGTCCCCGACAACGACCCCGTAGAGTACGAACTGACCGAGACGGGGTGTGTCCTCACGCAACCGACCGAGGCAGACTCCGGAATGGAAAAGACCGTCGAGGTGTCGATGGCCGCGGACGCGCCGTCGGTCACTCTCGACCACCGCATCACGAACGACGGCGTCTGGCCCGTCGAGTTCGCGCCGTGGGCCGTCACCGTTCTCGAACCCGGTGGGACGGGCGTCGCACCGCTCCCGCAGGGCGATCCGGACCTGCTTTTGCCCGACCGCTCGGTGACGTTCTGGCCCGACGCCGACCCCGGCGACGACCGGCTGGAATGGGTCGAAGACCACCTTCTGGTCCGCCACGACGACGGCGAGGAACTCAAGGTCGGCACCTCCGGAACCGAGGAGTGGACGGCCTACGTCAACGACGGCCACGCTCTCCTGAAATCCTTCGCGTGGGACCCCGAGGCGACCTACCCCGATATGGGCTGTGCCGTCGAGATGTTCCAGATTCCGGGCTTTTTCGAACTGGAGACGCTCGGCCCGAAAGCGACGGCCGACCCCGGCGAGACGCTCACTCACGAGGAGCAGTGGACCCTGATCGACGGCGTCGACTGCCCCGAGACGGGCGAGGACGCCCGGGCGCTTGCCCTCGCACGCTCGGAGTAACCGACACCGCCGCCGCTGGTAGTGTTCAGATACGCACCGAGCAAAGAGCCTGTTTCTGCTGGT
>NZ_WPCA01000074.1 GCF_009741825.1 Halapricum sp. CBA1109
GGGGTCCGCAAGACCATCGGCGAGGCGATGGCGCGGTCCAAGCGGACGGCCCCTCACGCGACCCACCACGACCGGGTCGACGCGACGGGGCTGGTCGAGACCCGCGAGCGACTCCGCCCCCTCGCCGAGGAGCGGGACGTGAACCTGACGTACCTCCCCATCGTGATGAAAGCCGTCGTCGCCGCGCTACAGGACCACCCGGTGCTGAACACCAGCCTCGACGAAGAACACGAAGAAATTCTCTACAAGCAGTACTACAACGTCGGCGTGGCGACGGCGACGGAGGCGGGCCTGATGGTCCCCGTCGTCGAATCGGTCGACGAGAAGGGGCTGCTGGAGATAGCCCGCGAGGTGTCGGAGTTGGTCGCGGCCGCCCGCGACCGCTCGATTGCCCGCGAGGCGATGCAGGGCGGAACCTTTACCGTCACGAACTTCGGGGCCGTCGGCGGGGAGTACGCCACGCCCATCCTCAACCCGCCGGAGACGGCGATACTGGGACTGGGCGAGTTGGCTCAGCGGCCGGTGGTCGAGGGTGGGTCGCTGACCGACCCCGGCGAGGTGGTCGCGCGGCCGGTGTTGCCGCTGTCGCTGTCTATCGACCACCGCGTCATCGACGGCGCGGAGGCCGCGCGGTTCGTCGAGACGCTGAAGGAGTACCTGCGGGAGCCACGGACTCTGCTTCTGGGGTAGCCGGGAAAGGTGCTTTGTGGCTCGCGGCCGTTGGCCCGAGTATGTCCAAGACGCTGTACCAACTGGACGGCTGTCCGTTCTGTGAGAAGGTCGCGGACCGGCTTGACGAACTGGGTGTCGAGTACGAGTCGGTGTGGGTCGAGGCGCTGCACTCACAGCGAAACGAGGTCAAAGAGGTGTCGGGCCAGCGCGGCGTTCCGGTCCTGATCGACGACGAGTACGGCGTGACGATGGCCGAGTCTGACCGGATTCTGGAGTTCGTCGAGGAGAGCTACGCGTAGGCGGCAGTTACTCCGATATCCGGCGTTCGATTCGTCCCGGTTCCAGTAGGCGACGACCAGTAGCGCGCCGACCAGCGTGAACCCGAGGCCGTAGGCGGTGGCGAACGCGAGCGTCCGGGGGAGGTTCGGGACGAGTTCCACCGTCCCCTCGAACCGCTCCTGTCGGACCAGAAACGTCCCAAGCACGGCGGTGACGGTGTATCCGACAGCCATCGCGGCCGGTGGGAGCGCGGCCTCGCTCACGTCGGCGTCCGCCGACAGCGTCCGCCGCGCCACCAGCGCACCGGCGACGAGTAGTACGATGATCGGAACCGCGTAGTAGACTTCCGTCGGGAGGGTGGTCTCACCGGTGAGCCGATTGACTCGATTGGGCAACTCACCGGGGTTCACAATCTGTTCGACGATGACGACGTCGAGGTCGACGTGGTGGGCGTTGTAGAGGACGACCGCGACGTCACGGAGAACAGTTCCCGTATTGTCGAGGAATCCGTCGAGATAGTTGTCGACGGTCGCAAAACTGTACGTGACGATCACGACCCCCATCACGACGTAGCTGGCGATAAACGTCCACGCGCCGGCCAAGATACCGAGCCCCCACGAGAATCCCGTGATCCGCTCGTCGAACATCGGGTCGTCGTCGCCCGCCGCATCGTCGTCGGTCGATGTGGACACAGCCCACACAACCCCGAACAGCCAAAAAAACGTTCCGGTAGTCCTGACGGGAGGGTGTCAGACGCCGGCCAAAGCGTCACTCCTCGGAGTCGAAATCGAGCGCCGCGGAGTTGATGCAGTAGCGCTTGCCGGTCGGGTCGGGGCCGTCCTCGAAGACGTGACCGAGGTGGCCCTCGCAGGTGCCACAGACGACTTCCGTGCGGGTCATCCCGTGGCTCTTGTCGACGCGCGTCTCGACGTTGCCCTCCGAGACGACATCGTAGAAGCTTGGCCACCCGCTGCCGGAGTCGAACTTCGTGTCGCTGTCGAAAAGCGGCGTCGAACAGCCGGCACACCGGAACACGCCGTCGTCTTTGACCTCCAGCAGGTCGCCGCTGAACTTCGGCTCCGTCCCCTGCTCGCGCAGGACGCGGTACTCCTCGTCGGTGAGTATCTCCCGCCACTCCTCGTCGTTCCCGGGCAAATCGTCCATCTCAGACATACGACCTGATACGGCGTCCAGACGTATAGTCGTCACGTCAGGTCGGTATCCGGAAGAACCGCCCCGCCCCCGCCGTCGACGCGGACCGGTCAGTCGTTTACTGAGAATCGAAGAAAGATTTAACACCGTCGCTTCGTTGGGTCACACCAGTATGACTGACACCGATTGGGCGGACCCGAGTGCGCTCGGGTTGGCACCGCTCGCGGGGATCAACCTCGCGTTCGCGGGGGACTTCCTGGGATGGTGGGGACCGAACGCGGCCGTGCTGGTGGCGACTATCGGATTCGTCGGCGGCATCTGTCAGGTGGCGACAGGAATGCTCTCGCTGCGGCGCGGCGACGGTGCCGGCGGGACGCTGATGGCGACGTTCGGCCTCCTGTTCATGTGGGCCCCGGGACTGATGTTGACGCTCGAAGCCGTCGGCGTCGTCCCGGGCGTCCAGCCCTTCTTCGGCGCGTGGTCGCTGTTCTTGGGCGTGCTGCTCGGGATGTGGTCGCTGGCGCTGTTGGAGAAACCGGCTTTCGAGTTCCTCATCGGGCCGCTGGGCTTTCTGGCGCTGTCCGGGGCCGGGCTCCACGACCTGCTGGGGATTCCCGCCGTCGTTCCCGGCGTCGGCTTCCTCGCGCTGCTGGCGTGGGGGCTGTACATGCTGACTCACGCGCTCGCGGCCGAGTCGGGACTGGTCGTCCCGTTGGGTCCGCCGGCGGGCGAACTGCTCGGCGTCGGGGCCCCCGCGAGCGACCCGGAGTACGCCACCGGCGACTGAGACGGACCGGCTTCCTTTTGACGCGGGACACCGAACGGCGCGTATGGCCGAGTTCGACCCCGAGAAGTTCGAGGACAAGTACGAGCACTACTTCACCGAACTCCAGCAGGCGTACAAGCAGGCGTTCGACGTGATGACCGAGCGCTACGGCTCCGACGAGATACACGCCGTCGACCAGTTGATCCTCGCCGAGAGCGAGCCATTCTACGAGGGCGAGGGGTTCCGCATCGAACTCCCCGAGGACGCCCACGACCGACTCGACGGCGTCGACGTCACCGTCGCGGACATCGATTCGCTGCTTTCGGACTACACCGACGAGATAGACCGGCAACTCCGGGGGGTGTTCGACCTCGACACTGACACCGAACCAAAGGTCTAAACGCGAGGCACGCCAACCAGCGGGTATATGAGCACCGAAACGAGTGAGGGCGACAGCGACCTCGAAGACCGGATCGCGAACTTCCTGCGCCGGAACTTCCCCCAGATCCAGATGCACGGCGGCAACGCGGCCATCCAGGAACTGGACCCCGAGACCGGCGAGGTCACCATCGCGCTGGGCGGTGCCTGCAGCGGGTGTGGCATCTCCCCGATGACGATTCAGGCGATCAAGACCCGGATGACCAAGGAGATCCCCGAAATCGATACCGTCCACGCCAACACCGGCGGCGGTGGCGGCGGCGGGATAGGCGGGATGGGCGACGACGGTGGCCCCTCGATGCCCGGCGAGTCCCGCGGCGGCAAGATCGGTGGCGACGACGAAGGCCCCGACGCGCCGTTTTAGATCTGTAGGCCCCGGACCAGCGCCGTCAGCGTCGCGTTGACCGGGACCGGCCGCTCAGCCGCATCGACCACGTAGCCGTTTATCGCTTCTATCTCCGTCTCCCGATCGGCCAGTACGTCCGCCAGCATCGAGGAGGTGTTGTCGACCGTCCCCGCGGCCACGTCGACCAGCGACTCGACCGCCACCTCGTCGGGCAGGTCGACGCCCTGCGCTCGCGCGACCCGCGCCGTCTCGCGGGCGGCCTCCCGCGCGGGGTCGCCGGCGGGCCCGTCGACCAGCGCACCGTTCTCGACGCGGGCCAGCGCCGTCGTCGCGTTGATACCGGCGTTGACCGCCAGTTTCTCCCAGAGCCGTCGCGGCATATCCGGCGCGACGGTCGTCTCGATACCGCCCGTACGGAGCGTCTCGCCGGCGCGGTCGGCGGCCGCGGATGTCCCACCCTCTCGCGGTCCGAGCACCACCTCGCCGACGCCGGTACACCGGACCACGCCCGGGTCGGTCAGGAGCGCACCGTACGTACAAGTCCCGGCGAGGACCGGACAGTCCAGCCGTTCGGCGAGCGTCTCCTCGTTGCCCATCCCGTTCTGGACTGACAGCACGGCGCCGAGTTCGGAGTCGGCCAACTCGCGGGCCGCGGCCGCGGTGTCGCCGCTCTTGACGGCGACGAGAGCGAGGTCGGCGCTCGCCGGGAGGTCGGTGCGGGCGTCGGGGAAGACCCGCCGGTCGAGTTCGCCAGTTATCGTGAGCCCTTCGGCCGCCACGGTCCCGACGTGTGGCTCACGCCCGACCAGCGTCACGTCGTGGGCGTCCGCGAGGAGCCCGCCGAGCAGACTCCCGAGACTCCCGGCACCGAGGACGACGACCGACATTCAGTCTTCGAGCAGGTAGTAGATGTCTTCCTGTGGCGCGCCGCAGTCGGGACAGCCATCCTCGGGAAGGGCCTCGATGTCGCCCATCGTCCCGCACTCGTAGCAGCGCCAGACCAGTTCGGCCTCGCCGGCCGCCCCGGCCCTGAGGTGTTCGCTCGACATCGCCGCGATACCTTCCTCGGTCGTCACGTAGACGCCGTGCTCGTCGAACCCCTGTACGGTTCCGATCCGGTCACCGTCCTCGTCGTAGACGGTTGTCCCGAGCGATACGTCGAGGTCGACCGCTTCGGCGTCACTCATACGTGGTACCACGTCCCACACGTGCATAAAGCTAGCTGCGATTACAGGAGGCCCTCGGACTCCGCGAGGAGGATGCCTTCGATAGTGGCGTCGTTTGCGGGCGGTTCGCGGGCGCGTTCGAGGGCCTCGGCTATCGGTACGGTCGTCACCGTGAGGAACTCGTTGTCGTCGTAGCTCGGTTCGACGGGTTCGAATCCCTCCGCGAAGACGATACCGCGTTCGTGCCGGAGGACGCCCGTCGCGGTCCAAAAGGACTCAAGCAGCGAGACGCCGCCGGGGTCCAGACCGGTCTCCTCGCGGAGTTCGCGCGCGCCGGCGGTGGTGAACGACTCGCCGTCCTCGACGATGCCCGCGGGCAACTCCAGACAGTGCTCGCCGATGGCGGGCCGGTACTGCTCGACCATCACCAGTTCGTCACCGCTCTTGGCGACGACGACGGCCGCCGGCGGTAGCTCCGCCCAGTAGTAGCGTTTCGTCGAGCCGTCTGGCTGTTCGACCAAATCGTAGCCGCCGGTGTACCAGCCAGTCTCGTACTCGGTGACCGATTCGAGGACGGGCCAGTCGTGGGTGTCACTCATGGTTGGGTCGTGTTCAGTCGGTAGTAGGTGCCGTTGTCGAGTACCAGCGCCGTCTCGCCGTCGCTGGCGTTGGGGTACTGGACTTCGAGCGAGGAGAGTTCGTCAAACGGCGAGTGGGTGAACGTCCCCTTGATGCCGAAGGGCCCCTCCCAGTACGGGTCGGAGTAGCCGACACCGTCGCTCCGGTTCGCAAGCGCCCGGGTGCTGAAGGGGTAGCGCTGTTCGGTGAGGTTCTCGGCCGGGATAGCGTCGCTGGCGTTGTACTCGCTGTCGTTCAGCGATCCGTTGTCGAGTTCGGTCGCCGTCAGGTGGTAGGGGTCGCCGCTCTTGAGATAGCCCGGCAGCGCTCCCAGCGCGAGCAACAGGACGACGATAGCGACGAGGGCGAGCACGGCGTTGCGGGTGATCCGTCGCATCACCCACCACCCACGGCGTCCCGGTACAGTTCGGCGAAGGCCTTCCGCCTGAGCGTGTCGACGGCCGCCCGGCGCTGGTCGTGGTAGGTGGCGGCGACGACCGTCCCCGAAAACGGCGCGGCGTGCCAGACGACGCCGTCGACGTTCTCGCTACCTATCTCCTCGACGTCGTAGTCGGAGTGGTCCTCACACCACGACTCGAAGGCCGCGCGGTCGCCGACGTGGACTTCGAGCAGCGACGCGAACAGCGCCTCCCGGGCGGTCGCGACCACGTCAGAGTCGACCCGCTCGCGGTAGGACTCGGCGTCTAAGTCCATCGCCTTGGCGGTCTCTTTGACCACGACCTGTGCCGACGGTCCGAGCGTCTCGAAGCGGTCCCGGGCCTCGGCGGTAGTCGCCGGCGCGAACAGCCCCTCGGTCTCCATACCCGCGTCTGAGGGCCGGACCCCCTACTCCGTTTCGGGTTCGTCCTCGGCCATCCGCTCGGTCATCGCCCGAGCCTCGGCGAGGATGTCGGCCGCTTCGCCCTCAAGCGCCCGGTCGTCTCCCGTCTCGCGTCCGGCCGCGGGATGGCTGTGGCCGTTCCCCTCGCCGCCGTGGTCGTGGGTCTCGATGTCGTCGATGGGGTGGTCGACGGTGTCCAGTTCCTCGCGGAGTCGCGCGGCCAGTTCGTCGTCGTCACCCTCGGCCCACCCGGGCACGGTGTCGTCGAGCCACGACTCGTGGTCGCCCTCGCGGATCATCGCCGTGAACGCCATATGGTTCGCCAGATGCTCGGCGTCGACCTGTGGCTCCGAGCAGACCGGACAGCGGTAAGCCATACTCCCGACGTGGGCCGCCAGCGGCAAAGCCCGTACGGTCCCGGTCGGCTACTCGGCCAAGTATTCCTCGTCGGCGAACTGCTCGTCCTCGCCCTCGACGGCCAACACGTCTAGGGCCGTCACGACCGCACCGACGCCGAGCAGGCCCGACAGCGACGGCTCGGTCCGGCCCTCGTCGCCCGAAACCGTCTCTTTGACGTAGAGGCCGCCCTCACCGTGGAGTTCGATCTCGGCGTGGGTCTCGTCGGTCAGTTCGCCCTCGATGTCGTACACTTCGCGGGTCCGGTCGATGTCGGCCCGTCGGTGGTCGACTCGCTGGGGTGTCCGCTGTTCGATGGTCGCCCCGCGGAGGGTATCCAGCGCGTCGGCGAAGGCCTCGGCCGTGACCGGCGCGTCGAACTCGACGTCCATCCGGTAGGTCTTGGACGCGTCCAGTTCCTTGACGCGTTCGACCATATCGTGAGTCGCGACCGCCAGCGAGTCCACCTCGACTTTCCCATCGGCAAAGTCGTTGATCTCGGTCTGCAGTTTCTCGGGGTCGACGCTGCGGTCCCGCGGTTCGTCCACCTCGATGACGAACGGGCGGCCGGTGCCGACCATCAGGGCGTCGACGTCCTCCCGGCCCGCGCCGTGGAAGGTGACGCCGTCGCCGTCCATCGCGTCCTCGACGACGGGCGCGGTGAGTTGCTCGACGCTCTCGTCGTAGCGATAGCCCGTCCCGTCACAGCCGGGACACTCCGCGCCGCGTTTCAGCCCCGTCGCCCCGCACTCGTTGCAGGGCCACTTCGTCTGCGGGATGTCGCGTTCGAGTTTCCGGTAGCGGCCGTAGACGAACGCCGAGTTGACCTGCACGTCGACCTCGCCGGTCGAGAGGTCGATGGTGAACTGGACCTCCGGCCGGCCAAAGTCGACTTCCGCGCCGGTGGCCCGCCCGATGCGCTTGCCCACCTCGCGGTTGAGTTCGGTCTTCAGCGCCTCGCCCGCCTCGGGGTCGAGGCCGGCGTCCTCGCGGAGGAGACGGTCGTTCTCCGCAAGCATCGGCGGAACGCGCGTCCCGACCTGATACGTCTCGAAGGCGTAGCCCTCGGCGGCCGCGACGGCGGACTCGGCCCACTCCTCGACGCGGGAACACTCCCCCTCACAGACCCAGCAGTCCTCGGGCGTCTCGTACGGCTCGTCGGATTCGAGGGCGAGAGTTGTCCGCAGCGCCCGTCCGCGCTCGGCGTTCGTGAGGCCGAAGCTCCGGTCGGCGACGAGACGGCCGAGACAGGCATCACAGAGCGGCCCGCCGGCGAGCGCGTCCCGGGCGATATCGAGCACAGTCATCGCTAGAGTCGGGGCCGCCCGGACGTAATGGTGTTTCGAGTCCGGAGCGGGCGTGTGCTAGGCAGTGGATGACGGTGGGCGGCTGTCGGCACCCTACTCGGTCGTGATCGTGTAGTTGGTGTAGGATCTGAAGTCGCCGACGATCAGCGGGCGGTCGCCGTAGGTCCCGATCTGGAGGACGACTTCCCCCCATCCGTCCGGATACTCGCTCTCGAAGGCGTCCGGCGTCGGTTGGTAAGGTACCCACACCTCCGGCACGAAACCCCCGGTATGGTGGACGATGCGCAACTCCTCGGAGTCCGCGCCGAAGCCGGACCCCATGTGCAGGAGTTCGTTCGCGCGTTCCTCGTCCATCGGAACGGCCTCGCCGTCGTCGTCCTCGAAGCTGAACTCGGCGAACTCGGACGCCGAGAGTTCCTCGAACGTGCCGATTTCGGCATCGGTTCCGCGCTCGCTCATCCCCCGCGCTTGCAACACCGCCACAACTGCCTCGACCGACCCGCCGTCGTCCTCTAGCTCGGTCAGTGCCAGCAGTTCGGCGGCGCGTTCGAGTCGGCCCTCCGAGACGGCAGTGTAGTAGCCCGCGACAAGGCTCTCGATAGGCGAGAGGTCACCCGCGGAATCGGCCGCCAGAGCGGCCGTGCCGTTTCCGGTGGTCGTGACTCCGTCCTCGCCGCGTTCGGTCTCTCGCTCTCGGTTCTGACTACACCCGGCGACCGACAGTGCTCCGGCCGTGCCCAGGCTGGCGCGCAGGAAACGTCTCCGTTGCACACCAACAGCAGGGACAGCGACGATGTTAAAATCTCGCCTCCACGGGGTCGTGTGACCGTTCCACGACACGCGGCGAAACGGGTCAGTCGTGGTCGCCCATATCGCCGACGGCCGCCTGCACCGTACTCTCGATACCGCTGGCGTCGTCGCGTCCTCGCCGCTCCGCTTGCCGCTGATGGACCGTTCGGCCATCCCGCCCCACGCCTGCACGTCGCGGGCGGGACCGCGGGCGCGGAACGACCGCCACGTCAGCAGGCCGAAGGCGACGACGCCGGCCCCCGCTACCCACGCCGCGGGGTCGCCGAAGGCGTACAGCGTCGCCGTGGCGACGACCGACCCGGCGGTGGCCGCACCGAGAGCCAGTCGCTTGCCGAGGCGGGCGAGCAACTGGTCGTCGTCGGCTATCTCCATCGCCACCGCGAGGTCGTCCCGTTCGACGCGGTCCAGCGCGGCGTCGAGTTTCGCCGGCGAGCGCCGGAGGCCGGACTCAAACTCGGTGGCGCGAGTGCGGACTTCCTCGATCACGCGGTCACGGGTGTCACCGCTGGTCGTCTGCTCGGCGACGTACGACCGCACCGCCGAGAGGAAGTCGAACTCGGGGTCGAGCGTCCGGCAGACCCCCTCCAGTACGCTGGAGACGCGGACGACCATCGCCATGTCCCGCGGGAGGCGCATCGGGAACTCCTGCATCGTCCCCTGAAACTGCGTGACGATCTGTTCGACGCGGTACTGGTCGATCCCCTCGCCGCGGAAGTTGTCGATGGCTATCCCGAAGACCTCCCGCATCAACTCCCGGTCGGCCGCCGGGTCCAAGGCCCCGAGGTCGACGAAGGCGTCGATCACCGCGTCGATGTCGTCCTCGGCCAGCGCCACGTAGAAATCGAAGAGGGTGTCGCGGGTCCCGGGACCGAGGCGGCCGCTCATCCCGAAGTCGTAGAACACCAGCGTCCCGTCGTCCTGCACCGCGAGGTTTCCGGGGTGGGGGTCGGCGTGGAAGACGCCGTCCTCGACGATCATCTGGATGTAGGCCTCCTCCAGCCGGACCGCCAGCGCGTCGGTGTCGACGCCGG
The DNA here is from genome assembly GCF_009741825.1 of Halapricum sp. CBA1109. Taxonomy (GTDB): domain Archaea; phylum Halobacteriota; class Halobacteria; order Halobacteriales; family Haloarculaceae; genus Halapricum. The sequence continues at coordinate 9,823 of NZ_WPCA01000074.1, forward strand.
CGGCGTCGAGGGCCTCGGTGTCGGTAATCTTCGTCCCGTCGACGTACTCCATCGTGATCACGCGGTCGGTGCTGTACTCGCCGTAGACGTCCGGGAACCGGATCATCTCGTCGTCGGCGAAGTTCCCCGTTATCTCCCGGAGCGTCGCGGCCTCCCGTTCGTAGTCCATCTCCCGGCGGATCTGGGCCGCGAACTCCTCGGCGAGGTTCTCGATGGTGAAGCTCTGGCCCGGCGGCGAGACGGCCACGATGGCCGGGATCAACACCGACAGCACCCGGAGGTCGGCCTCGACGTACCGCCGGATGCCGGGCCGGAGGACCTTCACCGCGACCCGCTGGCCGTCGAGTTCGGCGGTGTAGACCTGCCCGAGACTGGCCCCGCTGATCGCCTCGCGGTCGAAGGCGTCGAACGTCGACTCGACCGGCCCGAGGTCGGCTTCGAGGACCGGTTCGATCTGGTCCCACGGCTCCGGCGGGACCTTGTCCTGGAGGTCCGCGAGGACGCCGATGTACTCCCCCGGGAGGATGTCCGGCCGGGTCGACAGCAGTTGGCCGAGTTTGATGAACGTCGGCCCGAGGTCGAGGAGGGTCTCGAGCAGGAACTCGGCGCGGCGCGTCCGCGTCTCGCTGTCGACGTCGCGGCCGCCCCCGAACAGCAGGAACCGGCGGCGGTCGCGCCACCACGCCAGCGCGAGGGGGAGAAACGCCCACAGGACGACGAGCAATCGCCAGACCGCCCGGAGGCGGACCCGCCACCCGCCGGGGGCCTGTAACTCGCCGTCGGCGGCGTCGTCGGCGTCGCTCCCGTGACTCATCTACCCCATCCTCGGGCTGCCAGTCGTTTGTAGATTCGGATACCCCGCCACCGAACGGGACGCATTTCAGGTGGGGGCCACTATCGGGCGGTATGTTCACCGGTATCGTCGAGACGACGGGCACCGTCAGAACCATCACCGACGCGGACGGTGGCCGGCGCCTCCGCATCGCGGCCCCCTTCGATGACCTCTCGGAGGGTCAGTCAATCGCCGTCGAAGGCGCGTGTCTCACCGTCGAGTCGTACGGCGAGGACTGGTTCTCGGTGTTCCTCGCCGAGGAGACGATGGAACGGACGTTCTTCGATACGCTCGCCGAAGGACAGTCGGTCAACCTCGAACGGGCGCTGCCGGCCGACGGTCGCTTCGACGGCCACTTCGTCCAGGGCCACGTCGACGCCACCGCCGAGATTCTGGCTATCGACGAGGTCGGCGACGACTGGCGCTTCACGTTCTCGATTCCTGAGGGACAGAGCCAGTACCTCGTCGAGAAGGGGTCTATCGCCGTCGACGGCGTCTCGCTGACCGTCGCCGCCCGCGAGGCCGACCGCTTCGAGGTGGCCGTCATCCCCGAAACCTACGACGTGACGACGCTGGGGGAGAAATCCGTCGGCGACCCGGTCCATCTGGAGGTCGACGTGATGGCCAAGTACGTCGAAAGGATGCTCGCGAGCGAGGACACGGCGGCCGCCGCCTACGCAGAGCGGGCGGGCGAGGAGTAAGTCACTCCGGCGACTCGGGTGGCTGGGCCCGCCGACGGTGGACGATGTTGTACGCGCGGCGGTAGGCCTGGAGTTTCCGCAGGAGGACGAGGCCGAACACGCCGTCGAACAACAGAACGTAGAGGACGAACCCGAAGAACCAGTTCACGCCGAGGACGGCCGCGAGCGCCGTCGGGAGGAACTCAGAGAGCACGTTGTACAGGCCGTGGATGGACGCGGCGATGAGCAGGCCCTTGAGGACGATGGGACCGGCGTGTTCGCGGTTGAACTTCGCCAGCCCGAGGTAGTAGCCCGCGAACGCCGAGTAGATGACGTGGCCCGGTCCCGCGAGCGCCCGGACGGAGGTGATAGCCCCGGCGCTGACGGTGTCGATGTTGCTCGTGATGTAGTAGGCGTTCTCGATGGTGGCGAACCCGAGGCCGGCGACGGCCCCGTACACCGCACCGTCGATGACCGCGTCGAAGCGGGCGCTCCGGTAGGCGTACAGCCGGACGGCGAGCAGTTTCACCGACTCCTCGACGGGCCCGACGACGAGGAGTAAAAGCCGATGACGCCGATGCCGAGGGCGTCGAGCACGGCCGATAGCTCGACGTTGAGGACGCCGGCGAACCCGGCGAACAGCACGCCGAGCACGAAGGTGCCGACCAGCAAGACGAGCGGTTCGGGGGTCGTCACGTCGGCGTACCAGATGTAGGCGGCCAGCCCGAACGCCGGCACCGCCGAGAGGGCGACGAAGACGCCGATGTCGGGGTTCGTGACCGCACCGAGACCGCCGAGGGCGAACTGCCCCAGCAGTATCAACACCGCGAGTACGACGAGCAGCGCCTGCAATCCCCACTTGATGCCCTGATACAGCCGCAAGGAGAGTCGGTCGAGCGCGCTGCGGGCCTCCCAGTCGGTCACGTCCTGTAGGTCGAGTGTCCCGTCGCTCCGTTGCTGTACCGGGTCGCGCTCGTCCATACCCACTGGATACGGCGGTCGGCCCCTAAGGGTTCCCCCAGCGACCCCGGAGCGAGACGCTTTTCGCCGTCCGGTCGCTACCGGTCGGCAATGACTCTCACTGCCGGCGTGCTCGCGGTCCAAGGCGACGTGAGCGAACACGCCGCCGCGATCAGCGACGCCGCCGAGACCCACGGCGAGACGGCCGACGTCGTCGAGATCAGACAGTCCGGTATCGTCCCCGATTGTGACCTGCTGGCCATCCCCGGCGGGGAGTCGACGACCATCTCGCGACTGCTCGACCGCGAGGGCATCGCGCCCGAGGTGGTCGACCACGTCGAGGCCGGCAAGCCCGTGCTGGCGACCTGTGCCGGCCTGATCGTCTGCTCGACCGACGCCAACGACGACCGGGTCGACACGCTGGACCTACTGGACGTCAGTGTCGAGCGCAACGCCTTCGGCCGGCAGAAAGACAGCTTCGAGGCCCCGCTTGACGTGACGGGACTCGACGAGCCCTTCCACGCGGTGTTCATCCGCGCGCCCGTCATCGACGAGGTGGGCGACGCCGAGGTCCTCGCATCTTGGGATGACCGCCCGGTCGCCGTCCGGGACGGCCCCGTCGTCGGCACCTCCTTTCACCCGGAACTGACCGGCGACTCGCGGATCCACGATCTGGCCTTCTTCGAGTGACCGGCGAGTAGCGGCCTTTTTGTCCGCCCGACGCCTCCGCTCCCCTATGACCGACGCCGACGTGTTAGACGAGGTGTTCGACGTCATCAAGGACCGCAAGGAGACCCTGCCGGAGGACTCTTACACCACCTCGCTGTTCACCCACGAGAAAGGCGAGAACGCGGTGCTTGAGAAACTCGGCGAGGAGACGACGGAACTGATCCTCGCCGCGAAAGACGACGACCGCGAGGAGATTACCCACGAGTCCGCCGACATCGTCTACCATATGCTGGTGCTGTTGGCGATGAAGGATATGGACGTGGACGATTTGCGGGACGAACTAGCAGAGCGGCGGTAGCGAGGACGACCGCAGGGAGTCCTCGAAAACGAGCGGCGAAGCCGCGAGTAGCGAGACGGAGAGCGGAACGGGACGTGTCACTCGACCGAGCGCCGGAGGCGCGAGAGCGGCGTTTTCAGCCCCGGAATCCACTGTCCGTG
>NZ_WPCA01000112.1 GCF_009741825.1 Halapricum sp. CBA1109
TCGGTCAGAAAAACGTGGGGAAAAATTCCCTCCGCGCTCCCGTCGGTCGCGCGGAGTGAAACGGCGCTCACGATGTTCGCGCCGTATGCTGGACCGCCACAGCACCGCACCCGCACAGCGGCCCTGCCCTTCCCCGACTCGCTCGGGCGCGGCCGCGCGGGCCGCGCCACTCGCTCGCGGCCACCGCTCAGTGGTCTCCCGTGGTGTTCGTTCTTTTCCGCGACATCCATCCCGGGAGAAAACACTTACCGGTGGCCCGTCTCGCCTCGGTCACGATGCGCCGCCGTACCCTCCTCGCTTTCGCCGGAAGCGCCCTCTCGTTGTCGGTCGCCGGCTGTTCGGAGCGGTCCGACGATGGGTCGCCGACCGCCCGAGACATGACTGGTTCTCAGTCTCGTTCGGCTGTCGAATCGCCGACCGTTTCGCCGTCGACCCGGGACACGACTGTTCCCCAGTCCCGCCCTGATGTCGACTGTGACGATGCCGCCAGACCGATGCCGCCCGAAACGGACGAGAACGCGGCGGTACAGCCAATCGACTACCCGGGAGAGCCACCCGAACCGCTCACCGACGAGTCGGCGATAGCGTATCTCGAACGGTTCGAAGCGGCCTACCGCCGGAACGCCGAAATCCAGAACGCCGAGACGCTAGTCCAGTACAGCGGCGGTGTCACCGACACGAGGACCTACGACGCGCCACCGGACGCGGCGGTCGTTCGGTTCAGAACCGTCTACAGCGGCACCCTCGAAAGCGGGGCACACTACGACTCCCCGAACGTCTACGTCTCGTACTACCTCGACCCGACGACGGTCGTCCGCGCCGAGCGGGCCGGCGAGGCGGGCGTCGACCGGGACGCCTTGGACCCGGACCCCTTCGAGAGCGGACGAGTCGTCGCCTGCTTTCCGTAGCGCCGTGGGATTTAGGTCGCCACCGCTCCCGGTTCCCGTATGGAGTACACGACGCTCGGATCGACCGGTATCGAGGTCAGCCGCATCTGTCTGGGCTGTATGAGCTTCGGCACTCCCGACTGGCGCGAGTGGGTGCTCGCGGAGGACGAGAGCCGCGAGATAATCGAGCGCGCCATCGAGTTGGGCATCAACTTCTTCGACACGGCCAATATGTACTCAGAGGGCGAGAGCGAACGCGTCCTCGGGAACGTCCTCGCGGACTACGACCGCGACAGTCAGGTCGTCGCCACGAAGGGGTACTTCCAGATGGACGCGGACAACCCCAACTCCGGCGGGGCCTCCCGGAAGGCTATCGAACAGGAACTGTCGAACTCGCTCGATAGGCTGGGGATGGACACCGTCGACCTCTACCAGACCCACCGCTGGGATTACGACACGCCCATCGAGACGACGCTGCGGGCGCTTTCCGACGCCGTCCGGCGCGGGCAGGCCCGCCACGTCGGCACCTCCTCGATGTGGGCCCACCAGTTCGCCGACGCCCTGCGGGCCAGCGAGCGCGAGGGCCTAGAGCGCTTCGAGACGATGCAGAACCACTACAACCTGCTCTATCGGGAGGAGGAACGCGAGATGCTGCCGCTGTGTGACCGCGAGGGCGTCGGCGTCCTCCCGTGGAGCCCGCTGGCCCGTGGGTATCTCACACGACCGCACGAACAGTTCGACGCGACGACGCGGGGACAGACCGATGACTACGCACGCGAACATCCCTACTTCGAGGGCGGCGGCGAGGAAATCAACGAACGCGTCGCGGAATTGGCCGAGGAGAAAGGCGTCTCGATGGCACAGATCAGTCTGGCGTGGCTGCTTCATCAGGATGTCGTCGACGCGCCCATCGTCGGGACGACCAGCGTCGAACACCTCGAAGCCGCCGTCGAGGCCCTCGAAATCGACCTCTCGTCGTCCGAACAGGCCTACCTCGAAGAGCCATACGAGCCGGTGCCCGTCTCCGGCCACGACTGACAAATATATGTCAGGTACAGCACGGCTTATATACTCGAAGAACTAACGTGAGGTGAATGGACTCCGCCGAGCTACTCGACCTTCTCGGCAACGCGAACCGCCGTCGCATCCTCCGACTGCTGTCGCGCAAGCCGTGTTACGTGACCGAGATCAGCGAGTACCTCGGGGTCAGTCCGAAAGCCGTCATCGACCACCTCCGGAAACTGGAGGCAGCGAACCTCGTCGAGAGCCGCGTCGACGAGCAGCGCCGGAAGTACTTCTACATCTCCCGGGGCTTCCGACTGGAAGTCTCAGTTTCGCCATACGACTTCGGCACCAAGAGCGCCTACCCCGCCAGCGCGGGGCTGGACCTGACGACCTGCCGGCACCTCTCTATCGATATGGACCCGGGCGACGCTTCGGACCTCGGGGAACTCACCTCGGACCTCGAACAGCTCAAACGCCTCAGAGACGAGCTATCGCTGGCCCAGCGGTGGGTGCAGGGTCGGCTGACGGACGTGATGGAGGACATCGCCGAACGGATCGAGGGCGGGGACGCGCGCCTGACCGTCGAGATACTGCTCGTGTTGGCCGACCGGACGGCCGACCTCCCGGAGGTCAGCCGTCGCGTCGACGCGCCGCCGCCGGTCGTCGAGGACGTCCTCGCGGTGCTCAGCCGCGAGGGACTCGTCGAACAGACCGACGCCGGGTGGACGCTCAGCGACTAGAGCTCCCGGGTGAGGCCGTCCCGCAGGTCCCGACCGACGTAGTGGCCGAGGAGCCCGAGCACGCCGCTCGCCGTCGCGCCGGCGGCCAGTATCGGGACGCCGAGCCCGGCGACGGTGAGCACGAGGTTGCCGAGGACGGCCGTGAGGACGCCGGCGAAGGCGCTTGCGAGGCCGACTTCGAGGTAGTGTCGGTCGTCGTCGACCGCGCCGAGCAGGAACCCGGCCGCGAAGACCCCCAGTAGCCCGGCGACGTTCCCCGGAACGAGGGGGACGACGGTCCCGGCGACGAACGACAGCACCGTCGTCACGAGGAGCATCATCCCGAACAGCCGGGCCGAAAAGAGGCTCCCGACTCGCTCGCGGACGCCGAGGCTCGGGAGCCGACTGCCGGTCGACGATTCGGATTCGGCCGCCGTCTCCCGGTCGGCGACCCACCGAGGCCGCGGATGGACTCGCCGATACCGGACTCCGTGTCGGCGGTGTCGCCCCCTACGTCCCCGATTTCGCCGAGGTCGGGCTCCGTATCGCCGAGTCCGTCGAGGTCGACGTCCTCGCGTTCGCGTGTCCGCTCGTCGGTGCGCTCGGCCATACCGGTCACTCCGCCGCGGAGACTCAAGGACTTTTTCCCCTCAGAGAGGGACGCCGCCGGCGAGCAGCGCCGCATCGACCAGCAGTCCGACGGTCAGCGCCAGCGAGACGAGGACGTACGGCCGGCCGACGGCCGCCAACCGCTCGGTAGCGACGCCGTCGACGCCGCCGTCGACCAGAAAGCCCTCCGCGAGGTACGCCACCGGGTCGACCGACCCCCCGACCGTGCGCATCCGGTAGATACCGACCTCCAGCAGGCCGTTGAGCGCGCCCCACAGCGACAGCATCGCGAGGACGAGCCATCCCCGCGTCGTCCCGAGCAACGCGCCCGGGTCGACCGGGTACAGCACCCACCACTGGTAGAAGCCGGTCACCGGGAGCGCGATGCCGGTCCAGCGGGTCACGCGCAGCAGGCGGTCGAGCAAGACGTTCATCGCCGCGCGGTCGAGCCACGACCGTCCGCCGGCCGGGACGACCAGATACGCGTAGAACAGTATCGCGCCGGTCCAGAACGCCGCGGCGGCGACGTGGACGACGTACGACAGCGTCAACAGCCACGACACGACGAGCCACCTCCGAGCATACCGCCCCGTTGGCGTGGGAGCCACAAATGCGCTGGCCGGACAAACGAATGGTTTCAAGTCCGCGTACCCGGTAGCGACGACTATGAATCCCGGCGACCGAGTCCGCGTCGACCGCGACGACCAGACCCACGAGGGCGTGCTGTTGCCGTCCTCGACGGCCGAGACCCTCGTGGTCAAACTCGACAGCGGCTACAACGTCGGTGTCGACCGCGCGGCCGCGGACGTGACCGTCCTCGATTCGGACGTCTACGACATCGAGGACGCCCAGACCGAGTCGGACAGCTCCGAGATAACCTTCGACGAGGACCTCCCGACGGTGTCGCTCATCTCGACCGGCGGGACCATCGCCTCGACCGTCGACTACCGCACCGGCGCCGTCACCGCCCAGTTCGACGCCGAGGACGTCCTGCGGGCGGTCCCGGACCTGGCCGGGATGGCGAACTACCGCGGCCGCGTCGTCGCCAACATCCTCAGCGAGAATATGACGCCTGCCGTCTGGCAGGACCTCGCCCACGCTATCCACGAGGAGATAGAGGCGGGCGCCGACGGCGTCGTCGTGATGCACGGCACCGACACGATGCAGTTTTCGGCCTCTGCGATGGCGTTTATGCTCGATACGCCGGTCCCCATCGTCTTCACCGGGAGCCAGCGCTCGGCCGACCGGCCCTCCTCGGACAACGTGATGAACGCCGTCTGTGCGGTCGAGGCCGCCACGGCCGACGCCGCGGAGGTTATGATCTGTATGCACGCCGACCAATCCGACGAGGCCTGTGCCCTCCACCGCGGGACCCGCGCCCGCAAGAACCACACTTCCCGCCGGGACGCCTTCGAGACCGTCGGGGCGGAACCGCTCGGCCGTGTCGACTACGACTCCCGCGAGGTCACTTTCCGCCGGGAGTACGCCGAACGCGGCGCGACGGACCTCGACGTCGCCCCCGACCTGGAGACCGAGGTCGAACTCGTGAAGTTCACGCCCGGGTGTGACCCCGCAGTCCTGGAGGCCTACGACGACAAGGCCGGCATCGTCCTCGAAGGGACGGGACTGGGCCACGTCAACACCGACTGGATCGAGTACGTCGCGGACCTCACCGACAGCGGGACCGAGGTCGTGATGACCAGCCAGTGTCTGGAAGGCCGGGTGTGTGACCGCGTCTACGACACCGGGCGGGACCTACTGGAGGCCGGCGCATCGAGGGCGAGGACACCCTCCCCGGCACGGCGAAGGTGAAACTGATGTGGGTGCTGGCGAACGCCGACGACCCGGCCGAAGCGATGGCCACCTCGCTGGCCGGCGAGATTCAGGACCGCTCGACGCCCTGGCAGTAACGCCGGGAACTTTCTTTGGCCGCCTGCCTGAACACCGACTATGAGCGAGGCGACCGTCCGGAAGGCGACGCGCGATGACCACGAGGACGTGCGGGCGTTCACCGAGGACACGTGGGCCGACCGCTCGGTCGGCGACTACGTCCCAGAGGTGTTCCCGCAGTGGGTCGACGCCGACGGGGAGGACCAGCGAACGGTCGTCGCCGACGTCGACGGGTCGGCCGTCGGCGTCTGTCAGGCGACGGTCCTCTCGCCGTGGGAGGGGTGGCTCCAAGGGATGCGCGTCCACCCCGACCACCGCGGGGCGGGCATCGGTGCAGCGATGGTCGAGACGCTGTTCGAGTGGTGTCACGACCGGGGCATCCGGACGGCCCGAAATATGGTCTTCTCGTGGAACGGGGCCGGGATGGGCAACTCCCGCGCGACGGGGTTCGACCCGGCAATCGAAGCGCGGTGGGCAGAACCGATACCCGACGCCGGCGCTGACCCGTCGCTGACACCCGTCGAGGACCCCGACGCGGCGTGGGCACACTACCACGGGAGCGACGCCTACGACCGTCTCGGCGGCCTCTGGACCGACCCCGGGGAGTCGTGGTCTTTGTCGGCGGCCACCCGGGAGCGACTCGCCGGCCTCGAGGACGGCCGGCCGCTGGCACTGCAGGACGACGCGGGGACGCGGGCGAGTACGGCCCGAGTCAGAGTCGAGGAACGCGACACCAAAGACGGGAGCGAACGGACGGCCGTCTACGGCTTTTCGGCGTGGGAGGACCCGGCGGCGGCCGCGGCGCTCCTCTCGGCCATCGCCGCCGACGCCGCGAGCGTCGACGCCGACGCGACGCGGGTACTGATCCCCGAGACGGCGCGGTCCGTCTCGGACGTGGCCGCCGCCCGGGTGCCCATCAGCGACGAGCCGATATTCGTCTTCGCAGCGGATCTGACCGGTCGGTGATCACTCCGGGCCGTGGTCGCGGTCGGACAACGAGAGCGCGACGTACACGACCACGACCGTGGCCAGACTGGCGCCGACGACGACGTCGAACGTGAGCACGTCACGGCCGACGTTCACGTATCTGAGTACGAGTAGACAGAGTACCGCGACACCGAAGGCCGCGTAGGCGGTCACGGTACGACCCACGGCCGGCCGGAGTCGCCCGCCGCGGACCAACAGGACGCCCGCCACGGCGACGCCGACGAGCAACCCGACGGGGAGGCCGACGATAGCGGCAAACTCGAACGCCAGCAGTTCGATGACGGCGACGGCGACGAGGAGAAACGAGGTGATTCCCGCACCGACCGCTGTGAACGTCGTTCGGCGGTCCATACCGCGGTGCTTCTCGACACGGCGTGATAAGTATACGTCGCCAAAACCGCCCGTCACGGGCCGACCCGCTCACTCCGGTCCGGTGATGTCGGTGACGGTGCCGACGCCTTTCGACTGGCCCTCGCGGAAGACGAACCGCTGCCCCTCCTCGATGCAGTAGGGGCGGAACTTGAACCGGACGCGTGCGTTGCCCTTGTCGCCCGGGAGGAGTTGCCCGCCCTCGGGGTAGAAGGCGGCGGCCTCGCTGATGGTTTCGAGGTGGACGACCGGTTCGTACCCCTCGCCGATGCGCGTCGGGTGGTTGAGGACCATCACTTCGGCCTCGAACTCCCGGACGGCCGTGGGGTCGCTGTCCCGCGGCAGGAGGATCATCCCGCGCTCGATGTCGGCCTCGCGGACGTTCTTCAGGGCGATGCCGACGATGCGGCCGGCCTCGGCCTCGTCGACGCGGTGGTAGTGCATCTCGATGGAGCGAACTTCTACCTCCCGGAAGGAGCCGTCGGCCATCGGGCCCAACAGGAGTTCGTCGCCGGCCTCGACGCGCCCGGTGTTGACGGTGCCGGAGGCGACGGCCCCGACGCCGGTGACGCTGTAGGTCCGGTCGACGTACATCGAGAACGACTCCTCGGTGGCGCCCTCCTGTTTGGGGAGGTGTTCGAACAGCTCGTCGAGTTCGTCGAGTCCCTGCTTGGTGACTGCCGAGGTTCGCAACACCGGGACGACGGTGTCGGATATCTCCTCGATGGCCGTCTCGACGCCGTAGCGGGCCATCCGCAGGGGCGTCTTGTCGGCGTCACGCAGGAGGCGTTCGACCTCGCGTTCGACCTCGGCGAGGCGTTCCTCGTCGACCACGTCGGCCTTCGTGATGGCGACGATGGTCGGCAGGTCCGTCGCCAGTAGGATGCCCAGATGTTCCCGGGTCGTCTTCGTGGGCCCGTCGTCCGCGGCGACCGTCAGGAGTCCGTAGTCGAGTTTCTGCCCGACGATGCCGCGGATGGTCGTCCGCAGCCACGGTTCGTGGCCGACGGTGTCGACGAAACTCACGAGGCGGTCTGACTCCTCGACGACCCTCGCGCGGTCTGACTTCCGGTTGGGGTTGTCCATCCGGACCGGGCCGTCCTCGTCGAAGCCGTAGACGCCGTAGGAGAGGTCCGCCGAGAGGCCGCGCTCTATCTCGTGGGGCTGGACGTCCAGATACGACCGGGTGCCGCCCTGCCCGTCGTCGGCCTGTCCGGTGACCAGCGACCCGACGAGCGTGGACTTGCCGTGGTCGACGTGACCGGCCGTCCCGACGACGATGTGCTCGTCGTCACGGAGGACCGTCCCCTCGGTGATGGTGGCGACGCCGACGAGGCCGTCCTCCTCGACGCTCCACGTCTGGACCTCCTCGATGTGGGCGCCGGCCTCCTCGGCCAAAAGTGAGAGCACGTCCATCGACTCCGAGAAGACGTCGGGTTCGATGCCGGCGATGCCGCCGTCGTCGGTGACGCCGACGACGTACGTCGCCTCGCCGTCGCCCGAGAGGACGCGGTGGCGTAGCTGTGCCGCCAGACTCTCGAAGCGCCCCTCGTTGGCGTGGAGGTCCTCGCTGAGTCGTTCCTTGAACTCCACGCTGCCACCCTCCCGTTCGCCGCGTTCGATTGCGCGCTGCAGGACAGCCCGGTCGGGGCTCATGAGCGCTCGTAGTGGCGGCGTCAGCATAAGCTTTCGCTGGGTAGGACTCTATAGGGCTCCGAAATCGAAGAGAGCCCCGGTGGCCGTACCCAGTGGCCACCGGGGGACGACGGTGGCTGTGGTGGGTGGTGGTGGGTGCGGTCCACGCAAGCGGACTCGCGTGGTGGGTCCGACGGCCGACAGTTTCCGTGTTCACTACGACCGTCTGGTCTCCCCTGCGTCGCGCGTGGAGACCATCCGATAGTTGGGTCCGGACCGTATTAAAATTACTTTCGTAACGAACGAGAAAATTGTACCCAACTCCAATCGAGTGGTTTCCGCGACCGGCGTCGGTCACTGCCGATAGCGGTCGACGGCCTCGCGGAAACCGTCGCCGTAGCCGGCGTCGGTTATGCGGTCGGCGGCCGCCCGGGCGGCGTCGTCGGCGTTGGCGACGGCGACGGCGTCGCCGGCCACCTCGAACGTCGAGGCGTCGTTCTGGGAGTCGCCGACGGCGACGAACGCCGACGGCTCGGTGCCGAGCTCCTCGGCGACGACGGAAAGCGCCGCCCCTTTGCTCATCGCCGGGTCCTTGACGTGGTAGGCGTAGCCGGTGTCGATCACTTCCAGGCCGTGTTCCTCGGCCAGTTCGGTCAGCGGTTCCAGCGGGGCCGAACGCGAGAGGGCGACTTCCGTCTCCCGCCAGCGGTTGGCGAAGTCCGTCTCGGCGTAGCCGATGTCGTAGCCCGCGGCCTCGTAGGCCTCGACGACGGCCTGTGCGGCGGCCCGGTCGCCGAGGAACTCGACCGCGTCCGTGTCGGCGACGGCGACGACACCGCCGTTCTCGGCGATGATCCGCACGGGAATCCCCAGAAATTGGCACAGCGAGACGGGATAGGGGAAGGACTTCCCGGTGGCGACGACGACCGGTGCCGGCCAGTCGGCGACGACCGAACACGCCCGGAAATCGAGCGCTCCGGTCCCGTCGGTCAGCGTTCCGTCGATGTCGACTGCCAGTGGCGGCGGCTCCATATCTCGGGGTGAACAGGGCGAGGCACATCGGGGTTCCGACTCGACCGAGCGGTCACTCCTCGCGCAACCGTTCGTAGGCCCGGTTGACCTTCTTGAACCGCTCCTCGTCGCCGCCCTCGGTGTCGGGGTGGACCTCCTTGACC
>NZ_WPCA01000009.1 GCF_009741825.1 Halapricum sp. CBA1109
CCCCGTCTCGGCGATGGCATCCAGCAGCGCCGCGTCCCGTTGCTCGAAGGCCACACCGTCGGCGTACAGTCGTGCCTCGAAGGCCGGCGTCCCCGCGCTGTCGGCGTTACTGGTCACAGTTACAGTACCACCGGGTTCGGGATAACGGTTATGTCAGGGCCGACACAACGTCGTTGTGTCTATGACGGAACAACGGTCGCGGCGGGCCGTCCTCGCGGGGGCGGGCACGCTCGGCGTCGGCGGCGTCGCGGGGTACGTGTCTACGAGGGGCGACGGCGGCGAGCGGGTGTCGCTGTTGGTCGCCGGGAGTCTCGCCGACGCCGTCGAAAACGGCCTGCGGGCGTCGCTGGACCGACCGGTCACCGTCGAGGCCCACGGCTCGGCCCACCTCGCGCGACTGGTCGCCGAAGGCCAGCGCGACCCGGATATCGTCAGTGTCGCCGACCGGGCGCTGTTCTCGGGACCGCTTTCCCCGGCGTGGAACGCCGCGTTCGCTACCTCCAGTCTGGTCGTCGCCTACACCACCGAGACGCCCGGCGGCCGGCGGGTCGCCGAGGCGGGCCCGGACGGCTGGTACCGGGCGCTGGCGGACGAGGACGTCAGCCTCGGCCGGACCGACCCGAGACTCGACCCGCTTGGCTACCGGACGCTGTTCCTGTTCGAACTCGCTGCCGAGTTCTACGACGACGCGGGACCGCTCCGGGAGCGCCTGCCGAGCGACGACCAGCGCTACCCCGAGACACAGCTTCTGAGCCAGTTCGAGACCGGCAACGTCGACGCGGCGGTCGTCTACCGGAGCCTCGCCGAGGCCCGCGGGCTGGACTACCACACGCTCCCGCCGGAGATAGACCTGAGCGACCCCGGGATGGCCGACCGGTACGCGAGCGTGACCTACGAGATGCCCGACGGACGCGTCCTCGAAGGCGCGCCGATCGTCTACGGGTCGACGGTGCGCCGGCAGGACCCGGCAGTCCGCGCAGTGTTCGAACGCCACGTCGGGGGCGCGTACCTCGGCGAATACGGCTTCGAGACGCCCGAGTCGTTCCCGCGGTACAGTGGCAATGTCCCCGACGGCCTCGCGTGACCGCCGCTGGCGGACGGTCGCGGCCGTCCTCGGCGGCGCACTGGCGCTGTACTATCTGGTGCCGATCCTCTCGCTGGTCCTCGCCCGGCCACCCGGCGCTGTCGCCGCCGAGTTGGGGTCGCCCCGCGTCTTCGAGGCGGCGGCCACCTCGCTGTTCGGTGCGCTGGTCGCGACGGCGATAGCGACCGCCTTCGGCCTGCCGCTTGCCTACTGGCTGGCCCGAACGGAGTCGCGCCTGCGAGTCCCGGTCCTCGCCATCGTCGTCCTCCCCCTCGTCCTCCCGCCAATCGTCGCCGGAATGGTGCTGTTGACCGTCGTCGGCCCGTCGACACCGCTCGGACGTATCGCCGCCTCCCTCGGCGTCCCACTGACCGGGTCGCTCGCGGGCGTCGTCCTCGCCCAGACGTTCGTCGCTTCGCCGTTCGTCGTCGTCACCGCCCGTTCGGCCATCGGCGACGTCGACCGACAGTTAGAGGCCGCCGCGCGGACGCTGGGGGCCGACCGGACGGGAACGCTCCGGCGCGTGACGCTCCCGCTTGCGTGGCCCGGCATCCTCGCCGGCGTGGTGCTGGCGTTCGCCCGCGCCCTCGGGGAGTTCGGCGCGACGCTGACCCTGTCGTACTACCCCCGGACGCTCCCGGTCGAGATATGGGTCGCCTTCTCGACGCAGGGGCTCGACCGCGCGTTTCCGGTCGCCGTCGTGTTGCTCGGCGTCTCGCTGGCGGCGCTCGCGGCCGTCTTCGCGCTGGGCCGAAACCCGTGGTAGTCAGGCGGCGCTCGCCTGTCGCGGGCGATAACGGACGGCGTACCAGACGGCGGCCGCGAGGACAGCTGTCAGTACCGTCGGAACGGGACTGGTGCTGAGATACAATCCCGGCGTCGGCGGCCGGTACTGTGTCAGCGGCCACAGGACGGCGTAGGAACGACCGCTCGGCGTCAGAAGCAGCGCGTCCGCGAGCAGGTGTGAGAGAGCACCGACCCCGAGCAGCGCCGTCACGCGCCGTCGCTGGCCCGGCCGGACGACCATCGTCCCGACCAACACGGCGACGGCGGCGGCCCCGCCGGTGTGGAGCCCGCCCCAGTCGAAGGGAATCCCCAGTAGGCTCCGGACCTGTGCCGCAGGAACCACGAGTGCTATCTTCGTCAGGTCGGGGACGAACGCGCCGGCCATCCCGACGGTGACGTACCGGGCCGTGAGCCACTCGTACCGCAACGCCAGCAGCGTACAGAGGCTGTAGGCCATCAGCGCGTGTGCGAGGAGATCAGGCATCGTCGTCCTCCCGGATGGCGAGCGCGAGCGTCCCCCTGTCGATTCGGCTGTGCCGGACCAGTCGGGCGAGGACCCACAGCCCCGCGAGGAACGATATCGTCCACGCATAGTAGTGGCCACTCGGGGGAACGCCGAATCCGCTCTCGGCACGCAGGGTCGACCGGTCCGTGAGTGTCCCGAACGCCCGAAGTGTCTCGCCGGATTCGACCGTCACAGAGACACCAGTGACGACCAGTTCGCGGGTGTGCTGGCCGTCGGAAACGGCGACTGTCAGCGGGTCGGTAGCGACCACCGTCCCGGTCAGAGTGACCTGCTCACCGACGTACGGTTCGGTGTCCGCGACGAACTCGGAGTTGTCCGGATACGCGCCGAGGCCCGGGGCTGGTTGGAGAGTCCCGTACCAGACGACGAGTCCGAAGAGGGCACCGAGTAGTACCGACAGCGAGAGGACACGCAGTAGTGTAGATCGAGACACAGATGTAATTCCGACCGTCGGGGAGGATAACCGTTCCGCTCACGAACCGACGCGAACCAGCACGAGGGCGATAGCGAGGAGGCAGAGCCGGGCGATGACGTTCGAGAACATCCCGACAGCGGCGAGCAACGCGGAGTTTGCGACGACAGCCGACCCGAGAACGAGACCGATAGCGCGCAGCGGCGACTCTCGAACGCTGTTTTCGACATTGTCGAACAGCAGTCGGGTCTCCGAGGCACGCCACGAGGAACGACGTGTAGACTGAGAGAATCGCCCGACGAGTGGTCCGAGAAGTCGGGACGAACGAGGGTCGGCGGTGACAGACACCGTCTGTACGGGCGCCCGAAGCCAGTCGAGAACAACGGAGTGGGACACACCACGGCCGAGTGCCGATTGCCGCCAAGCGGTCACGAACCGTCCCGGCGAGCGACCGCCCCCGACTGCCTGCCGGACACTCCGGAGAACCGAGAGACATACCGACTGGTCGAATCCCGTCCGTAGCTGCTGGCGTTTCGAACGGAGGAGCTCGACGGCCCTAGACGACTGACGGGGGTCTTGCATCAGTATCACTCCCTCCTCGGTTCAATCATCGCTGACGGTACTCCGCAGTGTGAACCACTGTCCCGGGAATCCAGTGGGAGTCGGTCACGAGTGGGAGGTGCGAGCCGGTTTGGACCCGGTTTCCGGCGAAGTATCGTGTGTATCCGAGCCGAATGGTCTGCAGTGTCAGATCGACACGCAACCGGCTCCGGGTACCGTTTGCTACCGGCACTGCAGAGACGGACGTGACCTCGGTGAGTGTCGTGTCGTTGAACGTGAATGTGTCGCCACGGTCGAGGGACGACGACACCGACGCGGGAACCGTGGCCTCGATCGTGACGTTCGTTCGACTGGTTGGAAGCGTGTCCGAGGGCCGATCGATAGCCAATATTTTGCCCCTGCCACCGTACTCGTCGGTGCCGAAATACATCACCCGGCCCGCTCTGAACTGGCGGTTTTGTTGTTGCGGTGGGTTGTTGCTATCGTATCTGATCCGGACGTACAGGCGAGAGGTATTGTCGCCGCGGGAAGGCGAAAAATATGTATCCGATATCGTGGTTTCGCCGCCACCCCCGACGGCCGAGAGGGTATCACCGACAGTTATCTGCGAGGCTATCGCTTCGGGTTGGTCGTTGAACACGACAGTCGCGTAGCGTGTTTCGCCCGGTTGTGTGTCTGTCTCCCCGGCAGGGACGAGGACGAGTCCAGCTACAACGACGACACCGATGACGGCGATCACGACTATCGCGTCGACTATGTTTATCAGGCCGAATAGACGACCCTGTTCGTCGAGCAGCGGCATTGGCTTTCGGATACAAGATTCGGTCGGCAGATAGTCGTTTTGCTACGGTGGCCGACAGCGACGGATGCGACGCCTCTGTCCAGTCGGCGTGCCGGTGTCTGACGGCAGTGAGACGTACGACACCGGAAAAGAACCGTGATTTATGAGCGCGCGCCTCAATCTTGGGGACGTGTTGCGTGCTGACTGGACACTCGTCTGCGGCGGAGTCCTCGCCGGCACAGCGTTGGCTCCCCTGTTCGTCGGGACGGAGATAGACCCGTCGACAGTGGGTGTCGTCGTCTCACTACTCGGCGTGTCTGCTCTCGTCGTTGGAGGGGTGTACGCGATACGGCGGCGGGTGATTTGGGGTGGCGTCGTTGTCGGTGCGATCCTGCTCAGACTCCCGTATGTCACACTGACGCCGATCCACGACGACTCGCTTCATTTCTTGACGAACACGTACGAGGTGATACACGCAGCGAGTCGCCTATCACTCCCGCTGTCGGGCGTTCCGCTCCGGTATATCGGCGTCAACACTGTTATGGGAGTGTTCGTCGTCGCGTTCGGTGATTCCGGTGTCAATATCGCCTCGTTCAGTGCGGCTATCGGTACAGTTCCTGTACTCGGTGTAACGGCGGCAACCCTCTTCGAGTCGCGAAGGGCCGGCATCGCCGCTGGTGTGTTCGGAGCGACGCTCCCGATCCACGTCTATCACTCGTCTTGGGCCTACAGCGAGCCTATCGCGCTGTTCGTTTTCTCTTTGTCGATGTATGGGTTCGTAGCCGAACGGTACCTCTTGGCAACCGGGCTAACGGGTGTCCTCAGTGTTATGCGGGCGGAGTACGTGCTGTTGGTACTCCTCCCGCTGATGGCGCTACTCGTGCTCCGTTCGTCACGAGCGTACTACCTCGCCATCAGTAGTCCGTTTGTCCTGGTTGGACTGCTGCTCGCGATACCGAGGCTATTTCTCGGGACCGTCGTATCGATAACGGGACCGCTTTCCAGCGTCGTCGTCCCTTCGTACGTCACCACGTCCGGATTCCTCGCTGCACCGATAAGACACGTCGCCCAGAACACCGTCTTTTACGTCGGCCACTTCCTCCATCTTGGTGTCCCATACTGGGAGAGCAACCTCGTCAACCCGTTCATACTTCTGTTCTTTGTGGTCGGGATGTACGAACTCCTCCCGTCGGTCCGGTCGTCGGTTCTCTCACTCGGACTGTTCTCCAGTGTGGCAGCAGCCGGATATGCTGCCGAGCAGGTGTTCGGAGTGACGCATCTGTATGGAGTCACACTGCTTGTGACGGGCGGCATGTGTTTCGCCGTCGTGTTGCTAGCAGAGCCACGGCACGACCGTCGACTGCAGCCGCTACTGGCGACCGGACCGTACTTCGGTCTCCTCGCCACCGGGTTTCTGGGGGCACGGTACATACTACCGGTGGCACTCGTCGTCGTCCTCTACGCAGGCTACGGGGCACACCGCACGTTCGGCCAGTCGGACCGTCTGAGTACACTCACGATCAGGGTTCCGGAGCGACTGGTGCGTCGCTGATCGGCACTACGTGCTCGGTTCCGCCGTGGCGAAAGCGAACGAGTATGGCCGGAGTTTATACTGTTGTTGGTCGCAGGGGCATCTATGACCGACGTGGCCGAGGCGACAGCGTCCTTGGTAGCCGACAGGCCGGACGTGGCTGCGGACCTCGAGACGCTCCTCGATATCGACGCCGACGGGACGTGGACCTTCGAGGACATCCCGATGGACTCCGGGACGTTCGGGGAGATCGTCTCGCGTGGTATCGCGGCGGAAGTCGACGACGGCTACCGGATAACCGACCGCGAGGCCGTCCGACGCGGCCTCGAAGGTGACGAGACGAGCGCCGGGGAAGACGACGAGACGGCCGACAACACGTCAGGGGTTGTGCACGCTGCCCGTGAGCGGATGCTGTCGCGGTCGGTCGCCGCAGTCGCGGGCGTCCTCGTGTTCGTCGCCCTGATCCGGATCGGGGTCATTCAGGGGTCGGTGTTGCGAAACGGGGAAATCGTCCTCGCCGGCAACGACGCCTACGCGTACTGGCGACAGGTCTCACGGATCGTCGCGAGCGACGTCGGGCTACTCGACCTCTCGAACCTCCCGTCCCGCAGCGCCGACGGGGACGTCCTGTTCGTCGTCGGTATCTGGTGGGTCGTCGCGCTGACCGGCACGAGCGTCGCCACGGTCCTCGCTTGGTACCCGGTCATTGCCGGTGTCGCAGGCACCGGCCTCCTCTATCTGGTTGTTCGTTCGCTGACCGACGACCGCCGTATCGCACTGGCCTCGGCCGTTATGCTCGGGATTACGCCGGTCCACGCGTTTCGGACGGCGCTCGGCTTCGGTGACCACGACGCGCTCGACCTGCTGTGGCTGACCGCCGTCGTCCTCGCGCTCGTCGTCCTCGCTTACCAGCGAAGGGAGGAGGCTTGGCGGCGGACGACCGGTGCCGCCGTCGTGACCCTCGGCGTGGCGGTGGCCGCTCAGATGCTGTCCTGGCGCGGTGGAGCGCTCTATCTCCTACCGGTCGGGCTCACCGTCGTCGCTGTCGTGCTGGACGACATCCGTGCTGGCCGGGCACCGCTGAGGGCCAACGGGCCGTTGCTCGCGGGCCTCGGCCTCGGGGCGGTCCTCGGACTGCTGCCGCACCTCGCTTTCGGGTGGCTCCCGGCGTACCGGGCGGCGATACCGGGGCTGCTGTTCGGCGGTGCCGCCGCAGTCGTGGGCGTGGCGTCGGTCGTCGACCGACTCGGGTACGGGGTGCGAGCGACCGCGGTCGTCGAAGGGGTCGTCGGCATCGCCAGCGTTGCCGTGGTCGCCTCTCTCCTCTCGGGACCGGTCGAGGACTTCCTCGCGTATATGGCGACGACCGGCGAGCGGAACATCGCCGAGACGGGGTCGCTGATCGGCGGCGACGTGGGGTCGATCGGCGGCCCGATATTCCTGTTCGGGCTGCTGTTGTTCCTCGCCGTACCGTATCTCGTCATCGTGTCCCTCCGGGCGTACCGGCAAAGCGCGCCGGCGTGGCTCGTTCCGGCCGCGTTCGCGTGGTACTTCCTCCTCGCGTCGGTCGTCCAGCAGCGCTTCGCCGTCGCGCTCTCGCCGTTCGTCGCCATATTCGCCGGCGTCGGATTCGTCCATCTGGCGAACTGGGTCGACCTCGCACGTCCGGTCGGGATACTCGATGGCAAGCGGGACATCGCGGTCAGTCTCCCGGACCGTCGACAGATCGGACTCGTCGTGATCCTGTTCCTTCTGGTCGGGAGCCTCAGTTTCGTCCAGGTTCCCGTGAAGATGCAACAGGTGGCTGTCGACGACGCGGCCTACGAGACCGGCGCGTGGATCGCTGAGAACGCCAGCGAACAAGGCCTCGAACACCCGAACGACACCATCGCGACCGACTGGGACCGGGTCCGGATGTACAACTACCTCGCCGGATCCGTCGACGGGCCGGACAACTTTGCCCAAGCGACGTTCGGGCGATTCGCTGAGGGGACGAACACGACGCGGTGGTACGGACGCCTCGAAACCGGGTACGTCGTCCTCGAACGGACCGACAGGAACGCCTCCGCGGGGTCGGTATTCGACCAGCTAGCCGCCCCAATCGCGCGGCCAGCGGCGCTCTCTGCGAGCCACTTCCGACTCGTCTATGCCCGCCCGGACGACCACATCGCGGTGTACAGGCTACTCCCGGGAGCGCGGATAGAAGGGACTGGTCCAGTGAACTCGACGGTCGATGTCCGGGCCAACGTGACCGTCAGCGGAAGCGGATACCAGTACGAACAGACCGTCGAGACCGATCGCAACGGGACCTACAGAGCCGTCGTCCCGTATCCGGGCGAGTACCGGATCGGCAACCGGACGGTCACCGTCCCCGGGTCCGCCGTCCGGACCGGCGGGACAGTCAGCGACACCGAACGGCCGTAGTGTTACCGCCCGGACCGAGTCCGGTTCTCGTGGAGGTACACGGTGTCCGGGCCGTTCGTGTATATCTTCGACTCCCGTTCGATACCGTCGGGGAGTCGTAAGAACAGGTAAGTGTTGCTTCCGAGACGGGATCCCCTCGGCCCGTAACGGACGCCGTCGGTCCGGGCTTGTCGCGGAATCTCGTATCTAGCGTCCGCGGAGAGGTTCGAGAGAACGATGGTCGCCTCGTTGTTGCTAGTACGCTCTAGCGGGAGGGTCGTCTTGGCTCTCCGAGTCTCAATGAGCGCCTCGCCGGCGTGGTCGTCCGCCCACGACTGCTGTGCGCTGTCGTGGCCGGTGTAGTAGCGCCACTTGTCCGGGACCTCGTCACCGACTGGTGAGAGCGCGACGCTACCGACGGGCGAAGCGAGAGCGAAAACCACGAACACGAACACGACCGAACCGACGACTGCACCGCGGTACCCGGCGGGGAACCGGTCGGCGAGCGTGAACAGTCCGATCGTCGCCAGAAGGTTGAGTCCGAAGAAACCGAGCAACAAGTAGATTCGCTGTGGCGGGATGTCGTTCGCGTTGACGAAGACGCTGAGAGCGATCAACAGCAGGCCGCCACCGATCCACGCGACGATGACGTCGAGCGACCACTCACGGCGGCGGATCCCGAGGCCGATACCCGCGACGCCCAGCGTGAACAGTATCGCCTGCCCGGCAGTCGAAAACAGGAGGACCGACAGCGAGAGACTGGAGTAGCGCCCGCCGGAGGTACCGCTCGAACCACCGCCGCCACCAGCGCCGCCCCCACCGGGAAGGAGCGTGTCTGTGAGTGACGCGACGAGGTTCGTGGCCCGACTGAGGAAGCTCAGGTCGGCGAACAACGAGAACGCGACCAGTCCGACGACCACGACGGCGACGACCGACGTCGTCGTGCTCCGAGTCGGCGGTTCGGGGTAGTCGAGGTACCTGAACAGCCGCGTCGCCTGTTCGTACACCCACAGCGGAGCCAGCAAGATGAGTGCGGCCCCCGCGCTGTACATATGCCCGGTCAACAGCGCGAGCATACAGACGCCGACGGGGACGACGTACCGGAGGTACTGGTCGGATCGGTAGACGAAGTGGAAGAACACGATGACGACGAACAACAGGAACGGCCGGAAGAAGTTCGTCTTGAACGGGAACATCCCGCGGCGGAGGGTAAAGCCCATCAGTGCGAACACCAGGGCGCCGAACAGTGCCATCCGTCGGTCGACCGCCGGGACGACCCGGTCGAGCACTGCGATCATCGCCACGCTGACTAATAGCGCGAGGACGGACAGCAACTGGTAAGCGAGTCGCTGTGAGAGCCCCGTCGTCAACATCCCCTCGGCGACGTATATCATATGTCCGGGCGTCCGGCGGTAGAGTACGTCGTTCGGAACGAAGCCTGTGCGGGCAATCTCGCCGGCGGTTATGACGAAGCCACCGTCCGGCGTGACGACGCCGGCGGGGTAGACGAACTGTGTACTCCAGTATGTCAGGAAGGCCACGACGAGAATCTGCGGCAGGACGTGCCGTTTGGGCTGGCCGACCCATATCTGGTAGGCGACGAACGCCGCCACACCGCCGAGGACGAGATAGTGGCCGATCGGACGGGTGTACAGCCCGTTACGGTACAGCGCGAGCACGACCACGACGTACAGGCTCGTGACGACGACCGGAATCCGCCAGTCGAGTGGGCGGGTCGGAACGTCGAACTCGACACGGCCGAGCGCGAGCGCGAGTATCGATCCGGCGAACGCGCCCACGACCGGCCCGAGGAAGGCGTAGAAACCGAGCGAAGCCACGAGAGCGACCGACGACGCCCCGACGACGGCCATAACGTGTGGGGCGAACCGGCGGAGGACTCCCGCTGCTCGCCCCGTCAGCCCGTAGTCTGCATCGTCCCCAGTGTCGTCGTCGGCTGTCACGTCCCCGGTCATTTGTACCCCAGTGCTTCGAGCCGTGACTCTATCTCGTCGGTCGTCTCCGGTTGTGCCGCCGGGTCGATGCGACCGAGTTCGGCGAGGCGATCGTGGGCGAACGCGGCGAGGGAGTCCCGGAGGGCCGACGGCGACTCGTCAGTGCCCGACACAGTCTCCTCGAGGATGTCGTTCGTGTCGAGGTCGCGTTCCTGCCGGAGCAGTGTCTCCCCGTCGGTCACCGCGAAGCGGCGGCGCGTCTCGTCGTCCTCCGGCGCGACGCTGGCGAAGACGTGCCGGTCCTCGGAGAGGGAGAGAGAACCATCCGTATCCGCGATGACCGCGCCCGGAAGGTCGGCATCGACGCCCGCAAGCGCCGACGCCGTCGGCGCGACGTCGATAGTACTCACAGGAGCTGTCACGGTCGCCTCGGCACCGCCCGGTGGCGAGAGGACGAGCGGAACGTGGAGCAGTTCCGTTCGGAGTTGGCGGGGATGGGTGTACTGGCCGTACTCGCCGAACACCTCGCCGTGGTCCGCCGTGATGACGACGAGGGCGTCGTCGAGGCGGCCCCGGTCGTCGAGCGCATCGAGGAACGCGCCGATCTCGGCGTCGAGACACCGTATCTCGTCGTCGTAGGAGTCGATCAGTAGCTGCTGTTCCTCGTCGGTGATGTCCTCGGGCCGCTCCCACGCCTTCCGATAGAGCGTCTCGGCCTCGCCGGCCGAAAGGGACCGGTCGGCGTAGTGGGTCTCGGGCGCGTGGTACGGACCGTGGACGTCCATGTAGTGGTTCCACAGGAAGACGGGCCCGTCGTCGATACCGTCGAGCCACGACAGGGCTCGCTGGTGTATCTTCTCGGCCCGAGCGTAGTACTCGCCCCTGTTGAAGACGTACTTGTCGAGGGCCTTCTGTGCCAGCGCGAGAAAGCGGTTGCGGGCGAGATAGAGGTCGTCGTCGAACGCGTCGAACCCGTCGTCGTAGCCGTAGGCACGAGAGAGATACGGATTCGAGTGGAACGCCCCCGTCTGGTAACCGCTATCGGCGAGTCGTGACGGGAGCGTATCGGGGACCTGCTGGAAGTTGTTCCCGACGAACGCCTCCGGCCAGCGACCGGTCAACAGCGGCGGCGCTGCCTCGCGGGTGTGCGAACTGGGCGCGTACGCGTCGGTGTAGCGGACGGCCGCGTCGGCGAACGCGTCGAGGGCAGGCGTCGTCTCCCTGTCGTACCCCAGTCCGGAGACGTGGTCCGCGCGGAGGGCGTCGACGCTGAGGAGGATGATATCCGGCGGCTCCGCCATTGGTAGTCCCAACTGGGAGACCGAGACGTTATAAACGCACCTGTTCGGGACACGAGAAGCGTTCCACAACTGTTTTTGTCGGGTTCGATGATGATCCGGTAGTGATAATTGGTTGGTATCCTAGAGGCGGAATATGAGTTCGACGTACCTCTGTATCAGTGCACAACCCTCGATACGTCTGGGATAAAAGGATGTATCTCCCCGATATATCGATGGACCTTACCTCTGAGACAATCTCTCTAACGAGGAGGAGGGTGACCACATCGTGACTCTCGTCTATGTTCTCTCTATCATAAGAATTTCATCACAGATGAATTATTCCTGTGAGTGGCGGAGGTCTCTCCGCGGAGGATTGTTCGAAGCCGACGGGAGCACAAGCGCCGTTCGATGCGACGCTGGACCGACCAAGATAGATCCGAAATGAGCATCGTCACGTCCATCGGGAAAATAACCGCCGCCAAGATTCTGAACCGTATCCTCGGGTTCGCCGCGTTCGTCTTCTTCGCCCGGGAACTCGGAGCCGGCGAGTTCGGTATCTTTGTACTCTTCCAAGCGTCGCTAGGATTGCTCTCACTGTTCGCGGACCCGGCGATCGGACAGGCGGCTGAACAGCGGGCCAGTTCCGGGGAGCCAGCCGACCGCGTCTATGGGACGGCCCTCCTCCTGAAGAGCGCGTTGCTCGTCCCGCTGATAGCCGTGATAGTATGGTTCAGCGGACCACTCGATGCGTATATCGGGGGTGAGGTGACGACCCTCCTGATCGTCGCGACAATCGTCCAGCAACTGGGGAGCCTCCCGGAGGTGATGCTTCGAGCGGAACTCCGCGTCGGAGAGACAGCCTCGTTGATGGCGGTCAGACAGGTCGTGTGGGCCGTCGTCGGTGCCGTCCTCGTCCTCCTCGGATTCGGGTTCTACGGGTTGATATACGGACTGCTGGTCGCTGTGACGCTCCGAGCGCTGCTCGCGCTGTACAAGTGTGAGACGAGCCTCGGGCAACCCTCCCGTGAGCAGTTCTGGTCGATAATTAACTACGCTAAATACCAGGTCGTCGCGAACAAGGTCGCCCCACAGCTATACAGTTGGACGGATGTGACGATTATCGGTATCTTCCTGACATCGAGTCTGGTCGGGGCATACGAGGTCGCTTGGCGCGTCGTCGGGATCGTCCTCATCTTTCCCGCGGCCATCGGGACGACGATATTCCCGCACATTAGCGCTTGGAGCAGGAACAGTGATACTGAGCAGATCAGAGAAACCCTCTCGCGGGTACTCGTCAGTGTCGTATCTGTCTCGATTCCGGCCTTCTTTGGCGTGTTATTACTCGGTCGTGAGATTCTGAGACTAATCTTCGGCCCGGAGTTCACTGTTGCTTGGCTCGTGTTGATTATACTGATGGGGCAGAAGTCAGTAGAGGCGATCAAGAACACACTTGCCAGAGTCGTCGCTGCGATGGACTATCCGCAATACAACGCCATCGCAACAATCGTTGGAACGACCCTCAACGTCGTCCTCAATGTTGTTCTCGTCTGGAAGTTTGGTATCGTTGGTGCCGCCGTTGCGACGACAGTGGCGACAATAGTCGGTATGTTGTTGCTTGGCGGCTTCCTTCGTCGGGTACTCTTGTTCACGTATCCAGTGAAAAAAATCGGCTGGATGGTCGTTGCCTCTACCGGGATGGCTATCATCATCGCAGCACTCAAAACGATAATCGTGATCAACTCGCTCCCCCGACTGGTCTCCATCGTCCTGCTCGGTGTTATCTTATATGTCGTATTGGTAAGCACGTTCCAGCCACTCCGGGAGGACCTCGGGAAGATACTCCAACAAATAAAGTAACGATCGGTAGTTGGGTAACAACGGACGAGTTACGATTTACGCACTGGGAGTGCTCCGCCGTCGACAGCTTTGAGAAGGTTCCAAAATTGGTAAATGCAGTTCGTGCTACCTCGTAGTATAGCAACGAAGACCGATCACTATATCACAGAAACCAATACTACAGAATCAAATTCCACAGTGTATACTAAATATCCCCAGATATGAGAACGAGAGAAACCAGACGTTGTGGCACCGGCAAACCACTTGTGACCACGAATCGTGGTATTAGAGGGAATCACGGCGTCGATGTCGGATTCAGCACTACAAAAAGACAGTAACGGAGGCGCGGACTGACGGAAACTCGCTGTACATCTAAAAAATGTCAGACTACACATTCTCTGTTATCATCCCGACACTCGACAGAGAAGAGAAACTCCTAGAGTGTACGAAGCGGTTATCTGAGCAGACAAGACAGCCTGAAGAAGTAATCATTGTCGACGACGGAGATCTTGATATTGGGGTCCAGACAAAAATCAGAGAGACTCTCGGAGGAACCGAGTTGAGGATTACGTCATCTGATGGACCACCCGGCACATCGACAGCGAGAAACACGGGTATCCGTACGGCATCAAGCAATATCATCGTCACTCTTGATGACGATGTGTGGCTCGGAGCGGAGCATTTGGAAAGACTAGAACACCTATATGAGCAGTATGACTCGGACACACTGGCTGGTATCGGAGTCGCAGGCCGCACTGATTCACTGACGAGTACCAGACGACGCCTCGTCGATATCCACAACAGAATCTTCTATCGAATCAACTCCGGTTGGCGCATCAACTCAGCAGGGTTCCAGAAGGCAAGTATCGTTAGCGAACCAGCGGAAAGTGAATGGATAAGTGGCGGCGTGGCGAGTTACAAACGAGCGGTCTTGCTAGACCATCCCTTCCGACATTGGGAAGGAGGACGTGAAGTCCACGAGGATATCGAGATCTGCTGGCGGTTGAAAAACGAGGGGTATCACTTCATCGTCGATCCAGAGTTACCTACGAACCACAGTAAGGGAGAGCGCCACGAGAGCGGCCTCAAGACAGGTATGAAGAAGGGACGAAATCGAGTCAGGATGTTTCGAGAAAACGGGCGCCTCCGTCATCTACCATTATTTGTATGGGGATGTATCGGACTGATCATCGCACATCTTGTTCATCCGTTTATTAGTGAGTCCGAAGGACGGTACAGGTTCATTGCGGGTATCGGTGTAATACTCGGTGTGATCCAGCAGTTCCCATCTATCTTTTATCACTCGGCAAAGAGTAGCGAATAGCTGCCAACGTTTCCAAAACCGGGAGAGTCGGTCCGGTCGTAAACTGTCAGAGATAACTACGTGGTATCGAATAGTATATTAGACGCCTCAAGATCAGTTATCATATGGTGATTTTGTCAGTCGTGACTCGTCTCTTCGGAGTATTCCCGGATCGACTGCAGAGATACGTATGGGAGTTAGCAGAGAGGAATACACTGCTACTGTGGATGCGGGTGTATTTCACTAAGGGAACTATATTCAAAAAGAAAGGGTGGTTTGAGAGCAGTGTCTCAGGCGGCGTTCCGGTCGACGGAAGTGGCAATCCGACGCCGTGGTATACGTATTCAGCTATCGATTTTTTGGATGAAAGGATCAGCAGAGACCTCCGCGTGTTCGAATACGGGGGTGGATACTCTACCATATGGTATGCCCAAAGAGTAGAGGAGGTGATAGCCGTGGAAGATTCGAAGGAGTGGACTGAAATCGTTACGAAACGCCTCCCGAGGAACGGAGAAATCGTGTATCGAGACTCGAAAAAAGAGTATACCGGAGAGATACTGAACCGCGAGAAGTTCGATATAGTCGTAATCGACGGTTCGTACAGAACGGATTGTGTCGAATCATCTCTCAAGTCACTGTCTGATCAAGGAGTGATAATCTGGGACGATTTCGACTGGTTAGACGAGGATGACTACCAATTACTCATCGAAGACGGATTCTCTGTACTTCCATTCCGTGGATTGAAAGCCGGTGAAGCCAGCTACAAGTGTACAGCCATATTTTACAGAGAGAACAACTGTCTCGGGATATAGCAAACCCTCAATACTGTTAAATAGCTGAATTCCAACTGTACCGGATATATGGATATTGGTGACGCTGTGTATGGATTGAAAAATCCGAAATCTATTCTCCGACAATTAAATCGGTTGTACTTTTCGTTCAGTGCAGGTGAGTTTAACCAAGGAGGTACTTCCGTGTTAGACGAAGATTGGGATAACCTGATCGTCCTTGATGCGTGCCGATATGACACATTCTTAAACAACCACTCGTTTGAAGGAAAGCTCAGTTCACGAATCTCGAAAGGGTCGAATACCTACGAATTCCTGAAGGCGAATTTCTCCGGTCGTGAGTTATACGATACGGTGTATGTCTCTTCGAACCTGTGGTTCCCCAATATAAAAGACGAGATCGATGCCGAGGTACATTCATTCGTTCCGGTCACGACCGAGGGCCCAAAAGTAGCTGTCAGACCCGAAGCCGTCACAGAACGGGCATTAGAAGTCAACCAATCCCACCAGGATAAGCGGTTGATAATTCATTATACACAGCCCCATTATCCGTATTTCGGTCCGACTGGACAGGAGTACTTCGATCATCACGACACGTCGAGTCTGCAACTGGCGATGCGACGCAACGGGGACGATATCCCGAAAGATGTCGTGCAACGTGCATACGAAGAGAATCTCGATATGGTTCTGGAAGAGGTCGAACGACTGCTACCCGAACTGCGTGGAAAGACAGTCGTCACGGCCGACCACGGTGAGATGCTGGGCGAGCGGTCGTTCCCGATTCCGATCACCGACTACGGCCATCCAAACACGATCTACACCGAGGAACTGGTCAAAGTTCCGTGGCTCGAAATCGACGAGGGCTCACGGAAAGAGATCACTGCCGAAAGGCCGGATAACGACATAGATATCTCGGACGACGAGATCGATGCGAATCTGCGGGCACTGGGGTACAAGACCTGAAAGGGGCCACTCCAGCGTTGACACGTCACCAGCGATACCGAACCTATATATTCAGCGTCCCGTCAATTCGCTCTATGGTGCGAGACAACTTTCGGCCAAGGTAGTCGGCGGTCTGCGGGATATCGCTCTCAAAACACCACTGCAGAACCTGTCAATTGCGAAGAAAGGATATGACTACTTCCGTGGCAGTCTCGCACCGTCGAAGCCGCTCTTCGTAGAGTACGAAGGATATGAGTTGTACATCGACCCAACCGACCGAATCGGGTACCAGATATACCGAGGTAAGTGGGAACCCAACGTCACGAGGGCAATTAAGCAGAACCTCCTGAGGGAGGCACAGCTATCGATATCGGCGGGCACTTCGGCGTCTACACGCTTCTGATGCGGAGATGTATCGGCGAAATGGGAAACGTCGTCGTATTCGAGCCACATTCAGAAAACGCGGAAATGATTCGGAAGACGATAGAACAAAATGGTTTCGACAACGTCGAGTTGGTTGAGGCAGCAGTTGATGAGACATCCGGCACAACGACCTTTCGTGCCGTCGGAGAGACGAGTCTCTCTTCGACGCACGACGCGATGGATATATACAGCGTATCGAGTCTATCCTCTTCGAGATACACGAGTTACTCTCAGAAGACGAACTCAAGTATCTATTCGGTCGCCTCACAGACAACGGAAAACTGTTCGACATCCACACAGAACGGGCCGTGGCTGACATTGCTACGTTTCGATACGAGTCGAAGCACGTTATTTGGCGGAATGACAAACAGGTTTTGTAGGATGTCAGTCGACGTAACCGAGATCAGCTAGCCGATCCCGAACGACCGCTTCTCCGTGGTCGTCGTCGACTTCCACTGGCGGTGCGGTTACTATTTCCCGACGCTCACCATTCTGGTATGACAGCCAAGGGACCTCGACGATTTCGTCGATATAAATCCCCGGGGGGTGGCCCCACTCGCGCATCGGCACAGGATAGGCCCGATCGCCCAGTGCTTGGCCGTGGTCTGCGGTGACGATATGTTTGCCTTCTATCTCGTCTAGTATCGTCTCGACGACAGGGAGAACAGAAGCCAAGTTCTCTCTGTATGCGTTCCAGATATGAGTAGTGTCAGTTGTGCCATCTAAGACGTCGCGCCAGATGTCACGCTTGTTTGGTGGATAGTGCTCTCGTCCAGTTTCGCCGATGAACGGACAGTGAGGCTGACTGAAATGCAGTATTAGTCGTTTGTCGGGGAACCGTTCTGCCGCGGAAAGCGCATACTCGAGTGTTTTTTCTGGTAATACGGTATTAAATTTATCGTCCCATCCCTCTTTGTCCCAGACTTCTATCTGACAGTGGAATTCAGTCTGAATTGGGTCCCGATCGATGAGTTGGTCTTGCTGTCCGTTGTACAGAACTGGCATCGCAGTCACATATACCGTGTCGTGCCAAACTTCCCCATCGAATTGTCCACGGAGGACGTTTCCGGTCGAGCACTGGATTGATTCCCGTTTTGCAAGTTCCCCCGGCAAGTCTGACATCTCACGGAAGGTATCGTAACGGCACGCATCAAGGATTGTCAGAACATCCCAGTCGTGATCCATCCATCTAATACCGTCAGGGTTGTAGCGTCGTCTTCCACCTCGCTGGTGCCACAACCGGTTCGCTTTCCGAGGAAAATACCAAGGGTGGGACATCGCTTCGAGTATCCGCTGACCCGGCCTCATATTCGTTATGTTACTGCGATGAATACAACGGTCTATACGTCTTTCGGTAACACCATCAGATGTCTAACGATCAAGAAGATCCCGAGAGAAGTGCAATCTATGAAATTATTCTCTTAGTTATATTAATAATTATTTATATTAATAATTTCGCACAGAGAACCGAGTCCAATGTCCCCTCAAACTCCGGTGTATCATCACGGTCGACCGGGAACCAATCCTCTTCTTCCCGCGCATAAATCTGATACTCCGATAGCGAGGCTTCGTCAGGTATCGCTTCTTGGATCCGGTCCCACGAATATACCCTCGAGTTGGACAGTGTAGAGTATGTCTTCGCAAACGGTGTCGTGAATAGGAGTTCCCCGCCATCGGAGAGGACCCGGGTGAGTTCCTCGAAAGCACGAATATCCGCTCGTTCGTCGTCTTCCGAATACATCCCGACATGCTCGATGACACTGACCGAAATAATCGCGTCGAACGTCCCGGTATCGAAGGGTAAATCGGTGAAATCGGCGGCTCGAGACGTGAGATTCCGGTGTGAGAGTTCATAACCATCTAGGTCGACAACTGTCGTTTCATACCCCATAGACGCAAGGGTGTACGCAACCGGACTCCTCGCACCACCGGCGACAAGGATTGAAGATGGTGGATCAATATCCAAATGATTGTAGACGTAGGGATATTCGACGACACGCTCACGGCTTGTCATCGGTTGATCCAGCGTCGTTCGAAGCCAACGATCAAGCGACGACAAAACGCCGTTTTGCTTGTTTACTTTTCTGTATAGAGCCGCCCTCGCACGCACGCCGAGCGGTGCATCCTCCAAAGCGTTTCCCCGTGGCCCTGGAAAGAACAGATCGAGAGATCGGTCTCGATCAGAGTTGTCATCACTCATATTTATTTCCGAACGACAGCAGTTCTGTCTTACTACACAATTGATGCATCCGGGGGCCGGCCCTCACGGAGTGAAACTGGTCAGGAGGGCTTTGAATGCGAGGGGTATAGCTATCTCCCCCATCGAAATTAATCATTGATGGAGCGACGTACAGAATGTATTTTAAATCTGCGGATTGCCCTATCTACAAGCCGAGGAAACGAGGTGATCTGATGTCGAAAAGTACTGAAGGGGCATTCTTTAAGACAGGGTGCAGAGAAACACTGAGATGAGATTCCGATGAGTAATTCCGGAATCCCGGAGACGGCAATCGTGTTCAAGCCCGGTGACGGACGTGGGGGAGCACAGACCTACGTCTCACGAATTGCCGACTGGATGGACAGTCCCGTCCATACCCTGTACACTGATCTCGACAGTTCCGACTGGGGGGAGACTTCAGTTGTCGAGTTCGGCTCACGGCCTAGTCTTCCACTCGTCGGTCGGAGAGCGGTCGGATCGTTCCTCGACAGGTTAGAGTATGCGTTCTGGACTCCGCCGGCCGAGTACGACGTGATCGTATCGAGCGGTCTCGTCGCGAAGACAGTCCAGCACCGACCTGACCAGACTCGGATCCATCTCGCGCACGGATTCCACCGCGGAGCGTTCGGCCTCCCACCACGGGACGAGTTCGCCAGCAATCGGTTGTTGCGGTTCCTACAACAGACCAATCGTCTTAGCCTTCGACGAAGCGAACGCCAAGACGCTCAGCAGATGGATTATCTCATCGTAAACAGCGAGTTCACGAAATCCATCGTCGAACATTATCTCGGGGCCACCGTCGACCGCGTGATCCACCCGCCAGTATCAGTGGAGAGTTACGAAGATGACCGCCCAGCTGACGAGGATTTCTTCCTGTTTCTCGGACGAGTCGCGGCGGTCAAAGGCGTCGAACAGATCGTCGAGGCGTTCGAGGAGTTGCCCTACCAGTTGCGCGTCGCAGGCGACGGACCGCTTCGGGAGGAATTACAATCGCAATCGGGTGACAACGTCGAGTTTCCCGGCTACGTATCTGAAGAGCGAAAGCGAGAGTTGATGGGTAAATGCCAAGGATTCATTCAGAATTCAGTCATCGAGGATTTCGGTATCACAACAGTCGAAGCTATGGCATCGGGAGCACCAGTCGTCGCAGTGAATCACCAGAACAACCCGTACTTGGTTGAAGACGGTGACACGGGTATCCTCTTCGAACCGTCGAAGTCAGTCGAACCACTCCGGGAAGGCGTCCGGGCAGCAGCGGCGACTGACTGGGATCACGAGCACATTCAAGAGAGCGCGACCCCATATAGTGAAGCACACTGCAGACAGAAGTGGAAGCAACTACTCGCTGACGCCCACGAACCCACCTAACACTATGGATCACGCGGACCGAGTCGTCCTCATCGTCCTCGACAGCGTCCGTGCGGACGCACTCACGGAGACGACAGCGCCGAATCTGACGGCCCGCGTCGACAGCGATTGGCTCACCTACGAGAACGCCATCTCGCCCGCGCCGTGGACGCTGCCCGCGCACGCCAGCATCTACACCGGGCGACTCCCCCGGGAACACGGCGCGACAGCGCACAACAAATACCTCTCGACGGACCATCCGACGCTGGCGTCGCAGTTCGAAGCCGCCGGCTACCACACGCGACTGTTCTCGAACAACCCGTTTCTCTCCGAGACGTTCGGGATGGTCGAGGGGTTCGAGGAGGTCGTACTCCACCTCGACACGAAACTTCGTCCGGACGCGACGGGTCTCTGGGTCGCCGACATCCTCGACCGGAGCGATAGCTGGACGGAGACAGTGCGGACACTGCTGGCTAGCGGGAACCGCTGGACACCGGTGAACCTCCTGTACGAACTGCTCACACTGAAAACAGACCGCGTCGGACCGGCCGACGACGGGGCGGAGCGTACTGTCGATTACTACCTCGGGAACGACAGTGACGGGCCCGAGTTCACGCTGTGTAACTTTATGGAGGCGCACTTGCCCTACGATCCGCCGGAGCCGTTCCGGTCTAGGCACCTCCCCGACGGAGCGACCGAGGACGACGCCGCCTCGGTGAATCAGGAGCCGTGGGACTACGTCCTCGGGGAGCGCGACACCGATTTCGCCGTGCTCCGGGGACTCTACGAGGGCGAGATAGCGACCCTCGACGCCCAGTTAGAACGGCTCTTCGAGGGCCTCGAAGCCGATGGCGCCCTCGTTGAGTCGCTGATCGTCGTCTGTGGCGACCACGGAGACCACTTCGGCGAACACGGGTTGCAGGGTCACGCGGGCAGTCTCCACCGCGAACTGCTCGACGTACCGCTTTTCGTGCGGTTCCCCGGTGGCGAACACGGCGGCGAAAGCGTCTCCGAGACGGTATCGTTACGGCAACTGTACAGTAGTCTCTTGCAGTGGACTGACACGCCGACGCCGGAGGCGGAAAGGGCGCCGGATCCGCTCCCGATGCCGGGCGAGCCATCGACACAGGAGGGAGTCGTCGCGGAGTATATGGGCGTCCAAGACATCGACGTCGATCCGAGAGCGCTCGAAGCGTACGATTACCGACGGACGAGCGTCCTGACGGCCGACTCGGAGTTGATCGAATCGGACGACGGCGTCGACTATCACGACGGACCCACCGACGCGGAGACGCTCCGGGGGCTGAAATCGGAGATACTCGACGGTGTGCCGGACACCGTCTCGACCGGTCGTGACGGGGACGTTCCCGCGTCCGTCAGAGAACGGCTCGAAGCGACGGGGTACGTGCAGTGATGCGGGTAGCGTTCGTCAACCGGATGCTGGGTATCCGCAGGAGCGGCGGCGGGATGTGGGACTACCGGATGGCCGAACAGCTCCGCGAGCGCGGCGTCGACGTGACGTTCTACGTCGCCGAGCCGCTCACGGGCGAACTTACAGAGGACCTCTCGCCGTTCGAGTGCGTCCCGGTGCCGACGCCACACCTACAGGATATCGCCTACGCGGCGCCCCGGGGTATCGGCGGCGTGCTCGCGGACATAGACGCGCGGGTGTTCGCGTCGAGGGTCCACGCCAAGCTGGTCGACGAGGCGTTCGACGTGGTCCAGTACAACACCAACCGGG
Source organism: Halapricum sp. CBA1109 (assembly GCF_009741825.1). Lineage (GTDB taxonomy): Archaea > Halobacteriota > Halobacteria > Halobacteriales > Haloarculaceae > Halapricum. Next base: position 21,915 of record NZ_WPCA01000009.1, read on the forward strand.
AGTTCGCGCGGTACACCGACCGCGTGGACGCGCCGACGGTCCTGAAACTCAACGGACCGCCGTACTCACTCTATCGGGACGTACTCAACCCATTCACTGAGAGTTCCTACGACGTACTCGAAGCGTTCGACGCCGTCGTCACGACCGGCGCGACCACCGAAGCGGTCCGCGAGCGGAGCGGCGTCGAACCGGTCGAGATCAATCCCGGGGTCGACACCGACCAGTTCACACCGGGTGCGAGGCCGGTCGACGGTCCACGGTTCCTGTTCGTCGGTCGGTTCGTGCCCGCGAAGAACCTCACCACGCTGGTCGACGCGTTCGCCACGGTGAGAGACCGCTGTCCGGACGCGGAGCTGACACTCGTTGGCGACGGTCCGCTCCGCGATAAGGTGGCCGAGCGCGTCCGGGAGAACGAACTCGACGCTGCCGTCACTCTCCCGGGGTACGTTCCGAACGAGGACATCCCGGAGTACTACCGGGACGCGACGGCGTTCGTCCTCGCGTCCAGTCACGAGAGCTTCGGTATCGTCCTGTTGGAAGCGATGAGTGCCGGGATTCCGGTCGTCGCACCGGCGATAGACGCGATCCCACGAATCGTCGACGACGGCGAGAACGGGCTGCTAGTCGAACCGGACTCCGCGTCGCGCTGGCCGACGCGATGGAGCGGGTGGCCGAGGCGCCGGACCTGTGTGAACGGATGGGTGAAAGCGGTCGACAGAAGGCCACGCGCGAGTTCCAGTGGGACCAGCGCGGTGAGAAACTGCTGGAACTCTACGAGTCGCTCCGCGAACGGGAGCGTGCCTCACCGGCCGAGCCGACGTTTCAGTCCGACCAGTAGTTCGAACCCGCGGTGGCCGAACAGAGCGACCAGATACAGGAGGAGGCGCTTCGGTGAGACCTGATACCCCAACGCGGCCCGTAGCTCTCGGCGGCCTGCCACAGTGTCGCCGTTGTGGAGATACGCGACGGCTGTATCGGTGTGGTGAGTCGCCCACGCGTCGGAGAAGACTGCGTGCTCCCGGAGTGTGGACTCGTATCGGTCCAGAACTAGCTCGCGGTACTGCTTTTGCTGATCGGCGTTGCGGGACATCCCGCCGTCGTGAACCGACCGGACGACGAGCGGATCAGGGACACACCCGACGGCGTGTTCGCGCGCGATGCGGAGGTAAAGGTCCCAGTCTTCTTGATACCGCAGGGACTCGTCGAACCCGCCGACGCCTTCGAACACCGAGGCCGGGACGACGACTCGTGAGGGGGAACCGAGGTGGTTTCGAACGAGTAAGTCCCGGAAGATGTCGCCCGCGAGGGATGGGCGTGCGGTGTGGACGACCTCGCCATCGTCGGTCACCGAGACACGACCGGTGTACGAGAGCCCGAGGTCCGGCCGTGTCTCGAACTGTCGGACCTGCCGTTCGATCTTTCGGGGCTTCCACCGGTCGTCGTCGTCGAGAAACGCGAGCAGGTCCGCATCGGTCGCCGAAGCGGCTTGGTTTCGCGCGGCCGGAAGCCCCTGCGGACTGTCGTTGCTGACGTACGTCAACCGGTCACTCCCGTAGACATCGGCGTACTGTGAGACGACGGCTTCGGTGCGATCATCAGTGCTGGCGTCGACGACGACGGCCTCGATGCGCTCGTAGGTCTGATCGAAGATACTTTCGAGGGCCGCGTCGAGTCGCTCCGGACGGTCCATCGTCGGGACGATAGCGGCGACCTGTGGACGGTCAGGCATCGCTATCTCACCCGCCAAGCCCGCGCGAATCGGTTGCGGCTACGCCAATAGTTATCATCTTATCCAAGCCATCCAACAGAGAATACCACGGTATCATACCTCGGTATCGACGAACCACTCGTAGAGCCTGTCCAACCCGGTCTCCAGCGGCACCGTCGGTTCGACCCCGAGTTCCCGTATCCGGCTGTTGTCCGTGACGAGGCGCTCGATGTCGCCGGCCTTCGGATCGCCGGTCGCGCGGACGTTCGGCTCGCCGTCGTAGAACCGCTCGGCCATCAGTTCCGCGAGTTCGCGGATACTGGTCGGCTCCGTGCCGCCGACGTTGAACGGCCGGCCGACGGCGTCCGGGTGGGTGCCCAGAGCGACGAGCGCCGCGACCGTATCCGAGACGTAGACGAACGTCCGGACCTGCTCGCCGCTGCCCAACATCGCCAGTTCGGAGGGGTCGGCCTCGAGTTTCCGGAAGAAGTCGTACATCACGTACCGGGGCTGGCGCGGCCCGTACGTGTTGAAGATGCGGAGCGCGCTGACGTCGATGTCGTAGGTCTCCCCGTAGGCGAATCCGAGTTTCTCGGCGGCGAGTTTCGACGCGCCGTACGGCGAGACGGGATCGAGGGGGTGGGACTCGGCGATGGGGACCGACTGTGGCGGCCCGTAGACGGCCGCACTCGACGCGAGAACGATCCGATCGACGTCGGCGTCGACACCGGCTTTGAGGACGGCCTGTGTCCCCGTGGCGTTCACCTCGAAGTCGTGACGCGGTTCCTCGACGCTCGTCGGGACGTGGGCGTTGGCCGCGAGGTGGAAGACGAGGTCCTGCCCGGCCGTGGCCGTCGAGACCGTCTCTCGGTCGCGGACGTCGCCCTCGACGAACTCGACGGCGTCCGCGACAGCGTCGAGGTTCCGCCGATCACCGGCCGAGAGGTCGTCGAGGACCGTGACGGCGGCGCCGCGGTCGACGAGGTACTCTGCGAGATGGCTCCCGATGAACCCCGCACCGCCGGTGACGAGGACCGACGCGTCCGACAGATCGACCTGACCACTCTCCATTGCTACTCCGTTCCGGCCCGCCCTACTAAGGTGTTGTACTTCGAGAGGATCGTCCCGGCGACGGTCTCCCACCGGTAGGTTTCCCGGACTGTGGCCCGGTTTCGGTCCCCGACGGCGACGCGTTTGGAGGGGAGGTCGAGGTAGTATCTGATCGCGGTCGCCACGGCGCGTGCGTCGGGCGGCGAGGAGACGATAGTGCCGTTTTCGCCGTCGGTGACGGCGTCGGGGATGGCTCCGGCCGCCGTCGAGACGACGGGGAGGCGGGCGTTCATCGCTTCGAGGATGACCGTCGGGAGCCCCTCCCAAGTGCCGAGGAACACGAACAGATCCGAGGCGTGGTACGACGCCTTGAGATCCTCGAACGGGAGGGTCCCGTAGAACTGGATCCGGTCGTCCGCACGGCCCCGGAGGTCGTCGACGTACGCGTCGTCGCCGGAACCGACGACGAGAGCCTGTAGGTCGGTATCGGGCAGGTGGTCGGTGACGGCGTCGACGAAGACGTCCGGGTGTTTGGCCGGGACGAGACGGCTCACGAACAGCACGGTCGGGACGTCGGGGTCGAGGCCGTACTCCTCCTGAAACGCCCTGACATCCGCGTCGGGCACGTCGTACTCCGCCGGGTGGATGGCGTTGGGGACGACCGAGACCGACGCCGGATCGACGTCGAAGCGGTCGAGGAGGCGTCGCCGTTCCGTCGCACCTTGGACGAAGCTGTGATCGACACGGTCGAAGACGTACTGGGCAAACGGTCGATAGACGGTGTTGAGCGCCCGGACGAACGAACTGGTCGACGTTATCTCGGCGGAGTGGACGGTCATCACCGTCGTCGCGTCGTCGGGTATCGCGTGGGCGGCTTCGAGCGTCGAGAGGAACCACGGACTGTGGAGGTGATAGACGTCGTGGTCGCTGGCGTCGAGACGACGGTAGAGCTCCCGCGAGACGGGGTTCCGGAGGAGTGACAGATCGGTGTCACAGTAGTGGACACGGCCGTCGACCGTGGATTGTGAGGAGGCATCCTGCAGACTGCGGTCGGTCGTATACGTCGTCACGTCGTGGCCCGCCGCCTCGGCCGAGCGGTTCAGCCGGTAGACGTAGTTCTCGATACCGCCGATAGACGGGCGGTAAAGGTGTGGTACTTGTGCGATGTCGAGTGTAGTTTGTGTGGTCATCAGTCCTCCGAATCGGCGACCGCGAGATACGTCGAGGCGACACTCTCCCAACTCGGGAGGGACGCCGAGACGTCGACACCGGCGACGCGGTCGACGGCAGTCCCGAGGGCGTCGGGTGTCGGTTCGATCAACGCACCGCAGGCGTGGCGTTCGACGAGGCTCCTGTGTGCGGGAACGTCCGAGAGGACGACCGGCACGCCGAACGAGAGCGCCTCCAGCGACGCCACCGGCATCCCCTCGTAGGCCGAGAGGCTCACGAAGGCGTCCGCCGTTGCGAGCCAGCGCCACTTCTCGTCGTCGTCGACGTAGCCACGGACGTGAACCCGGTCGCTGGAGACGGCCGAGACGACATCGTCGTGAAGCGGCCCATCGCCGGCGATCACGGCGTGTATCGAGGGATCGGCCGCACAGACCGCGTCCAGACAGCGCGCACACAGTGCCGGTCGTTTCTGGTACGTGTGGCTGCCGAGGCTGACGAGAAGCGTCGCGTGGTCCGGAATGTCGAATCGCTCACGGATCGGTCCGACCGACTCCCCTGCCGGCGTCGAGAGCCCGTTGGGAACGTACGCCGCGTCCTCGACGCCGAAAGTCGATACCTCAGAGCGTAGCTGTGGGGAGACGACGGTGTAGGTCGGCCCCTCCGGCACCGTCGCCCGGAGCCGACCGTAGAACCAGCGTTCGAGACGGCTCGTTGCCCACAGATACGGAAGCCGACGGCGGGGGTAGACGCCGTCACGTGCGAGACAGTACTCTGCCATCTCGGTTGTGTGGAAGGTGACGAGCGTCCGGTCCCAGAAATCGGCGTCCGGGACAGTCGGGGAGAGCGGCTGGTGCATCCAGATGAGGTCGTACGCTCCGGACCCCGAGAGGTCACGGAACTGCTTTTGCCACCACCGGGCGATGCCGGGGACGCCGACGGTCACGCCACCGACCCGTGCCGCCGCGCCGTCGGGGAGGCGGTAGTCGACGTCGTGCCCCATCGCGTCCCACTGCTCGCCGACGCGTTCGGCGACGGCCTTGATGCCGAGCCTGTGAGGGGTGAGGACGAGACAGTTCACTCCAGATACCCCATCCCTTTGAGCCGGTCTTCGAGCGCCTGTTCTTCCGCGCTCGTCATCTCCGCCGCTGTCCCCGGAATCGCCCCCTCGTAGGTCGTCCACCGCGGGTCGTGGTCGACAGCGGAGAGCGAGAGCGGCGCGCCGTCGAAACGCTCGTCGAGCGGGATGTCGTGTAGGTGCAACAGCGTCGGCGTGACGTCGAGTATCGACGGTGTCGACCCCGGCGACCACTCGGAGTCGATGTCGGGGCCGGCAGCGACGAGCAGGCCCGTATCGGTGTGATCGATGCGCCCTGCGTCGGCCGGGATGAACGTCTTCCCGCGCGGCTTGGCGCTCCCGATGACGTAGTCGTCGTGCTGGTGGAGCACGATGTCGGGGGCGTCCGCGACGTACGGACCCTCGTAGACGTCCTCTCGCGGCTTGACCTCGGTGAACGCCGGCGTACCGTCCGGCCCTTCCAACGCGGCGAGGCGGTCGATCAGTTCCGACCGGAGGTCGTCGTAGGCCCCCTCGTCGACGATACCGTCGTCGTAGTACGTCTCGGCGTTGATGACGACACCGACGTCGACGCCACTGAACCCGATACCCTGATAGAAAGCCCGGCTTCGCTCGTAGTCGATCACTTCCTCGTCGACCCCGGCTCCGAGGCCTGCCGGGGCGAGACGGGTGGCGAGGTCGTACAGCCCGGCCGTGGCGAGCAGGCGTTCGAGGCGCTGTTTGGTGACGCCGACCGACCCGAGGGCGGCCAGCAGACGACCCGCTACCGACCGTCGACCGTCGGCCTCCGCTCCCATCGCCCGATCCATCCACGCAGACTTCCGCTCCGACCCGACTGTCGTCTCGGCGTAGCCGTTCTCGGCGAGCCACGTGTTGAGCGCGACCGACCACTGCTTTGGCTGGCCGATACCGTGGTCGGAGACGACGACGACGTTCGGATCACCGCCGGCCGCGTCTAGGATGTCCCCCATACAGTCGTCGACACGTTCGAATATCCGACGGACGTTCTCGCGGTCGTCGAACTTGTGGACGGCTCCGTCGGTCTTCTGAAACTCGACGAAACAGAGGTCCCACTCGTACGCGTCCATCAGCGCGAGGGTGAGGTCCCGCCGGGAGTCAGTCAGCGAGCGCCACTCTTCGAGCAGTCGCCCCTCGGAAACGTCAGCCGCCTCCGAGGGAGCGTAGACGCGGTAGTCGTCCATCCCAACTCGCTCTAGGACGTCCGGCGGGTACGTGTCCGGCGTGTCGGTGGCGAGATACCCAGGGACGAGAGCACCGTCTATCTCACGCCCGGGATGGGTTACGGGGACGTTAACGACGAGCGAAGTCCGGTCGTTGGCCGTCGCGTAGTCCCAGAGCCGACGCGCCCGGACGGTTTCGTCGGAGACCGGCGTGACGTGATATGAATCAGGGTGGCGCTCGTAAAACCCAAACACACCGTGTTTTCCCGGGTTGACGCCGGTAGTGAGCGACGACCACGCCGGCGGTGTCGTCGCCGGGACACAACTTCGGAGCCCCGAGGCGACCCCGCGGTCGAGCAGCCCCGAGAGCGTGTCGAGGCGGCCCGAGTCGAGCCACTCGTCGATCAGATCGAAACACGCGCCGTCGAGGCCGAAGACGATAGTCCGGGCAGTCATAGACGGGAGCGCTCAGATAGCTGTCGGCTGGGGACGAGACAACCGTCGATCATGTGCTCTTCTGGTTCTGGAGTGCGTGGAGGACGATAGCGGTGAAACAGGAGAACGTTCCGACGAGAAACAGGAGGACCGACAGCAACGAGAGGCCGACCGGGAGCGTTCCCCAAGCGAGGTACCGTTCGAGCGCCCAGAACGCGACGCCGACACCCGCGAGTATCGACGCTGCCCCGGGAACGCCGAGCGCCAGGATCGGGTGCCGCCGCTCGACGGTCGTCAGGATGCTGTGGACCAGCGAGAGACCGTGTCTGACCGGATGGTAGCTGTTGGAGTCCTCGACATCGTGGTAGACAGTCGTCCCGACCTCCCGGATCTCGTAATCCCGGTCGAACGCGTGGTAGAGGATGTCCGTACTCGCGTCCATCCCGGTTCCGATCGACTCGTCGGCCGCCAGCGAGTCGACCGCAGCGGTACTGTACGCCCGGAATCCGCTCTGGGTGTCCGAGATGCGCTGGGAGGCAGTGACGGTACCCAGACTGACGTTCAGGAGGGAATTTATCACCCCGATACCGAACCGGCGGTACAACGGGACATCGGCGCTGGACCCCGTTTTGAACCGGCTACCGATGACGATCTCCGCGTCGCTCTCGCGCTGGGTTTCGAGGAGGCGGGATATCTCTTCGGGTTCGTGTTGGCCGTCGCCGTCGACGACGAGAGGTGGTCGACCGAGCGGTCGCTGGCAGCGGTGAACAGCGTCCGGAGCGCCGCCCCGTACCCGCGGTTCGTCTCGTGCTCGCGGACCGTCGCGCCGGCGGCACGGGCGCGGGTGGCCGTCCCGTCGGTACTGCCGTCGTCGACGACCAACACCTCGTCGGCGTACTCGGTCGCACCGTCGACGACATCGTCGATCGTCGCCGCCTCGTTGTGGGCCGGGATACCGACGAGGACGGACGTCTCAGTCGACCGCTCCGCGACGACACCCTCGACGGCATAGCCGCCTTCGTCGAGACGGTCGAGAGTGGCGTCGAAGTCGATCCGCGGACACGACGGTGGACGAGTGATCGCGGCCGGATACCCCCGTTCACGCGCCGTCGAGGCGATTTCTCGCACGAGGGCGGACGGGTCGGGGTCCCCACGTGTCGGTCCGAACGTTGGCACGTCCAGCTGCCGGGCGAACGTGACGCTGTCGGCATCGGGGATGTCGGCGTGCCCGACGAGCACGTCGTGCCCGCGGTGGCGTGCGTACAGGATGGCGCGGGCCAGTGCCGCCTCGTTGTCCCGGGTGGCGACGAGGACAATCGCAGGCCGATCCGTCCGCGAGAGCCCCTGTGACTCGGTGGTGTGTGTACGGGCTATCGCCACGTCGTCCGCGTCCGACACACCGTCGTTGCTCATCTACTCCCTACTACCCGAAGCGTCGTTAGAAAAGTTTCGGCCCCCGACGCGGCGTCACTCTTCGACGGTCACCCAGAGTCGAACCGAGCGGTAGGCAGTGTCGACAGACGGCGACGACGGCACGTTCCCACGGTAGAGTAACACGACCAGTCGGAGGCGGTCGCCACTCGTTGTCGGCGTGATATCGCGTCGCTGTTGCCACATCTCCCCGTCGGAGAGTTCGGCGGTGAAGCTGTCGAGTGTCTCGGTCGAACTGACCGTACGCGACTCACCGTTTCCGGCAACTCGTTGGAGTTCGACGACGCCGGAGTAAGTCACTGCCTGATTCTCGTTGTTCTCGACGCCGACAGTGATCCGTTCCGTCTCGCCCGCGGTGAGCGTGTCAGGGTACTCCCCGCCCGCGGTGTCGTTCTCCGGGAGAACGTACAGTTCCGTGTACGACTGCCCCTGTTTCGGGACGGCGGTGACGTACCCGACGGCTGCCAAGGCGAGGAGGAGAGTCACGACGGCGAGCACCGAGAGCGCGGTATCCCGCCGGTCGTTCGAGACCGAAAGCGTGCGACGGACCGAGTGTAGCCACGGACTGAACTGGAGCGTGAACCGCTCGTCCGGCGGGAGTCGCGACCAGCGGAACGCGGCGACGGCCACAAAAAGCAGCGTCAGCGCGACTGTTCCAAGGACGACCCCGACGAAGGTGACGCCGATCCCCGACCGTTCGATACCGAGGCCGTACAGCGACAGGAGCCCGATACTGAACGTGCAGGCGTAGACGAGTCGAGTGAGGAGATCCGGCCTGCTCGGGATCCGCTCGTCCGCCCCGGAGACCGGAGCTTCGGGAAACAGAGCCGCGACGAACGCGTATCCGGGAACGAAGAGGACGAACGGAAGACCGAACAGGACCCGGAGTAGCGAGTCCTCGAGGACCGAGACAGCGGCGGCCGCGAGAAGCGTGAACCCGACGATAGCGGCGAGGTCGGTCGGGACCGACTGTGAACGCGCCGAGTCGCTGTCCATCATCCGACGGTTGTCGAACGACGACTAAAAGGGACGTGATTGTGACCGCTCAGACCGACGGCGTCGGCCCAAGCGGCGACTCGCCCGGCAGTTCGTCGCGGTCGTGGGGCGCCTCGAAGTCGAGGGCCGGGCCGACGGGGACGATCCGTTTCGGGCTCACGTCGGGGTGGGTCGTGTAGTAGTGTTCGGTGATGTGGTCCATATTCACCGTCTCCGAAACGCCGGACTCACGGGTCGCTTCGCTCTCGCGGGTCGTACCTCCCCGCTCGCTTGCACTCCCCGTTCGTTCGTTCGGCGCCCCCTCACTCCGTTCGGCGCCGCCAGTCTGGTACAGATCACGCAGATACGGCCAGAGGTTGTCGTACTCCCGGATCAGCTTGTGGTTGCACATAAAGTGGGTGTGATACACCGCGTCGAAGCGGACCAGCGTCGTGAACATACAGATGTCCGCCTCGGTCAGGCGGTCGCCGGCGAGGTAGCGCTGGTCCGCAAGCACCGAGTCCCAGTGGTCCAAGGCGTCGAACAGCTCCGTGACAGCCTCGTCGTAGGCGCGCTGGCTGTCGGCGAACCCGCACTTGTAGACGCCGTTGTTGATCGGTTCGTAGATGGCGTCGATTATCTCGTCGACGTCGTCCTGATACCCCTCGGGATAGAGGTCAACGTCGTTGTCGGCGACGTCGTCGAACTGTGTCGAGAGCATCCGGAGAATCTCCTTGGATTCGTTGTTGACGATGGTCTCTTCCTGTTTGTCCCAGAGGACGGGGACGGTCACGCGGCAGGTGGCGTCGGGGTCGGCCTCGACGTACAGTTCCCGGAGGTACTCAGAGCCGTACAGCGAGTCCTCGGTACAGCCCTCCTTCTCGGGGGTGAACTGCCAGCCGTCGTCGTCGCGGAACGGGTCGACGTAGTCGACGCTGATGGCGTCCTCCAGTCCGAGCAGTTTCCGGGCGACGAGCGTGCGGTGGGCCCACGGGCAGGCACGGCAGACGTAGAGGTGGTACCGACCGGCTTCAGGCTGGAAGCGGGCGTCCGGGTCGTCCCGAATCTCGTTCCGGAAGGTCGTGTCCTGTCGGTCGAAGGCACCGTCCTCGTTGGTTGTCTGGTAGGCGTCGGTGCGCCACTCGCCGTCGACGAGCATATTCATACACGTGCTTGGGGCGACAGTCTGAAAAACACGGTAGTGACACCGGCGTAACTGCTTCGGCGCCGGCGAGTGGCGTGGGACGACACGGCATAGGGGGAGTCGGCCTTCGAAGGCCTTATGCCCACGCTCGGCGAGGGTTTCGCCAAGAGAAACCTATGTCGGACAAACCCGCCTCGATGTACCGGGACATCGACAAGCCGTCGTACACCCGGCGAGAGTACATCACCGGAATCCCCGGTTCGAAGATCGCACAGCACCAGATGGGCGACAAGCAGAAAGACGCCGACGAGTACCCTGTCCAGATCAGCCTGATCGTCGAGGAAACGGTCCAGCTGCGCCACGGTTCGATGGAGGCGTCCCGCCTGTCGGCCAACCGCCACCTGATCAAGGAACTCGGTGAGGGCAACTACAAGATGACCCTCCGGAAGTTCCCCCATCAGGTCATCCGAGAGAACAAACAGGCGACCGGTGCCGGTGCGGACCGTGTTTCCGACGGGATGCGCCAAGCGTTCGGGAAAATCGTCGGCACCGCCGCCCGGATCCAGTCGGGCGAGCGACTGTTCACCGCCTACTGCGAGGTCGAACAGGCCGAGGCCGTCAAGGAGGCCTACCGCCGCGCGTACAACAAGATCACGCCGCCGTGCCGCATCAAGGTCGAGCGCGGCGAAGAGCTGCTCGTCTCCTGATCGCCGGCCGAGTTCGTTTTTGCAGCCGTCCCTGAGAGCCAGCGCTCGGTCGACGGAGTAGTGACACGGCTGAGGGTTCACGGATCTTCGACGCGATACCACGGGGTTCTGTCAACCGAAACGCAACGGCTGGAGTAGTTTACGGACCGATTGGCCAGCTGTGCCGCACATTTATATCATACGACGATAAATTCAGGCGTGTGAGTATTATCGTCGAGTATAGCGTTACGTCGCCGGAGCTAGCGCTGTACGACGCGACGACGGTGGTTCCGGAGGTGCGTGTGGAGTTGACCGACATGGTCGCCACCGACCCCCAACAGCCGGTGATGTTTTTCTGGGTCGTCGACGGTGACCAGGCGGCGTTCGATTCGGCCCTAGAGAGCGACGATAGCGTCCGAGAGGTGCGCGTATACGCCGACACGGACGACCGACGGCTGTATCGAATCGTGCTGTCCCCGGAGACGGGTATCGTCTCGTACCCCAGATGGGTCAGCGCCGGCGGCGGCCTCATCAAGGCGTCCTGTCAGGGTGGGATGTGGTCCGGGACGATGCGGTTTCCTGACCGTGAGGCCTTACAGGAGGTCATCCACTGGCTCCGGGAGAACGACATCGTGCTCACGGTCAACGCGATATACGACGAGCAGGCGGCCGCGGAGCCGATCGCAAACGGACTGAGTTCCGGACAGGAGCGGACGCTCGAGCGGGCCTACGAGATGGGACACTACGAGATTCCACAACGGGCGACCGCGGCCGAGGTGGCCGAGACGCTGGACGTCTCCCAGCAGGCGGTCTCCGAGCGCTTGCGGCGGGCGTACGCGAACCTCGTGCGACAGCACGTCCTCGACGGGACCGAATAAACGGTGTTTAAGTCCGGCCCGCCGGTAAGGCCGCCTATGGACGACCGAACTTACAGTGCGGACGCCGAGCCGGGCCAGACGGTCACCGTCGCCGGCTGGGTCCACGAGATCCGTGACCTCGGCGGTATCGCATTCATCATCGTACGCGACACGACAGGCAAGATTCAGGTCAAATTCGAGAAAGACGAGATGGACGAGGACCTCGTCGAGACGGGGCTTGACGTCCACCGCGAGAGCGTCGTCACCGTCACCGGCGCCGTCGAGGAAGAAGAGCGCGCGCCGACAGGCGTCGAAATCGTCCCCGAGGACGTCGAGGTCGTCGCCCCGGCCGACCCGGAACTGCCGCTGGACCCCTCCGGGAAAGTCGACGCCGAACTCCCGACGCGGCTGGACAACCGGACGCTCGACCTCCGGAAGCCCGACGTGAAGGCCGTCTTCGAGATCCGGGCGGAGGTCCTCCGCAGCGTCCGCGAGGCGTTCCGCTCGGTCGACTGTACCGAAATCAACACCCCGAAGATCGTCGCCACCGGCACCGAGGGCGGGACCGAACTGTTCCCGATCACCTACTTCGGCCGCGAGGCGTTCATGAACCAGAGCCCGCAGCTGTTCAAACAGCTGATGGTCGGCTCCGGGCTGGAGCGGGTCTTCGAGATCGGACCGATCTTCCGCGCCGAGGAGCACAACACCCCGCGGCACCTCAACGAGGCGACCTCCATCGACTTCGAGTCGGCCTTCTTCGACCACACCGAGGCGATGGACGTCTGTGAACACGTCGTCCGGTCGGCCTACGAGGGTGTCGCCGAGAACTGTCAGGCCGAACTGCAAGCGCTCGGCCTCGCCGAGGAGTTCTCCGTGCCCGACGGTGAGTTCCCGCGGCTCACCTACCAGGAGGCCATCGACAAGATCAACGCCACCGGCGAACTCGACGAGCCGCTGGTGTGGGGCGACGACCTCTCGACGGAAGCCGAGCACGTCCTCGGACAGGAGGTCGGCGAGCACTACTTCGTCACCGACTGGCCCAGCGAGATCAAGCCCTTCTACATCAAGGATTACGACGACGACGAGGAGATTTCGACGGGCTTCGACATGATGCACCCCTCGATGGAACTGGTCTCCGGCGGCCAGCGTGAGCACCGCTACGACCGCCTCGTCGACGGGTTCGAACAGCAGGGGCTGGACCCGGAGGCCTTCGAGTACTACACCAAGATGTTCCGCTATGGGATGCCGCCCCACGCCGGGTGGGGCCTCGGCGGCGAGCGCCTCGTGATGACGATGCTCGGGCTGGAGAACATCCGCGAAGCGGTCATCTTCCCGCGAGACCGCCAACGGCTGTCGCCGTAGAACCGGTCGCAGCTTCTGTTTTTCGGCGTTGTTGAAGTCGTCAACCAGTGACAAGTCTCAAGGGCTGTGCTGAATGTAGAGGGTGTATCCATCAGCTCCTTTGGTTAGGCGGTATCGCCGCCCAGGGAGGAAAGACGACTATTTTGGGTTGGTGACGGTCGGTTTTTCTGATTCGCCGGATTCCTTCTGGCGGTACGTGTTGAATCCGAGGACTCGGTTGAGGGGACACTTCTGGACGAGGGCGGTGACCAGCAGTATCGCCCCAACGAGGAACACAATTACGGAGGTGAGCGCTTGGGGTAACGGGCCGACTGCGAGGCCAAGCAAGCCCGCGTAGCCAGCGACCCCTGCCAGAACTAGGATGGGGCCGATAACGAGACGAACAATGCGGTCCATCCCGCCGACGTTCTTCTTCATAGTATTTTCCTCGTAGTGGTATACGAGCCTGCTACGGGGTAAATAGTCGTCACGTCGTCCTCGTGTGACCCGACCCTCGCCATTGGACCGGCATCCCCGTTCAATAGCGCTTCCAGTACATCATAGAATTGGTCAGATATAGCTTGGACTTCCTCTTCTGCGGTTGATATTGCCATATGTTAGTCTCTCTACGTTCATAGAGGGCGCCCACCCAAGTGAATCAGTGACATTTTCACACCACGATGGTGTTACTAGCATCCGGGTGACACACGACCAACCAGCAGGGACCCGTGCTGCATACGCGCCCTGTATCCAGCACGCCGTTTGTATCAAACTTTGAGGACTTCAACAGAGCCGTTTTTCGAGTGTGCAGAGCGGTGGCCACGCCGGCGTTTCATCGCCGGACGCGGGGAAGGGCAGGCCTGCCGTTGCTGTCGCCGTGCGATGCTGTTGCGGTGCGGTAAAGCACACTGTACAACTACCGCGAGCGCTCTACCCGAGCGCGAGCGGGCCCTTTTTTTTCCCCCCAAAGTTTTTTTTGCGTAGGGGAGGGGACGCCCCTCAGCGTCCCCTCCCGACCCGTGCGAAACGGGGCGCTGCGCGCCCCGTGAGCAGACGAGGGGGGGTCGGCCCCCCGCCCGACCCCCC
>NZ_WPCA01000247.1 GCF_009741825.1 Halapricum sp. CBA1109
GACCGGCGAGAGCGTCGTCCCGCCGCGGTCGGCATCGTGGAGTGTCGCGGCAGTCTTGAACCGCTCTGGTCGCCACGCGTGCCACTGAACGAGGACACCACGAGAGCGGGCCTCGCGGATCTGGATCGCGGTAAGGACGTTCCCGATACTGGCCCACGATAGCTCCTGTAGGGGTTTTCCGGGAGCGCTCGACCAGATCCAGCGCGCCGGCGAGGTTCGTCTCGTCGAGGAAGAACGTGTTCGAGCGGTCAATCAGCACGCGACCGGGTACGTTGTACCGCGCTGGCGAGTGACGGCGCTGCCCATACGATTCGAAGGTTGATTCGCCGGCGAGTCGCTGGAAGATGGGGACCGTCTCTGCCGGTCGGTCAGGTGGGACGCGCTTCAGTCCGAGGTCCACGTCGTTTTCGCGGGCGACCCGTGCCGACAACGGGACGATGGCAGCGCGCTCGACCGAGAGAATGTCCGGGTCGTCGGTGTGTAGCCGGTCCGCGAGCGTCTCAGCGGCCTCCCGAGAGGTATCGCCGGCCGGGACAGTCCGTGTCTCTGTTGGCCGATCCGCACCCGAGGCCGATGGAGCGGTCGTCTCTTTGTCGATCCGGAGTTTCGAGAGGTCCTCATCGGCCGCTGCCTCCCGAGAGAGGTCGAGTCGGAGCTGTGTCGGCGGCCGGGTCGCGTCGGAGACACATCTTGATCGAGACAGAAGCGGAACTCCGGGGAGAAGTCGACATCGAACGTACGGAAGGGGTGCTGTCCGGGCGGTCCGCGGCGTTCGACGAACCGCGCCACGTCCCGGACGGCGTCGTTCCGGTCGGCCTCGATAGCCAGCACTGGCTGCTCGGCGAATCGGAGCCCCGAACGCCGGCGCTCGATGCGTGTCGTCGCGACGGCGGGGTGCGTAGCGAGGGCTTCTCGCAGGTCCTGCAGGGCCGCCGTGCACCGCTCGGCGTCGGGAGCTGTCTCCGTCATCCCGCGAGCGGTCACCGCGTACAGTGTCGGTCGGTAGTCGCGGTGGCTCTCGGCCGTCCATCCGGGGTCGTCGACGGTCCCAGTCAGCGACCACGTGATTGGGTGGTCCAAGAAATCGACAGTGAACACCATCGGTCAGTCCTCGCTGTCGGCGGCTTCGATTCGGGCCTCCAGTTCGTCGATACGGCGCTCTTGCGCGATGGCGACGGAGACCAGTAACGGGACGACCGGTGACTCGTGATTGAGCGTGCCGCCCGCGTCGGCGTGGCGCCGGGCGTGGGCCAGCAGTCGGTCGAACCGTACTTGATCTTCGTGGCGGAGCGCACGCCTGAACGGCTGCCAGCGGTCCTCGAAGCGACCGATCAGGTCCCGGAACGTCGGATTCGTCCGTCCCATATCTCACCCCTCCAGCGTTCCGGGTGCCGATGGTGTGGTTGGGCCAGACTCGCCCGTCTCGGTAGTGTCGGCGACTTCCGGGTGTCGCGTCGCGAGGACGTCCTGCCAGAACGTCAGCGTCGTCTGTAGGTGGCCGTGGCCGACGGGATAGACCAGCGTCTCGAAGTCCAGCCCGTCACAGTCAAAGCGTGCGCCGAACTCGGTCTCGACCAGCGAGATGGTCGTCG
>NZ_WPCA01000105.1 GCF_009741825.1 Halapricum sp. CBA1109
AACTCGCCGACAAGGAGGACACACTCGCGCGTGATGCGGGACGTCGGCGTCCTATAAATATGCCAGAAGAACCCACCACGAGAACCCCGATACCGACCGGTCGCTTGCGTGGGCTGACAGCCACGTCCACGGACGGTCCGGTGTCGGTCTCTCTCGTGGTGGTCGCCGCCGCCATCGGCTTTGCGGTCTTGATCCCGACGCTGTGGATAGCCGTCGAGGCCAGCCTCCTCCGGGCCAGTACGATCCTGGGCGTCCTCCTGCGGCCGACGACCGCCGAGATTCTGTTCAACACCATCGTCCTCGTCGTCGGCGTGACCGCCGGGTCGATACTGCTCGGCGTCCCGCTTGCGATGTTGACGGCCCAGACGGACCTGCCGTTCAGCCGCCTCTTTACCGTCCTCGCGGCGCTGCCGCTGGTCATCCCCAGTTACATCGGGGCGTTCGCGTTCGTCTCGGCGTTCGGTCCCCGCGGCGTCCTCGCCGACGCCCTCGCCCCCATCGGCATCGAGCGCATCCCCTCTATCTACGGGCTGTTCGGGTCCGTGCTCGTCATCACGCTGTACACCTACCCCTACGTCTTCCTGACGACCCGGGCCTCGCTGCTCTCGCTGGACGGCCGGACCATCGAGGCCGCGCGGACGCTCAATCAGGGCCGCTGGGAGGCGTTCAAACGCGTGACGCTGCCGCAGTTGCGTCCCGGTATCGCCGCCGGCGCGCTGCTGGTCGCCCTCTACGCGATGGCCGACTTCGGGACGCCCTCGATCATGCGATACGACGTGTTCACCCGGATCATCTACGTCGAGTACAACGCCTTCCGCCCGGAGTTCTCGTACGTCTTCTCGCTGATTTTGGTCGGGTTGACGCTGCTCATCCTCTACGCGGAGGGACGGGTCGAACGGGACGAGGAGGGGTCGGCGTACGTCAACCGCGGCACCGACCGGCCTGGCGTCATCTCGCTGGGGAAGTGGCGCTGGCCGGCCGCGCTGGCCTGTCTGGCCGTCGCGGCGCTGGCGCTTGTCGTCCCGCCGGCCATCCTCGTGATGTGGCTCACCCGCCCCGCACAGGACATCGGCGGGGCAGCTATCGCCTTCGACTGGTCGTACGCCTACAACTCCGTGACCACGTCGTCGATTGCGGCGCTGGTCGGCGTCGTCGTCGCCCTGCCGCTTGCGTACCTCTCGGCCCGCGGCGAGGGCCGACTGAGCAGCATCCCCGAGCGAGCCAGTTACATCGGCTACGCCATCCCCGGCGTCGTCATCGGCCTCGGTCTGCTGGAGTTCGGGCTCACGATTGCGACCCCCATCTACAACACCATCGCTATCCTCGTGTTCGCCTACGTCGTCCGGTACCTCCCGCAGGCGGTCGGGACGCTCCGGACGTCGGTGTTGCAGGTCGACCCGCAGCTGCTCGAGGCCGCCCGGACGCTGAACGTCGGCTCGTTCCGGGCGTTTCTGAAGGTCGTCTTACCGCTGGTCCTGCCGGGCGTGCTGGCCGGCGGGGCGCTCATCTTCCTGACGAGCATGCGGGAACTCCCGGCGACGATACTGTTGAAGCCGTTCGGGTTCGAGACGCTCGTCACCTACATCTGGCAGGTCCAGGAGGCAGCCGTCTACGGCAAGGCGGCGATGCCGGCGCTCGTGTTGATCGGTATCTCCGCGCTGTCTATGGCCGTCATCCTCGGACGGGAGCACTACAATGTCAGGGAATAGCATCACCTCACCAGTCGAACGGACGCAGCGCGCGGTAGACACCACCGACAGCTTCGGCGACCCGATACTGGAACTCGCGGACGTCGGCAAGGAGTTCGGCGACGAACGGGCCGTCGACGGCATCTCCGTCGACGTGCGCGAGGGCGAACTCCTCACGCTGTTGGGTCCCTCCGGGTGTGGCAAGACCACGACGCTCCGGATGGTCGCCGGGTTGGAGACGCCCACCGAGGGCACCATCACCATCGACGGCGAACGCGTCGCCGGCGCCGGGACGGCCACCGCCCCCGAAAACCGCGACGTGGGACTGGTCTTTCAGGAGTACGCCCTCTTTCCGCACCTGAGCGTCGCCGAGAACATCGCCTTCGGACTCGAAGGCCACAGTTCGGCCGAGGAGGACGCCCGCGTCGAGGAACTGCTGGAACTGGTCGACTTGGCGGGCTACGGCGACCGCAAGCCCGAGTCGCTGTCGGGCGGCGAGCGCCAGCGGGTCGCGCTGGCGCGGTCGCTGGCCCCGGAACCGGACGTGCTCCTGCTTGACGAACCGTTCTCGAACCTCGACGTGCGCCTGCGCGTGGAGATGCGAGAAGAGGTCCGCCGCATCCTCAAGGAGGCCGGCGTCACGGCCGTCTCGGTCACCCACGACCAGGAGGAGGCGCTGTCTATCTCGGATCGGGTCGCCATCATGAACGACGGCCGGATCGAACAGGTCGGCAGTCCCGAGGAGGTGTTCGGCCACCCCGAGTCCCGCTTCGTCGCGAGCTTCCTCGGGCAGGCGAGTTTCCTCTCGGGCACCGTCGTCGATGGCGGCGTCGACACCCCCCTCGGGATGCTCGACGACGCCCAACTGGACGGCTCTATCGACGCCTATCGCGGGGCCGACATCGACGTCCTCGTCCGGCCCGACGACCTCGCTGCCCGCCCGAGTCCCGGGACCAGCGACGACGGCGAAATCGTCCACCGAACCTACACCGGCCCCTCGTTCGTCTACCGGGTTGCGCTGGACGCCGGTGACGTGGTCCACTGCCAGCACAACCACGCCACCGAGTTCGACCACGGGACCCGCGTCGAGGTAGCTATCGAAGCCGACCACTCCCTCGCGTGGTACCCCGCAGAGTGATGTCGGTCGCCCGCCGGTGTCGTGACCGCTGTGTCGCTCACTGGTGGCCCCTGACTGTCGGTGCGCTGTCTCTTCTCGCGGCCGCCGTCGTCTTCTGGGTGGCCAGCACCGTCTTTCCCTACCACTCGCTGAACCACGACGAGGGGGTCTACCTCCAGCAGGCCGCGATGTTACTGGAGGGACGGCTGTTCCTCGACCCCCCCGTCGAGGGCGTCTTTCGGCCGTGGTTCTTCGTCGAGTCCTCCGCGGGGCTGTATCCCAAGTACTCGCCGGTCCCGGCCGCGATGTTCGCGCCCGGGGTCGCGCTGGGCATCCCGCGACTCTCGCTCGCGGTACTCGGCGGCGCGTTCGTCGGCCTCGTCGTCCTCCTCGGCGCGGAGTTGTTCGACCGCCCCGTCGGACTGCTGGCGGGCGTGGTCGTCCTCGCGTCGCCGCTGTACCTGATCGAGGCGTCGGTGTTCCTGCCGTACGCGCCGACGACGGTCCTCAACCTCGCGTTCGCGCTGTCGTACCTCCGGGCCGACCGGACCGGGAGCCGTCGGTGGGCGGCGCTTGCCGGTGCGGCGGTCGGGTTGGCCTTCTTCTCGCGGCCGTACACGGCCGTCCTCTTTGCGACGCCGTTCATCGTCCACGCGCTGTGGACGCTACGGACGCGCGAGCGGTCGGTCCTCTTCCGGCAGGGGACGACCGCCGCACTCGGCATCGCGGGCGTCCTGCTGGCGCTTGGGTACAACGCCGTCGTCACGGGGAACCCGCTCGTGTTCCCCTACGAGGCGTTCGCGCCGCGGGACGGCCTCGGCTTCGGCTACCACGAGATACTCGACCACGGGAAGGAGTACACCCCGGAACTGGCCTGGGAGTCGAACTGGCGCATCTGGGTCGCCTTCGCCACCGACTGGGTCGCGGCGGGACTGCTGACCGTCGCCGTCGGCCTCCTCGGTCTCGCGGTCACGCTCGCACGCAAGCGCGACCCCGCCGTCTCACACTGGTCGGGGTCGTCCCGGCCGTGATGCTCGGCGAGATGTACTTTTGGGGGACGTACAACATGCTCGGCGACCTCGAGACGCCGGGCGACGGCCTCATCGCCAACCTCGGAACGTACTACCACCTCGACTTGCTGGTCCCGACGGCCATACTCGCGGCTGTCGGCATCGTCTGGACCGCACGACGGGGCTGGCGCATCCTCGCGGGACGGCTCGACCGGCGACCCGCCGCGGCCGTCGCGCTCGCAGTGTTGCTGGTCGTGACGCCGATAGCGGGCGCGGCCGCGGCCGGACCGATCAGCGGCCCCATCGAGCGCAACGGCGAGGTCACCGACTACTACGAGGCGACCTACGAACCGTTCGAGTCGTCGGATCTGGACGACAGCGTCGTCTTCATCCCCTCGCCGTACGGCCCGTGGCAGAACCACCCGTTCCAGGCGCTCCGGAACGACCCCTCCTTCGACGGCGACACCGTCTACGCGCTTGACGACCGGCCGTTCGACGTGGTCGACGCCTACCCCGACCGGGATATCTACCGCTACGCCTACCGCGGGCAGTGGTCGCCGGGCGTCGGTCCGGATATAGAGCCACACCTCCAATCGGTCGACCACGCGCGCGGCGACCGCGTCACCGTCTCGGCTACCGTCGGCGTCCCCGACAGCGCCATCCTCGTCTCGATCAGGCTGGCCTCGGGGACCGAGCAGGACCGCTACACCATCTCGGACCCGAACCCGAACACGACGGTCCGGGTGTCCGTCGCCGACGGCGAGGCGACGCTCGACGGCCCGGCCGTCGAGGACCCGGCGACGGTCGAGTTCGAGGACCGGGACCTGCTGTCGACGACGCTGTTCGTCGACTACGGCCGCGGGTCCGGGTTCAGCTACGAGGTGGACATCCCCGTCGTACAGGAGGACGGGGCGGTCCGGGCGCTGACGCCCGATTTGGAGTACTGTCGGGTCCCCCACCGGTGTAACGGCAACGCCGTCTACATCCCGGAACAGACGCCCGACGACGTGTTTATCCAGACGCGACTCCGAGGTGAGGACGGATGAGTCCGGAACTGACCCGCCGGGACGCTATCGTCGCCCTCGGCGCGACGGGCGTCGCCACGGCCGGCCTCGGAGCGTTAGTCTGGGACGACAGCGACGGCGAGGGCCAGCAGGGCGGCCCGTCGACGCGAGAGACGGCCGTCGCCGCCGCCGAGGCGCTGTATCCGACCGACGTCACGGGCATCGAGGGCTTCGTCGAGACGTACGTCCTCGGGCGCATCGAGGACCGGCCGACCCACCGCGAGGGGTTGGACGCGGCGACGACGGCACTCGAGGAGTACGCACAGAACTGGGAGGACACGTCGTTCACTGACCTTTCGCGGACCGAGCGACAGGATATCTTCGACAGTATGGGCGTCGACGGGGCCGACCCCGACCCGTCGGGGTCACAGCGTGAACAGGTGCGGTATTACGTGGTCAACGACCTGCTGTTCGCGCTGTATAGCTCTCCCACCGGTGGAAGACTGGTCGGACTGGAGAACCCGCAAGGCCACCCCGGCGGGAGCGACAGTTACCGGCGCGGACCGGAGTAGCTACAGCCGTTCTTCCAGCGAGACTTTCAGCACCGACTTGCCGATAGCGGCCCCGCCGGCCAGCGGATCGAGCGTCGTCTCGCCGGCCCGTTCGCGGTAGTCGATTTCGAGTTCACGGACGTCGTAGCCCCGAACCAGCGGCCGGAGGATGAGTTCCGCCGAGAGGCCGGTGTTCTCGGTCCACTCGATGGACTCGATCATCTCCGTGCGGTAGGCGCGCATCCCGGTCGTCGTGTCCCGGACCGTCTCGCCGGTCAGAATCGACGCCAGCACCGCGAAGGTGTGATTACCCAGTCGGTTGAACGCCGGCATCGCCTCGGCACCGCCGGAGAGTCGGTCGCCGCTGACCACGTCGGCACCGTCGTTGATGTGGTCGAGGAAGTCCGGCAACCGCTCCATCGGGTAGGTGTCGTCACAGTCCGTGGTGACGACGACCGGTCGCTCGGCGGCCGACAGCGCTCGCTCGACGGCCACGCCGTACCCCTGTGGCTCCTGCTCGATGACACGTGCACCGTGTTCACGGGCTATCTCCGGTGTCCGGTCGCTGGACCCGTCGACGCAGACGACCGACGCCGCGCCGTCGGTGACCCGGTCGATGTCCTCCAGCACGCGGCCGATTGCTTCCTCCTCGTTGTACGTCCCCATCACGACGCTAACGTCCTCGAACGTGTACTGTGCGGTCCGCTCGCGGAGTTGCTGACTCATTACTAGGGAGTTCGTGAGCACGTACTTGAGTTTTTAGGTTTGCCAAAACCAGTACGGGGATAGTCTTTCGTGACCTTTCTGTTGCCGAGGTGGAAAGTTTATGAGTGACGGCGGCGAACGTTCGTATGTCGCTCGCAGTCGGGCCGCCCTGACAGTGTTTCAGCGCTGTTCCCCCGGCGATCCGTACCCCACGGTTCGCTGTTCCCCGACATCCACCGGCGGTCCGTTGCGGGCGGCGCTTTTCGCGTTTACTCCGGCGGCGCGTCGCGGTCGACTGTTATCTCGTGGGCTTCGATGTCCTCAAGCGCCGCGACCTGTCCGCCCACGGTCAACTCCTCCTCGCCGGTGTCAAGCACCATCGAGGCGGTGGTGTAGTCGGTGGCGATGTCGACGGAGACGATAGCGCCCGACAGCTTTCGGCTCTCGCCCGTCTCGACTTCGCGGCCGTCGATGGTGGCGTAGAACTGCTCGTCGGTGTCGGCTAAGTCGGCGACACAGCGCCGGATAGTCCCGTAGCGCCGCGGGAACCCGCGCCCGTCGCCGTTGGCCACGATGGTCTCGGAGGTGGGCCACAGCACCGTGTTGAGAAAGCCCGAGAGGAGAAAACCCAGCTCCGAGCGATTGAATATCACGCCGTAGCGGTCGTCTGCGCCCTGAATCCCCTCGCGTGTGGCGTACATCGCGTACTCGCCGTCGGCGACGGCGACGATGGGCGTCGTGACGCCGCGGCGGGTCCGCACCGTCGTCGCCACCTCGATGTAGTCGAACGTCTCCGGGTCCGGGGCGGCCGTCGCCGGCGACAGCAGTATCTCGACGGCGACGCCCTCCTCGTGTTTGGCCGCTATCTCCTCGTGGAACCGCTCCAGCAACTCCGGCGTCAGCGACAGCATCAGTTCGTAGGCCGCGGACTCGATGACGTCCGAGAGGTATCGCAGCATCGTCGGCCGGGACTTCACCAGCGAGACGCCTTCGGCCTCGCGCGCGGGCTTGGTGTATCGCTCGCCCAGTCCCTCGACCAGCGACGACAGCGACGTCCGGTAGTCCGCGAACGCCTCTTCGGGGTCGATGGCGAGGACTTTCATCGGCCGGGACTCCCGGAGTTCGACGAGGCCGCTGTCGCTGAGGCTCCGCACCGTGTCGTACACCCTCGGTTGGGGAATGTCAGTGTACTCGGCTATCTCGGCGGCGGTCAACTCGCCGTGTTCCAGAATCGTGAGATACGCCTGCGCCTCGTACTCGCCGAAGTCGAGACGCTCGGCGATGTGCTCCAGCGACGACAGCAGGTCATCGGACGACATTACTGCGTTATTCTACGCGCCAATAAATCAGTCCTTTGTTAGTCGCTCGGTAATCGGCGGTTGCGGGTCCGCCGACACCGCTCAGTCGTCGGCGTCTGGATTGCGCCGACACCGCTCAGTCGTCGGCGTCTGCACTGCGCCGACATCTTTCAGTCGTCGGCCGGGGCACCGAGACTGCTCGACCCGGAGACGACGGACTCGTTCGCCGCGACCCAGCGCAACAGCAGGAACGCGAAGACGTACTTCGCGAGGATGTCGAGCGCGGAGTAGCCCCACGAGGTGAGGCCGGCGGACTCGACCAGCGCGAGCCCCTCGGCACCGACGGCCCAGATGAGCGGGTAGCCCAACCACAGCACGACCGTCAGTATCTTCAGGGTGTTGAAGATGTCAGCCGTCCCTGCGGCCGCGGCGTCCTCGGGCCACTCGACCAGCAGGACGTAGATGACCGCGAGGAAGAAGGCACAACTGATGCCGAAAAAGACCCAGCGCAGGAGGTGCGAGGACTCGATGAGCGCGGCCGCGAGCCCGGTCACACACATCCCGATGTCCATCGCGATGGCGGTAAACAGCGTCGCTCGATCGGTTCCGGCAACCATCCCCAGCGCCGCGAGAATAAACGGGGTCGAGAACGTCCACGTGAGGTAGCGTCCCCACGGCTGGAAGACGCCCGTCACCTCCTCGCCGCCGACCATCGCCGTCGCCCCCTCCAGCGCGTGGCCGGCGGGCATCTCGACGAACCCGGCTGTCAGCCCGGAAACGAGACTCGCGTAACTCGAGATGGATACAAGCGGCACCATCAACGTCGCGACCCAGATCATCCGGGCCCGCGTGCTCTCTACTTTCCGCCCCATCGCGACGAACAGGAGTATCGACAACCCTGCCAGCGCGATGTTCGCCCACAGCGAGGAACTCAACAGCGTGTCGTCTTGGATGAACTCGAAGACGTCGCCTTGCGTGACCTGTTGCAGGACGATGTCGGACTGTGCGGCAGTGACGTCGACGAGTGCGTGTTCGATCATAGTATGTCGTTGGCCTTTAAGCCACAACCCTCGATTCGTCGCCTCCCTTATTGCCGCTGGTGCCAAATTGATGTGGGTACCCCTCTCACAGCCGATCGAACTCGACGACGGCCTTTATCTGGTCGTCGTCGTCCTCGAAGGCGGGCGCGACGTTCCCGGGCGCCGCGACAGTGGTGATCAACTCCTCGAACAGCCAGTCCGGGAGCGCCCGGAGCGTCCGCGTCGCCTGCTGGAAGTGTCGCGTGTTCGAGTTGACGGTGCCCACCAGCGCCTTGTTGTGGACGACCAGTTCGGTGTGGAGCGACCCGCCGTCGACTTCGAACTCCCACGGGCTGGATATCCCGACCAGCGCCGCGACGCCGTTGGGCGCGAGGCCGTGGACGGCCTGCAGGGGGTGTTTGGCGTACCCCGTCGCCTCGTAGATGACGTCCATCCCGCCGTGTTCGCCCGGTATCACGTCGACCGGCGTCTCGCGACTGTCGACGTACGTCGCCCCGAGTCGCTCGATAATATCGATAGTCGGGTCGGGCCGGTCGCGCCGCCCCAGACAGTAGGTCTCCTCGAACTCCTGTCGGAACATCGCCAGCGTCACCAACCCGAGCGCGCCGTTCCCGAGAACCAGCGCCTGTTCGGGCGACCACTCGAACGCTCCCGGGAGGCGTAGGCGTGTTCCATCGCCTTCTCGGTGATCGAGATGGGTTCGACGAAACAGCCCACCTCGGCCAGCCGTTCGGGAATCTCGACGAGGTACTCCGCCGGACTCGTGACGTACTCGGCCATAAAGCCGTGCGCGCCGACGATACCGCGCTCGACGTGGTAGCCCGAGGGCGCCATATCGGGTTCGCCGCGCTCGAAGTACTCGTTGGTCCCCGCCGGCGGGCGTCGCCTGACCGTCGGGACGACGACGTCGCCGGCGTTCAGGTCCGTTCCGTTGGGGTCCTCGACGACGCCGACGGCCTCGTGGCCGAGGACCATATACTCCGCTCCCTCGGGGTAGTCGCCCTGACCCGATTCGAGTACCTCGTGATCGGTGCCGTCGATGCCGACGCGCAGGATTCGGACCAGCGCCTCGCCGTCCTCCGGTTCCGGCCGCGGGATGTCGATACGAGTCGGTTCGGTCTCTCCCCGGCGAACAGCGATAGCCTGCATACTCCCCACCGAGAGCCGCCGGGACCAAAACAGTTCGCCGGGTCAGTCCGATGGTGTTCAGATAAGAGGGCGACGTGGTCGAAAGCCCTCAGCCAGTTCCGGTCCCGCGGCTCGCTGTGCGCTTCCCTCGCTTCGCTCGGTCCAGTGCTTGCGTCGCCGGGG
>NZ_WPCA01000069.1 GCF_009741825.1 Halapricum sp. CBA1109
CGTCCTGTCGCGGGACGTGCGCCATCCCGCGGCCGCTGCCGTGGGATTCGGCGGGCGTCCGCAGGCCGGCGTAGTCGTCGCTACCGTAGTCCTGCTTTCGGTTTGCCTGGGCGGCGAGCGCCGACCGCTGGACGAGGTCCGGCCGATAGGCCGTCTCGAAGACCTCCGGGAGGTCTAGCTCGTCCGCGGCGTCGCCGTCCAGATCGTGTACTGTTGCCTGCATAGGTTACCCCTGATTCGATTCGGTGGAGACGTAGCGCACCTCGGGATCGAGGCGCGGGCTGTCTGCGGGTCGGACGGCCGGTCGGAAGCGCACGAGGCGCTCGTTGGGACCGGGCACCGAACCCTTCACCAGCGCGTAGTCGCCCTCGACCTCGCCGTAGTTGACGAAGCCACCCTCGGGGGTGATGTCGTCGTCGCCGAGGTCGATCAGGCGCTTGTTGAGTTCCGTCCGCTGGTGGTAGCCGGTCTGGCCCTGCTGGGGGACCGTCGAGCGAACGCGGGAGGGGTTCCACGGACCGAGGTTACCGATCCGGCGTCGCCATCCCTGGCGGGCGTGTTTGCCCTTCCGCTTCTGGACGCCCCAGCGCTTGACGGGACCTTGCGTCCCTTTGCCCTTGGTGACGCCAGCCACGTCGGCGTACTCGCCGGCGCGGAACACGTCGGTCATACTGTGCTCGCCGCCGTCCTCGACGAGGTCGAGCCCGTGCTCGACCCGGTCGGCCAGCGAGCCGCCACCGACGCGTGTCTCCATAACGTCGGGTTTGCTCTTCGGGACGCTAGAGAGCTCGCTCGGGACGGTGTGGGTGATGACCCGCACGTCGCCGAGGTCGCCGTTCTGTAGTGCGTCCTCGATCTGTTCCTCTGCGCCGTCGGAGCCGCCCTCCGGGACGTCCAGGGCACGGTCGAGTTCCGGGTGGAACTCGTCGGCCCAGACCTCCGTCAGCGGGCGAAGTCCGTACGGTGTGTCTTCGTAGGCTCGAAGCGCCACAGCCCGCATCGGCGGGGTCTCGACGACGGTTACCGGCACCGTCGTCTCCATCCCCTCGCGGGCGGAGTTGGGCTGGTCGTTGATGAGAACGACGTGTGTCATACCGGCCTTGTAGCCAGCGAAGCCCTGCACTCCCGGCTGGCCGTCGTCGGACGGCCAGCTATTGAAGCGCGGCGTCTCGGAGACGGCGCGCTTCCGGGGGCTGAAGCCCATCGAACCTTTTCGTGGTCTGCTTGGTTGTGGCATCGGATTCTCACTCCGTGAGTGTGAGGCAGGCGAGGGTCGCGACCATCGCTTCCTCGGTCTGGACGACCTCGCTGCCTTGATCCGGGATCGTGTTCAGCCAGAGGTCGAATCGGGTGTCCGATTCGGATCCGGTGACCGCTTCGTCGATGTCGGTGGGGCCGACCGATTCGGCGTCCACACCGAGGATGGCTGGTAAGCCGCGGGCCGGCGAGCCGAAGACGACTGTCAGGTCGCCCCCGTCGCCGGCACCGATCCCCTCGACCAGCTGGCCGAGACGGTCGGTGGTCAGTTCGACCCCGTGGCGTGACGCCGCGATTCGCACGCCGGCGTCGGCACGCGAGAGCGCTGCGTCGAGGTCCGCACGGTCGACGTCGTACCCCGGGAGGGGGTCGTCGACGATCTTCGCGCGGACCGGTTCTCTCGAATAGATCCTGACGGCAACGCGCTCCCCCTCGCCGGCCTCCATTCCGGAGGGAACGGCCAGAGAGATCGGGTGTTGCATTCCGCAATTGACCCGGACGCGCCCATCAGATCCGACCTCGGTCACGAGTCCCTGTCTCAACGACCCCGAATCGTTCGATCCGGAGCCGGTCCGTGGTGTCACGCGGAGCGGCGGCAGGACGCCCACGTACTCCAGTTCGTCCCGCTTATCCCACACCTCCTTTCGGAGGTAGGGGGGTGTCGCGGCGTACCGTAAGACGGTTTCGACGAACCCGCCGTCCAACTTCCCCTCGCCCGCTGGGTCAGGGATGATCGTCAACCGATCCGCCCGGAACACCGTGGCCGCGCGGGCCACGTAACCGAGTTTGCGAGTCGCCTCGCGTTTGTCCTCGGCTTCCCGGGTGAGGGACGACGGCACGAGCACGCTGGTCGTCATGCCGTGACGCTTCCACGCCACGCCACTAGACTGTAGCGATACATCTTCAGCCCATAGTTAAAACAATAGCGGATCGGCACCGGCCTGCGACGGCATCTCACGGGAGAGACGCGTTCACACGCCGGTTCGCTGTGTGGCCCGTTGTCGTGGGCCTTGCCGGAACCGGAAACGCGGCCGTCTGGATCGCACTCTCCACGTAGCCGCGCCGAGACGCCCGTATTCGCCACCCGGCGGTCGATTCGGAAGCCTTTTATTCTTCTCCCTGCTTCGGTTGAGATGCGAAGCGCGTCGCAGCAGGCGGGGCGCAAACGAAGTGAGCGCTGGTGGTGTAGTGGTATCACAGGACCCTGCCACGGTCCTAACCCGAGTTCAAATCTCGGCCAGCGCACTCCCACTTTTTACTCGTCGGGTTTCCTCGCGAGCCTTCGGCTCGCTGCGAGAACCTCTCTCTGCTCACGGCGGCGAAGCGCCGTTCGCACGGCCAGCGGGACCTCCGGTCCCGCTCGGCTCGTAAAAACTTGGTCCTCGCGAGCGAAGCGAGTGAGGGCTCGATAGACGAGCGAAGCGAGTCTATCGGTGGGAAAAAGGCGCTCCCTCGCGCCTGCGGCGCTCGGTCGCGTGACTCGTTGCTGGTGTCACCGCAGACCACTACCGCCCGCCGACCGCTACCGCCCGCCGACCGCTACCGCCAACCGCGCCGCTACTCCTCGGGCACTTTTGCGACGGTCGTAATCGCCCGGGGACTCCCCGGTCTGGCCTGTTGGATGTGGTGTTCGAACTCCTCGAAGCCGGCCTCGCGGAACATCCGGTCGGCCTCCGCCTCGTCGTAGAACAGCATGATGGCGTCGGCCATCCGCTGGAAGACGCCGTTTTTCGGGTAGTCGGGGCCAACGATGAGGACCTTGCTGCCGGGTTTGGCGACGCGGCGACACTCCTCGATGGCGTCGACGGGGTTGGGCCAGTACTCGATAGAGCCCGACGACCAGACGGCGTCGAAGGTGTCGTCTTTGAACGGGAGGCGTTCTGCGTCCCCGCGGTGGAACTTCACCGCGCCGTCCGTCCCGAACTTCGCGAAGGCCTTCTCTAGCTGGTGGGCGCTCTGGTCGAGGCCGTACACCGTCTCGACCTCGTTGAGCAGCCCCTCGGTGGCGAAGCCGGTGCCACAGCCGATGTCGAGCACGCGGTCCTCAGGCGAGAGGTCCAACCAGCCGATGGCCTCGTCGCGCATCTGCTCGTTCCAGATGAAGGGGTTGATCTGGTCGTACACCTGCGAGAGGTACTTGTAGAACAGCCGTGCCCGGCCTTTGTCTTCGAGGATGCCCATTGGCGTCGTGTTCGGGTTTCACCGGCTTAACCTTCCGCATTTTCCACCCCGTCGCCGCCACAACACTTCGCAACTACCAAATAGCCGCTTTCGCTAGGACCGAACGACTGGACAATGCCACGTGAACAGGTTCTTCGGGACATCAAATCGGCCGAGGAGGAGGCCGAGGAGATCGTCGCCGAAGCCGAGGACGATCACGAACAGCGCCTCGAGGCGGCCCGCGAGGAGGCCGAGGAGATACGCGAGGAGGCCCGACAGAAGGCCGACCAGTGGGCCGAGACGCGACTGGAGGAGGCGCGCGCCGAGATCGAAGACGAGCGCGACCGGATCGTCGAGGAGGGTGAACAGGAGTGTGAACAGCTCCGGGCGACAGCCGGCGAGAACACGGACTCGGTCGTCGAAGACGTGATCGAGATGTTCAAGGAGGAGGTGCATGCTCAGACCTGAGCGGATGAGCCGCGTCTCGGTGACCGGCTCCAAACAGGTACTCGAAGCCACCGTCGAGGTGCTGTACGACCTCGACCTCGTCCACCTCAGCGAGTACGAGAACACAATAGAGGGGTTCAGCCCCGGCGAGTCGATGGCCGGGGCCGACGACGTATCGGACAAACTCGTCACCGTGCGGGCCCTAGAGAGCATCCTCGATGTCACCGAGGACGACGCCGAGGAGGGGACCGTCCTCGCCGACGACCGACTTGAGGCGGAACTCGCCGAGGTCCGCGAGGAGGTCAACGACCTCGACGACCGACAGGACGAACTGTCGGACGAACTCCGCGCGGTCGAGGAAGAGATCGACCAGCTTTCGTTGTTCGTCGACCTCGGGATCGATCTGGACCTGCTCGGTGGCTACGACAGCCTCGAAGTCGCCGTCGGCGAGGGCGACACCGAGACCGTCGAGGCGACGCTGGCCGAGGAGGACATCGACACCTACGACGTGTTCAGCGGCGAGCGAGCGGTCGCCGTCTTCGCGGCCGTCGAGGACCGCGGTGTCCTCGAGGACGCGCTCGTCGGCGCGTCGTTCACCGCGGTCCCGGTCCCCGACAGCACCGGCGACCCTGAGTCCTACCTCGCGGACCGCCGCGAGCGCAAGGCCGAACTGGAGGCCGAACTGGAGGCCGTCGAGGACGACCTCGAGGCGCTACGGGAGGACGTCGGCGGCTTCCTCCTGGCCGCCGAGGAGCAACTGACCATCGAGGCCGAAAAGCGGGAGGCGCCCATCGCCTTCGCGACGACGGCGAACGCCTTCGTCGCCGAAGGGTGGATGCCGACCGAGCAGGTCTCGACGCTCGAATCGGCTCTCGAGTCGGCCGTGGGCGACCGCGTCGACGTCGAGGAACTCGAACGGGCCGACTACGACGACGACGGCGCGGTCCACGACCACGGGCCCGTCGAGAACGACGACCACGAGACCGGGTCCGTCACCGAGGCTGACGACGAGGACGAGGCGGAGTCCGAACCGCCGAAGGCCGCCGCCGACGGCGGCTACGTCACGCTGGCCGACGACAGCCCGCCGGTCGTCCAGGACAACCCCGACGGGACGGTCAAACCGTTCGAGTCGCTGGTGCAGGTCATCAACCGGCCGAAGTACACCGAACTCGACCCGACGGTGATCCTGTTCCTGACGTTCCCGGCCTTCTTCGGCTTCATGATCGGGGACCTCGGGTACGGCCTGCTGTACATGGCCACGGGCTACTACCTGCTCCGTGCCTTCGACAGCGACGTGATGAAGAGCTTCGGCGGCATCGCGCTGTGGTCCGGCGGCTTCACGGCGCTGTTCGGCATCCTCTACGGGGAGTTCTTCGGGCTCCACCAGCTCGGTGAGATCCTCTGGAACGGCCACCCGCCGATCCACAAGGGGCTCCAGCCCCACTTCGCCTACTACGCTCAGGCGTGGCTCCTGCTGAGCGTCGTCCTCGGCGTGGTCCATCTGGTGATCGGTCGGGTCTTTGACTTCGCAAACAACCTCGACCACGGCCTGAAAGACGCCGTCTTCGAGAGCGGGTCGTGGATCCTGCTGACCGTCGGGCTGTGGACGTGGGTGTTCAGCACCCACGCTGCCGGGCCGAAGCCGGACTTCATGTTCACCGTCTTCGACAGTGGCGAGAAGACCGCGCTGGCGCTGGGCTTCTCGGGGCTCCCAGAGGTCGTCGGTCTGGCAGGTCTCGCCGTCGCCGGCGTCGGGTTCGTGATGGCGCTGGTCGCCGAGGGCGGAATCGTCCTCATCGAGTCCATCACCGAGGCGTTCGGGCACGTCGTCTCCTACACCCGAATCGCGGCGGTCCTGCTGGCGAAGGCCGGGATGGCGCTTGCGGTCAACCTGCTGGTGTTCGGTGCGACGCTACACGACGGCGAGTTCCACCTCATCTGGTTCGCCGACTCCTACGCGGAGGCCGACGTGGTCTTCGGCGGCCTGCTCAACCTCGAAGGGCCGGTCGGACTGATCCTCGGGGTGCTCGTCGGCATCGTCATCCTCGTGTTGGGCCACCTGCTCGTGCTGGTGTTGGGTATCTCCAGCGCCGGCCTGCAGGCGGTCCGCCTGGAGTACGTCGAGTTCTTCGGGAAGTTCTACGAGGGTGGCGGGACGCCGTACTCGCCACTGGGCCGCGAGCGGACCTACACGACCGACGAGTAGGAGCCGCCCCAGCGACACCGGCCCCGGACTTCCGGCAACACTCGCAGGGAACACCGCGTGAACAGTTCACGAACGGGGTCGATAAGCTGTACCAATCCCATCCGTCAGACGCCGTATTCGGGCGGGAGAGCGGGTTGACGAACTGTTTTGGGAAGCTTTATGGGGGCGCTGTTGTGAGTAGGGAGTGTTCGGATACGACTTACAAGCAACCGCGGACCACACAACCACTATGATCGATCCAACCACTCTGTTCGCCGTTGTACTGCAAAACAACTCAACCGCTCCTGTCGTCACGAGCGACCCGGCGATGCCGGCTGCCGCCGCCGCGGCCCTGACGGTCGGTCTCGCAGCGCTCGGTGCGGGCTACGCCGAGCGAGGTATCGGCGCGGCCGCTGTCGGTGCCGTCGCCGAAGACGACGATATGTTCGGTCGCGGGCTGATCCTCACAGTGCTCCCCGAGACGCAGGTCATCCTCGCGCTGGTCGTCGTGTTCCTCGTCGCACTGTAAACGCCCCCTTCCTTACACACTCATGAGTTTAGACAGCGTAACAGACGACATCAGAGAGCAAGCCCGCGCACGTGCAGAGGAGATTAGAGACGAGGCCGAAGCCGAGGCCGAGGAGATCATCGCCGAGGCCGAAGCCGACGCCGAGTCGATTCGCTCCGAGCGCCAGGACGAGGTCGAGCGACAGATCGACCAGGAGCGCGACCAGAAGCTCTCGAGCGCGAACCTCGAGGCCAAACAGAAGCGACTGGCGACTCGTCGGGAACTCCTCCAGCAGGTCCGGGCCGACGTCGAGGACGCGCTGACCGACCTCGACTCGGACACTCGCGAGGAACTGACCCGTGAGCTCCTCTCGGCGGCGGCGACCGAGTTCGAGGACGTCGATACCGCCGAGGTGTACGGTCGGGCAGGCGACGCCGACCTACTCGAATCGCTGGCCGGGGAGTTCGACGGCTTCGAGTATGGCGGCGAGATCGACTGCCTCGGCGGCGTCGTCGTCGAGAGCGACGCCTCCCGGGTCCGGGTCGACAACACGTTCGACTCCGTCCTGGAGGACGTCTGGGAGGACTCGCTGCGGGAGATCAGCGCGGACCTGTTCGACGAAGAACAATGAGTGCGCTGTACGGCGGCTCCGGCGAGGCGAGCAACTACGAGTACGTGATCGCGCGGGTCGCCTCCCGCCGGGCGGCGCTGTTCGACGCCGACGACTACCGGAAACTCGTCCGGATGGGAACCGGCGAGATAGCCCGATTTATGGAGGAGAGCGAGTACGAGGCGGAGATGAACGCGCTCGGGGCCCGCTACTCCGGCGTCGACCTCATCGAGTACGCCCTGAACCGCAACCTCGCCAAGCACTTCAACGACCTCCTGCGGTGGGCCGACGGACGGCTGTACGACTACATCGCCCGTTACCTCCGGAAGTTCGACGCTTGGAACGTCAAGACGGCGCTGCGGGGCATCTACTCCGACGCCGGCGCCGACGCCATCCAGTCGGACTACATCCGTGCGGGCGAGTTTGACGACGACCTGCTCGACCAGCTGTCGACGCTGGACACCGTCCCCGCCGCCGTCGAGTTGCTGGAGTCGACGATGTTCGGCGACGGCCTCGAAGCGGCCTTGGAGGACCACGAAGAGACGGGTCTGCTCGTCCCACTGGAGAACGCCGTCGACCGGGCGTTCTTCGAGGACATCGACGAGGGGCTCCCCTCCCGGGAGCGCGCCGGGCGGGCGACGGAGCTGTACCTCGATTTCATCACCACCGAGATCGACTTCCGGAACGTCCGCAACGCCCTGCGGCTGGCCCGCAGCGGCGCGGGGATGGACCCGGCGGCGTACTACATCGACGGTGGGACGCTGTTCAGCCCCGACGAGCTGAACCAGCTCGTGAACAACACCGACCAGTTGATCGAGCACATCCGTGAGAGCAGCTACGGCGAGGACCTCTCGGACGCGCTCGACGAACTGGCCGACGCCGACAGCCTGATCGACTTCGAGCACGCGCTGGACACGGCGCTGCTCGAGTTCGCCGACACGCTGGCCAACCGCTATCCGGTGTCGGTGCTCCCGGTGCTGTCGTACGTCCTCGCCAAGGAGCGGGAAGTCGACAACGTCCGGGCCGTGGCCCGCGGCCGCGAGGCCGGCCTCGACCCCGACGAGATAGAGACGGAACTGGTGATACAATGAGCAAGGAGATAGCCGTCGTCGGCAGCCCCGACTTCACTACGGGGTTCCGACTCGCCGGCGTCCGCAAGGCCGTCAGCGTCCCCGACGACGACAAAGACGACCAACTCGACGAGGAGGTCTCGACGCTGCTCGAAGACGACGACGTCGGCATCCTCGTGATGCACGACGACGACTTAGACCACCTCTCCCGGGATATCCGTCGGACCGTCGAACAGAGTGTCGACCCGGTGTTGGTCGCGCTGGGTGGCTCGGGCGGGTCCAGCGGGATGCGTGAACAGATCAAACGAGCTATCGGCATCGACCTCATGGAGGAAGACAACGAATGAGCAAGGCAACAGCAAGCGACGACGTCCGCGAGGACGGCGTCATCGAGAGCGTCAGTGGTCCCGTCGTGACGGCGACCGACCTGCAGGCCCGGATGAACGACGTCGTGTACGTCGGTACGGAAGGGCTGATGGGCGAAGTCATCGAGATCGAAGGCGACATCACGACGATACAGGTCTACGAGGAGACCTCCGGCGTCGCGCCGGGGGAACCGGTCGAGAGCACCGGGGCACCGCTGACGGTGGACCTCGGGCCGGGCATGATGGACTCCATCTACGACGGCGTCCAGCGCCCGCTCGACGTCCTCGAATCGAAGATGAACAGCGCGTACCTCGACCGCGGCGTCGACGCGCCCGGCATCGACCTCGAGAAGGAGTGGGAGTTCAACCCCGAGGTCGAGGCGGGCGATCAGGTCACCGCCGGCGACATCCTCGGCATCGTGCCCGAGACCGAGAGCATCGACCACAAGGTGATGGTCCCGCCCGATTCGGAGGGTGGCGAGGTCGTCGACGTCAAATCCGGCGAGTACACTGTCGACGATACCATCGTCGAACTCGACACGGGCGAGGAGATCAGGATGCGACAGGAGTGGCCGGTCCGTGAGGCCCGGCCCACCTCCGAGAAGGAGACGCCGACGGAGCCGCTCATCAGCGGCCAGCGCATCCTCGACGGCCTGTTCCCCATCGCCAAGGGCGGGACGGCCGCGATTCCGGGCCCGTTCGGCTCCGGGAAGACGGTCACCCAGCACCAACTCGCCAAGTGGGCCGACGCGGACATCGTCGTCTACGTCGGCTGTGGCGAGCGCGGCAACGAGATGACCGAAGTGATCGAGGACTTCCCGGAACTGGAAGACCCCCTGACGGGCAACCCCCTGATGGACCGGACGTGCCTCATCGCCAACACCTCGAACATGCCCGTCGCGGCCCGCGAGTCCTGTGTCTACACGGGGATCACCATCGCGGAGTACTTCCGTGACATGGGCTACGACGTGGCGCTGATGGCCGACTCCACCTCGCGGTGGGCCGAGGCGATGCGGGAGATCTCCTCGCGTCTGGAGGAGATGCCCGGCGAGGAGGGCTACCCCGCGTATCTGGCCGCGCGGCTCGCGCAGTTCTACGAGCGCGCCGGCTACTACCAGAACAAGAACGGCACCGAGGGTTCGGTCAGCGTCATCGGGGCCGTCTCCCCGCCCGGCGGGGACTTCTCGGAGCCGGTGACCCAGAACACGCTGCGTATCGTCAAGACGTTCTGGGCGCTGGACGCCGACCTCGCCGAACGCCGGCACTTCCCGGCGATCAACTGGAACGAGTCCTACTCGCTGTACCGCGATCAGCTCGACCCGTGGTTCGAGGAGAACGTCTCCGAGGACTGGGCCGAGCAGCGCCAGTGGGCCATCGACACCCTCGACGAGGAGGCCGAACTGCAGGAGATCGTCCAGCTCGTCGGGAAGGACGCCCTCCCCGACGACCAGCAGTTGACCTTAGAGGTCGCCCGCTACCTGCGGGAGGCGTGGCTCCAGCAGAACGCCTTCCACCCGACGGACACCTACTGTGAACCCGAGAAGACCTACGGGATCCTCGGGGCGATCAAGACGCTCAACGACGAGGCCTTCGACGCGCTGGACGCCGGCGTCCCGGTCGAAGAGATCACCGACATCGACAACGCGCCGCGGCTGAACCGCATCGGTGTCCAGGAGGACTACAACGAGTTTATCGAGGAACTCGAAGCGGACATCACCGAGGAGCTACGGGAGAAATACTAACGATGCAAAAAGAATACAGGACGATCACGGAGATCAGCGGCCCGCTGGTGTTCGCCGAGGTCGACGAGCCGGTCGGGTACGACGAGATCGTCGAGATCACGACCAGCGACGGCCAGACACGGCGCGGCCAGGTACTGGAGACGACGAGTGACCTTGTCGCCATCCAGGTGTTCGAGGGAACCAGCGGGATCGACCGGCAGGCGTCGGTCCAGTTCAAAGGCGAGACGCTGAAGATGGACCTCACCGAGGACCTCCTCGGGCGGGTTCTGGACGGCTCGGGCCAGCCTATCGACGGCGGCCCGGAGATCGAACCCGACGAGCGCCAGGACATCGTCGGCGCGGCGATCAACCCCTACTCCCGGGAGTACCCCGAGGAGTTCATCCAGACCGGCGTCAGCGCCATCGACGGGATGAACACGCTCGTCCGCGGGCAGAAGCTCCCCATCTTCTCGGCGTCGGGGCTGCCCCACAACGACCTCGCACTCCAGATCGCGCGTCAGGCGACGGTGCCCGAGGAGGACGAGGACGGCGACGGTTCGGAGTTCGCCGTCATCTTCGGCGCGATGGGGATCACCGCCGAGGAGGCCAACGAGTTCATGGACGACTTCGAGCGCACCGGTGCGCTGGAACGCAGCGTCGTCTTCATGAACCTCGCGGACGACCCCGCCGTCGAGCGGACGGTCACCCCGCGGATGGCCCTGACCACCGCCGAGTACCTCGCCTTCGAGAAGGACTACCACGTGCTGGTCATCCTCACGGACATGACCAACTACTGCGAGGCGCTGCGCGAGATCGGGGCCGCCCGCGAGGAGGTCCCTGGTCGGCGTGGCTACCCCGGGTATATGTACACCGACCTCGCCCAGCTGTACGAGCGGGCCGGTCGGATCCAGGGCCGTGACGGCTCGGTGACCCAGATCCCGATCCTCACGATGCCGGGCGACGACGACACCCACCCGATCCCGGACCTGACGGGGTACATCACCGAGGGCCAGATCTACATCGACCGCGACCTCAACAGTCAGGGCGTCCAGCCGCCGGTCGACGTCCTGCCCAGCCTCTCGCGGCTGATGGACGACGGTATCGGCGAGGGGCTGACCCGCGGCGACCACGCCGACGTGAAAGACCAGCTGTTCGCCGCCTACGCCGAGGGTGAAGACCTGCGGGACCTGGTCAACATCGTCGGCCGCGAGGCCCTCTCGGAACGTGACAACAAGTACCTCGATCTGGCCGACCGATTCGAGGAGGAGTTCGTCCAGCAGGGATACGAGACCGAACGCGACATCGACGAGACCATCGAGATCGGCTGGGACCTGCTGAGCACGCTCCCCAAGGAGGAACTCAACCGCGTCGACGAGGAGTTCATCGAGGAGCACTACCGCGAGGACGGTCCCGAAATCCTCGAAGCGTCAGCCGACGCCTGATCGCCCGACTCCGACCCGTTTCGACTCCCCGAGCCGTTCTTTACTGTCGACCAGTTCAACTCCAGTTGCACAACCCAAAACAGTTTGGCACACTGTACATCAGGTTGTACGTTGTAGGTGTGGGTGTACCATGGCGCAAGGGAGTGAATCGATATGGTTGTGGATCGGCACCGCTGGAATGTTCCTCGGGATGCTGTACTTCATCATCCGGGGACAGAGCGCGAAAACCAGCCGGCAGAAGAAATTCTACATCGTCACGACGTTCATCGCCGCGATAGCGTTCGCGAACTATCTGGCGATGGCGACTGGATTCGGTGTAATCGACCTCACGATGTTCGATAACGCCGCCGAGCTGGAGGCGGTGTACTGGCCGCGATACACCGACTGGATCCTGACGACCCCGCTGTTGCTGTACGACCTCGCGTTGCTGGCGGGCGCTGATCGGGAGACCATCGCAACGCTGGTCGGTCTGGACGTGATGATGATCCTGACCGGACTGGTCGCGACGCTGACGACCGCGCCGCTGCAGTTCAACGGCAACGAAGTCATGGGCGTCACCGGCCACCGCATCGTCTGGTGGGGAGTCAGTACCGGCTTCTTCCTGGTGCTGATCTTCTACCTGTTCCGTGGCCTCTCGGAGAAGGCCGCGCAGCTATCGGGTGACACCAAAAGCACGTTCAACACCCTCCGGTACATGATCGTCGGACTGTGGTTCGTCTACCCGGTCTGGTGGATCGTCGGTACCGAGGGCATCGGTGCGGTGGGGCTCAACATCGAGACTGCCGGCTACATGGTGCTCGACCTGACCGCGAAGGTCGGGTTCGGTATCGTGTTGCTCCGCAGCCACAGTGTCCTCGACGACTCGGCGGCGGCGTCGGGCGACGCCGCGGCGGCCGACTGATCCCGCCGGGCGACTGACCCCGCCACCGCTTGGGTGGCGGTCGGTCCCGGTGCGGTAGGGGACACAATCCCAACGTTCGTATCGCCCGCCAACTATTCCGTTTCCGTACACTAATGCCCCCGTTCACATACGCACAGTTTCACGCCCTGTTTCTGGTTCCGCCGTTGTTCGTCCTCTCGGCGGCGACGCTGTGGGGGCGTCGACGCAGCGTCATCAGCCCGCTCGCCGTCGGTATCATCACTGTCGTCGCCCTCGTCTACACGACGCCGTGGGACAACTACCTCATCATCCGCGGGGTGTGGGGGTACGGCGAGGGGGCCGTGACCGCTGTCATCTGGGAGGCCCCGATAGAGGAGTACGCGTTCATCCTTCTGCAACCGCTGCTCGGCGCGATGTGGCTGCATCTGTACTCGCTGACGGTCGAACGACCGCCGGACGACCTCGTCGTCACGTGGCGCGACCGGGCGCTCGGTGCCTTGGCGGCCCTGCCGGTACTCGTCGTCGGCCTCGCGATGCTGACCGTCGACGCCACGTTCTATATGGGTGCGATCCTCGCGTGGGGCGCACCGGTACTGGCCCTCCAGTGGGCCGTCGGCTGGAAACACCTCCTCGCGCGCGCCCGTCTCGTCGCTGTCGGCGTCGTCGTCCCGACGCTGTACCTCTCTGTGGCCGACCGAATCGCCATCGAGAACGGCATCTGGTTTCTCTCAGACCGGTACACGACCGGCCTCACCGTCGCCGGCCTCCCCATCGAGGAGGGAGCGTTCTTCTTCATCACTACGCTGTTCGTCGTGCAGGGACTGGTCCTCTACCCGTGGGTGATCGAGCGATGGCGGTGAGTGTGGGACGGCCGACGGCGACGGTCCGACGGCGGCTCTCGGCGGTGACCGACCGCCCGGTGTGGGCCGTCCTCGCCGCCGCGGCCCTCGCCCACCTCGCCGGCCTGTCGCTGCCCGTCGAGGCTCGCTACGGCCTGCTGTTGGCGACGCTGGTCGTCCTCGGCCTCCCCCACGGCGCGCTGGACCACCTGACGCCGCCGCGGGCCAACGGCGACGTACCCACCCTCCGGTGGATCACCGGCTTCTCCGCCGTCTACCTCGTTGTCGCCATCGCCTATGGTCTCGCGTGGTTTCTCGCCCCGACGGCCTCGTTTCTGTTCTTTCTCCTCCTGACGTGGTTCCACTGGGGACAGGGCGACCGGGCGCATCTCGCCGTCGTGGCCGACGCCGACCACGTCTCGGGGTGGGTCGGCCGCCTCACCGTCGCCGTCCGGGGCGGCCTCCCGATGCTCGTCCCCGTTGCTCGCCTTCCCCGAGCGCTACCGCTCGGTGCTCGTGACGGCCGTCGAACTGTTCGACCCCGACGGCGCTGGCTGGGTCGCGCCGCTGTTCCGGGCCGACGTTCGCCTCGCTCTCGGCGTCGGTTTCGCCGCGCTGACGCTCGGCACTCTGTATGCGGGCTACCGCGTCGCCGGCGCGACCGACGCGTGGCGGACCGACGCGGCCGAGACGGGCCTGCTGTGGGCGTTCTTCCTCGCGGTCCCGCCCGTGCTGGCCATCGGGCTCTACTTCGCGCTGTGGCACTCGCTGCGACACCTCGTCCGACTGCTCGCGCTGGACAGCGCGGCCGCCGACGCCCTCGAATCGGGTTCTGACGGTCGCGCAGTCCGGCGACTCGTCCGCGACGCGACGCCGATGACCGTCGGCGCGTTGCTGTTGTTCGGCGGACTGGCCGTCGCCGTCCCGCAGACGCCGGGGTCGGTCGCCGAAGTCGGCGGCCTGTATCTGGTGTTGCTCGCGGTCGTGACGCTGCCACACGTCGGTGTCGTCTCGTGGCTCGACAGAAAGCAGGGTCTCTAACGGTCGGCGTGCCACTCGGCGAAGCGGGCGAGCGCCCGACCGCGGTGGGAGACGGCGTTTTTCTCCTCGGTCGATAGCTCCGCGAAGGTGCGGCCGTCGTGCTCGAAGATGGGGTCGAAGCCGAACCCGCCGTCGCCGCGGGGAGCGACTATCTCGCCGGGGACCATCCCCTCGAAGAACTTCACCGGGACGCCGTCGGCGTCGAC
>NZ_WPCA01000052.1 GCF_009741825.1 Halapricum sp. CBA1109
CTTGATGCGTCCCGTAGAGGCAGAGGTCGTGGAAAGGGGATAACGAATCAGTACGCTTGGCTATCGACCGGGATATTGTCATCGAGAAGCTTCGGGATGACACTCGAGTTGAACCAGTTCTCGATGTTATCTCCGGCTAGTGGGTCAGGTGTGTTGGTATCATCCCATATGAACGAGGGCTCTCGCACCCGCCGAACTGTGCTCTCGCACCCGTACATACGATACCTGTCACGATCTATCGAAAGGAGGAGACGCCGCCGATATCGCGGGATTGGAGAATCTGTAACGTTGCGTGTCTGTACGTGGGAATCCACACTCGTTCAGGGTCACAAAGTATTTAAACGTACCATTAGATTGTAACGCCTGTAGCCATACACATCGAGGCTGGTACATAATTATGACATATACTATGGTGAATGGAACGAGTCCCCGCACTTCGGTGCGTGGCAGCGATTCCGCTTCGAACAGAGTACAATCATGACAGGTAATAACACATCGCCTGGAGAGAAGCTCCGCGCGGTGTTCCTTGCGTCGCTGATGGTCCTCTCCGTGTTTGCCGCCGGTATGGCATTCACGGGGACCGCCGCAGCCGCGGGGAACGCCTCCTTCTCAGCGTCCGACACCACGGCAGGTGCCACTCCGGCAACCCTCACTGGTGGCACTAACGTCGCTCTGAGTACGCCGGAAGTACTTTCCAGACAGTCCGACTTGACTTTACGCCCGCGAGCGACTTCGACGGCAGCTTCGCTAACGTCGGCGACGCAGATGTCGACATCGAAGTGAACGGCGCTTCGCAGGGCGCGACAGTTGACTCGATCAGCAACGGCGGCGCGACCATCACGGTTTCGATGGGCTCACAGATGACGGTCAACGCGAACGACCGCATCGACGTCGTTGTCAGCAACAGTGCGTTCCAGAACCCGTCCACCGACGGCACCTACTCCGGTCTGGTCCACATCAACCCTGGCTCCAGCGCCGGCAAGGCCTACGGTGACCTCACCATCGGTGCCGGTTCGCCCAGTGACGGTGTCATCCGAGACACTGCCGGAACGCAGACCGACACCTTCGGTAGTGTGACCGATACGGTCAACGCGACCGTTGACTACTCCGGATTCAACAACCAGTCGCTGTCGGCTCAGCACTACGTCGACGGCGAACTGGTCGCCGAGAAAGACCTCGTCGACAACGAGGGTAACGGTGTCGCGAACGCGACGTTCAGCGCTGCCAAGCGCGGAACCGTCGAGTTCTACAACGGTTCGCAGAAGTTCGACACCGAGGGCTACTCGGCAGACAACTACGAGGTCCGCGTCATCAACAACGCGACCTACGCGAACACTGACTCCGTCCAGATTCAGGGTGAGATCTACACCTACTTCGACGAGGACGGAGAGCAGATTCTCGAGGACGACATCAACGTCGACTACGCGATCTACGAGCCGGGTACGAAGACTTCCGGCAACCAGATCGTGACCGGTGACACCAGCAACGGTCAGTTCACCGAGGTCCGGACCTTCAGCGCGACGACGACCGCTTCGTCGCCGCCGCCGGGCCGAACGGAGGATCTCGATTACCCCGCAGACGGCCAGACTGAGCCGTCCTACGAGGTCTTCGTCAAATCCGACGTCGACAACAACAACGCGCCGACGCCGGACATCAACAACAACGACGGGAACGCGATCATCCCCGTCCGACTGAACTTCGATCTCACGAACCCGTCCAGCGTCAACTACGGTGAGACCCGGAACGTCGAAGGGCTGCTCACCGACGGTGACGACAACGGCGTCGCGAACTACCTCATCGAGGTCCAGAACGGGACGCTCGCCGACGACAAAATCGGTGTCGGCAAGACCCGTAACACGACGACCGCCGCAGACGGGCAGTTCGGCTTCACGATGGAGTTCAACGACGCTGGTCTCTGGACGTACGGGACCAACGTCGGCGACAAGGCTGACGCCGTCGACGACTCGATCCGCTACGGGCAGATCGAAGTCGCCGGTCAGGAAGCCGACGTCTCGCTTGACACTGTCGGCGACGTCAACCGAGCGAACTTCACGCACAGCTACGAGATTCAGGTCAACGACACGGACGGTACGTCCCTGCAGGTCAACGAGACCGGCTCCGCCGACGCTCAGGGCTACGTCAATGTGACTGGTCCGTTCAGCAGTTTCTCGGTCACGAACGCTGGCAAAGAGCGAGCGCGTGTGACGGCTGGTGGCGACATCCAGTACGTCCACGTGTACACTGACGCGCAGGGTCAGATCGCGTTCGACGCCACGCCTGTCGGTGATATTGGCAGTGACGTCAACGCGAAACTCGAGAATGACAACGACGCGACCCGACCAACGGTGTCTTCGGCGGTGCAGAGGTCGCTGACGACGCTGGCGACACGCCGGAGTTCCCGGACTACGTCGGCAGTAGTGCTCTCGAAGTCGTCGCGCCTGACGACATCAACGTCGTCGAGTTCAAGGTGCAGGATCCGCGGACCGCGAACAGCGAATCCTTCGCTACGAACACGACGAACCCCAATGGCGACACGATCACCAACTACACCAACGCGATCAACCTCCTCGGTCCGAGCGACGGTGGACCGGACGGGCTGATCGAAGTGCTCCCGCTGA
The DNA here is from genome assembly GCF_009741825.1 of Halapricum sp. CBA1109. Lineage (GTDB taxonomy): Archaea > Halobacteriota > Halobacteria > Halobacteriales > Haloarculaceae > Halapricum. The sequence goes on from NZ_WPCA01000052.1 coordinate 2,619, forward strand.
CGACGCAGAACAGCAGCCGCATCGTCAACGGCGAGCGACTCGGTAACGACACCTTCCAGGACTTCGATGGTATGACGGCGTACCGTCTGAAAGTCGAACTCCGCGACCGAGCGAACGACGTCATCTATCCCGGTACGAACGCCGGTAACGTCTCCGAGATCCGACTCGAAGGCGCGGGCGTCGACGGTACGGTCAACGGTGTCAATCCGGGCAACCTCGCCCTCGGCTCGCCGAGCCAGAACCTGCTCAGCGGTCCGATCTTCGACGGTCAGGACCACTACGTCGTCTTCCGTCCGACCAACGCTGACGAAGTCGACGAGACGATCACTGTCGAGGTGAACATCAGCGGTACTGGCAGCGATACCGACCTCACGCAGGAGATCAACGTCTCCGGCCTCTACGTCGACGAGTTCGACGTGGACGGTGAGAGCGACGTCGACGCTGTCGAACCGAACTCGCAGGTCAACGTCACTGCAGTCGTGCGTGACGCACAGGAAGGCGACGCACCGATCAACAACGGTCGCGTGCGCGTCTCCCAGAACAGCACGGCAATCGGCCAGGTTGACGCTCGGACGGCGAACGTCAACGACGGTCAGTACACGTTCAACGACCTGCAGGTCGGTCCGCGCGGTGTGGACACGGACGGCGACGGTATCGGTGAGGAAGCTTCGCAGCTCGTCTTCACCGCATACCAGTACGCAGACGCTGACGGCAACCAGGCACTTGAGCAGGACGAGGTCGACGAAGCGACGGTCGAAACCCTCGACCTCTCGCTCGAGCAGGACCTGAACGTCACGTTCCTGCCGGACGACAACAACACGAGCGACTACGTCGGCTCCGACTTCGGCGGTCAGATGGTTCTGACCAAAGGTGTCGAGTACGACAGCATCGCGTTCCAGCTCACCGACGGTGAGGGCAACGCAGTCAACCTCACTGACGGTATCGGCCAGAAGGCGAACCTGAACGCGCCGGTCTTCACCACCAACGGTGTGGCCGGGGACAACACGAACCTGGTCAACCTCACCGCGACGGACATCAACGGTGACCCCGTGACGATCGGCCAGGTCTACTTCAACGAGACCGAGAGTCAGCCCGGTGACGGCTACTACGTCATCGAAGACATCTCGAACATCAACGGCGGTAACACGGTCGTCAGTGACGGCAACGGCTTCCTCAACACGGGGACCGGTGCCGGCGACGGCGTGTTCAGCTTCTACGACTACGGAGCAACGGGCGAGGGTCCGCAGCAGTTCTGGCTGCAGATCACGACCCCCGACCTCTCCGCACAGACTGAGGACATCGCCACTGATCCGTTCACCTACAGTCAGGGTCAGTTCCAAGTCGGCGATCCGAACATCGAGACGAACGTCACCGGCGTTGCTGGTCCGGACGTCAACGGTAACACGTGGGCGAACCTGAGCCACACCGCCGCGGACAGCTTCGAGGACGTCTCGGGCATCGAGACGCTTACCATCGGCATCAACCGGACGTACCGCGTCAACGCGACGTACGAGAGCTTCACCGGTGAAGCGATCAATGGCTCCAACTTCGACCGATCCTGGATCCAGTACGACGGTGCACTCTCCGGTCAGCCGACCGACGTGTCCTTCGAGGCCGTGAGGACTCTCGGTAACGCGAACGCCACGATTGGCGGTAACCCGACGGTGAACCTCTTCAACGGCGACGGCGAGTTCCAGTTCGACATCACTGTCAACAACAGCAGTGGCACTGGGACCTTCGTCCCCAAGTTCACCGCGAACGCGACGCACAACCCGGACTACGGTGTCACCGGCGTTTACGGTAACAACGGCGACACTACGTTCAGTCCGAACGCGTCCATCGCGGGTAGTCCGGACGCTCAGAACCCGCTGGTCGAAGTTTACGACCAGTCCGGTTCCGAGCTGCCGGTCAACCCGTCCGCGGACAGCAACAACTCGGTGCTGGCGAACGACGTGACCCAGACCCTGCGAGTGGAGGCGTTCCCGGCTGACGCCGACGACGTCCCGCTCCGCGGTGGTCTGAAGTTCGGCTTCCCCAGCACGAACCCGATCTCCGAGAACGTCGTCGGGACGACGACCAGCACGAACGGTACCGACCAGCCGCTGGTCACGAACCAGTTCACCGACCAGAGCTACGACTCCGGTCAGATCGGCTTCCTGACGCTCACGCCGACTGGTACTGGTGACGGCATCCTGCAGCTGATCAACGACAACGACGTACCGGTACCGTCGTTCAGGACACGGACGCCAACGACGTCGTCTTCGACGTCCTGCGTTCGAACCTGCAGGTCAACATCTCGCTCACCGAGGACAGCGTCGACGCTGGCGAGGACATCTCGGTGTCGCTGACGGCCCGGTCGACGGGTGACGAGGTCAGCTTCGCCGGTGTCTCGCTGGTCGATCCGAGCGGTAACGTCATCGCCGAGACTCAGACCGACGGCAGCGGTACGGCAACGTTCACCGTCCCGGAGAACGCGACCGATGGTACCTACACCATCGAGACGCGTCCGGCTGGCTTCCAGCCCGCGTCGGCTGAACTCGACGTCGCCGGTGTGACTGGTGGCGACGGCAACCCGACGCTGCCCGGCGCGTCCGGTCCTGCACAGGACACGGACGGTGACGGCCAGCTCGAAGACGTCAACGGCGACGGCGCCGTTGACCTCTTCGACGCGCTGGACTTCTACAACAGCGCCGACAGCGACGCAGTCCAGGACAACGCCGCCGCGTTCGACTTCGACGCGAGTGGTGACATCAACGGCCTCTTCGACGCGCTGGCCCTGTGGAACGAGATCTCCGCATAGAACAGCCCGTCTGAAGCAGCCGTCTTCTCCATTTTTTCGAACCGGACAGCGACAGCAACGCCGATCCGTTACGGACGGTAACCGACCGAACCACTGTCACAGTCGTTTATATTCCCGGCCGGTTAGCGAACGACCAGCGATAGATATGTCTCACAGCGCGAGCGACCCCCTTTCATCCCGAAATAGTACATATCTCAGACAGCGAATACGCCATATTTGGGCGGGTAACGATACGTCTCCGATAAAACCATCCGTAATCTAAACATTCAGTATTTCCGAGTGGGTAGCGGACAAAATAACACAAAGTACTTAACGTCTCTGTATGAAAAGGAACACGACAACTTGCCACCGGAAAGTGTACACATCGCTTTCCGGTGGGGAGTGCGTCAACCAACGCATACCAATTATGAATAGGGATCAATTCCGCGGCATCACACTTGCAGCTCTCATGGTCCTCTCAGTATTCGCCGGCGCTGCCACTGTTACGGCAGCGGGCGATACTGACGTCAACGTGGAGCCTAGCAGCTCAAGTGTGGATGTCGGCAGCACGACAACCGCGGACATCGTCATCACCGAAGGTGGCGACGGTGTCCAGGGTGCACAGTTCTCCGTCAATCTCTCCGACGGATCCGCAGCAGACATCACCGACGTCTCGGTCGCCGGTAGCCCGGGGATCGAAGAGGTCAACTACGCCGACGACAACTCGTCGGTCGCCTTCAACCTCGGTTACATCCCGGACGCGCTCGCGGGTTCGAACAACCTCGTGATCGCGACCGTCACCATCGAGGGTGAGAGCGCCGGTTCGACCGACGTCACGACCGACGTCAACCAGATCACCGACGAGGGTGGCAACTCCTACTCCGTTCAGGAGCAGAACGGTGCCACGCTGACCGTCGGTGAGGGTGACAACGGTGGCGACGACGGTGACGACGGTGACGACGGTGACACCGACCCGTCGCCCGTCACGGGCCTCCCGGACGACGCTGACCGGTACCTCCAGACCAGCGGTCCGCTGTTCTGGCAGGGCCAGCAGCTGTTCTTCCAGGTCCCCGAGGACGCGAACGAGGACTACGTCCTGTACCGCACGAGCGGGACTGGTAGCAACATCGAGACCGACTTCGTCACCGAGGTCACGCTGAACGACTCCGGTGCCAAGGTTCTCGACACCGGCCGAGACATCATCGGCGCGGGTACGTACGCGCTGTTCAACACGGACAACGACGCAGTCGTGTTCAACAGCGAGGGCGAGGTCTCACAGACCATCGACCCGTCGAACGATATCAGCGAATCCGTCTTCACGGTCCGAGAGCAGTCCATCAGCGCGACGCTCGAGGACAACCAGGTCACGCAGGGTGACTCCACGACCGTGAGCCTCACCTCGACTCGAGGCTCCTACTCGGTCGACGTCAGCGCAGAGAACCTCGAAGACTCGGACATCGAGTCCGTCTTCGGTTCCACGACGCTCGACATCTCGAACACCGACTCCGACATCTCGCTCAACACGAGCGCGATCGACGCCGGCACCTACACGTTCGACTTCGCCGTCACGGACACGACGGCGTCCTCGAGCGTCAACCTCACCGTCGAGGAGCAGGACCCGGCCAACGTCGAGTTCGCCTTCGATCCGGGCCAGTCGGTCCGGAAGGGTAACTTCCTCGAACTGCCCGTCACGATCAACAACACCGACAGCGCCGATGTCCGCATCGGTAGCGACGAGGTCGGTTACAACGTCACTGCCTCCCTCACGGACGGCAACAGTGACGGTCAGGTCACGCTCCGACTGAACACGTACCTCTCCGGCTTCGCTCCGCTGAGTGACGCTCTCTCCGTCGCGAACGACGAGGACAGCGTCTCCGTCAGTGCACAGACCGAAGCACCGGGCGAGCCGCTGGACTCCGGTACGTACGACCTGACGCTCATCGACGCGGACACTGGTGAGGAGCTCGAGCTGAGCAGCTTCCTCCTCCAGGACCGTGACGACGGCGCCGAGATGGCGCTCTGGACCGCGCCGCGAAGCGCGGCCGGTGACGTCAGCGACCGCAGCGACGTCACGGCAGCCATCGAGAGCGGCACCGTGACGCCGAGCAACGAGATCGCAGCGGGCGACCTCCTCATCCACCAGATCGAGGTCAACGACTTCGACGGCCTCATCGCCGCGGTCGAAGGCGACAACGGCGTCGAGACGCTGACCAACGCGATCAACAACGACGTCGTCGATCTGACCATCGAGCAGACCGACGCCTCGACTGGAATCAACCAGCAGCCGAAGACCCTCAACCTCGGCGACAGCGCCGACGCTCTGACGGTCTTCTTCAACGCGAGTAACGACGAACTGTACGTCATCGCCGAGACGGCGAGCCTGCAGTTCGACCGTGGCAGCCAGACTGGTGTCTCCGCGGCACCGAACGACGTCTTCGACGTGACGTTCGACGTCACCGACCAGTACGTCAGCCCGGACGACGCCGAGGAAGCCACGCAGACGTTCTCGGTCGAAGAGCGTAACGTCGAGCTGACCGACAGCGACGACCTCACGCTCCGAGGCGAGAGTGGCCAGACCGTCACCGGCGAGGCCTCTGTCGCACCCGGTAGCGAGTACACCGTCGAGATCCGCGGCCCGAACCTCCTCGACTCCGAGGGCGTGACGGTCGGTCCGGACGGTAACTTCAGCGCTGAGTTCGACCTCAGCCGCCTCGAAGAGGGTGACGAGCTCACCGCGACCCTGAGCGGTCAGGGCGCCAGTGACCAGGTCACCTACACCATCGCCGGCGAGCCGGCCGCACCGACCGCGTCCGTCTCGATCAGCGACCAGACCCGCAGCGAGGGTGACACCGTCATCGTCGACTCCGTCGACATGAGCCAGGGCGGCTTCGTGGCCATCCACGAGGGCGGCCCGGGTGGCGAGGTCATCGGCGCATCCAACTACATCGCGGGTAGTGCGTCCAACGTCGCAATCTCGCTCGACTCGTCCCTCGAGGGTGGCGACACCACGGTCGTCGCCATGCCGCACCTCGACACGAACAACAACCAGGAGTACGACTTCGGCTCCATCGAGGGTGCCGACGGTCCGTACACCGCGGACGGCGCAGCGGTCACCGACTCCGCAGTCGTGACGGTTCCGACGCCGGAACCGACGCCGACTGAGACGACGGAGCCGACGACCGAGACGACTGAGCCGACCACGGAAACGACCGAGCCGACCACCGAGCCGACCACGGAAACGACCGAGCCGGCTCCGGACACCACCGAGACCACCGAAGCAGGCGACGGTGACGACGGTGGCGACGAGGAGACCACCGACGCTGGTGGTCCCGGCTTCGGTATCGTCGCAGCCCTGGTCGCGCTCATCGCTGCTGCGCTCCTCGCGGTGCGCCGCAACAACTAACGCGATCAGCTAACTGAGTCGGATCGGCCGACTCCTCCGCCGTAATTTCTCCATTTTCTCGACGCCCCAGCGGCAGGACTATTGCCACGCCCGACCCACCGGAGCGTATGCGCCGAGTCCTCGCCGCCGCCGTGCTGGCCGTCGCGCTCTGTTCAATACCGCTGGCGACGGCCGCACCGACCGACGACCCAGTGACAGTGACGCTGAACGGGACGACCGACGGCTACGAGGCGGGTTCGACCGCCGAATTCGACGTCGTCGTCCGGAACACCAGCGGTTCCGTCGGGGCCTACGACCTACGGCTGACGACGAGTTCGTCCCTGACCATCCAGTCCTACGAGCCGGCGTCCCCGGTCGGGCCGTTCGAACGGATCGAGATCAGCGACGACGGCCGAGCCGCGACGCTCACGGCCGCAAACGCCAGCGTCGAGAGTACCGGCGGCCAAGCCGTACTCGGCACGCTCACCGTCCGGACCGAGGGTAACGGCAACGCTCGATCACACCCGAAGTCCGGACGCTGACCGACGAGAACGGGAGCCAGTACACCGACGTGAGCGTCCGGGCGCTCTCCATCCGGATCGGTGCGGAGTCGTCGCCGGTCGCGGCTCTCCCGAACGCGGCCGGCCCGCCGGCGAGCGTCGACGACGACCCGTTGCTGGAGGACGTCAACGGTGACGGGACGGCGGACCTCTTCGACGCGCTGGACTACTACAACAACCGGGACAGCGAGACGATACGAACCAACGTCGACGCGTTCGACTTCGACGGCGACGGCGACGCCGGCGACCTCTTCGACGCGCTAGCGCTGTGGAACAAGATCAGCGGGTGAGCGGCGACTAACACCGTTGTTAGTGAGAAGAACGGTGAGTTAGTGGTGGTCGTGTTCTCACGGGGGAGAACACTCTCTAGAGCAGGGGGTGCTGTCCAGTCTCGCCAGTAGAAAAAGGGGAAAACAGCGGTGTGGTGAGTGTCTCCTAGAGAGTGAGCCCTCTCGGGCGTGGTCTGGCTAACACGGAGGGCTACCCGTACACCTCGTTTCTACTAACAACGCTGTTGCTCTGGGCGGTTTGGTTGTGATAGGCTACGATACGCTTGACGAGGTCGTCGTCGAAGACGACAGTCTTCTGACCGTCCTTCCTGTCGACAATCTCGACGTCCTCTTTTCCGAATTCGTCGAAGAAGTCCATCACTCGGCCGACGTTCGAGCTGTAGGCCTGTCCGCCCTCGCCGGCGGCCATCACACGCCGCAAGTCACTCCACGGGAGCGCCCGGCCGGCCGGGACCTTCGTCGTGTACTCGTGGACGCCCTCGGCGACGAACTTCATCCGCTGCTGGTTGGCCGTCAGATTCTGTTCGGCTATCTCCTGTGGCAACTGTACGAGGTCCTCAAGCGGCGTCTCCGGACGGATGTAGTGCGGCGTCTGTCCCTCCGCCTCGGTGTCGTCCTCGACCTCGCGGGCGAGTTCGTGGACGCGCTCTCGGAGGTCCTTGCGCTTCTCGATGGTCAACTCCAGAAGGTTGTCCTGCCTGTCGAGTTCCTCGTCGTGGGCCTCGACGTCGTCGGCGAGGGTCTCCACCTCGTCTTCGAGTTCCTTCCGCCGCTGGATGGAGACGTCAAGGACGTTCCGGAGTTCCTCGACGTCCTCGGTGTCGGCGCTGTCTTCCTGTGCCGCTCGTAGCTCCGACACCTCCGCTTCGAGTTCCGCGATGCGCTGCTCGCGACGGTCGAGTTCGCGGCGGTCTGCCTCCCGCTGCTGTTCGAGTTCCTCGACTCGCGCCAGCAGTGCCTCGAACTCCTCGCGCGTGACCTCAGACATCGGCATCACCCCGGGGGTCGACACCCGAGACTGCCGGGTCGAGGGCTACGAACTGAGTAGTAGCGGGTCGCTCGGACTGGTCAGAGGCGGTACTACGCCGGTCGTGAGAGTAAGATTGAATACCCTCGGCTATGTTGGTGCTCATACGGGATTCTCCTTGGTTTCGGGGGAGTGTTCCTGCACTCCTCCAACCCGCGTTTCTGACGGGATAGCGATGGCTACATAGCGCAGCTACTTAAAATTCCGTTGTGTCGGCGGGGGAAACACGGCGAGGGGCCGGGAGCGGCGCGGGGATACTTTCTTTAGGATTCTCTCGCACGGAATCTGTATGGACGGAGAACTGCTCGACGGCGTCGTCATCGACCACGGGGACCAGTCTATCGACCGCGCGGAAGTCAGGGACCGCTTCGTCGACGTCGGCCGGGAGTACGCCGACGAGGTCAGCGACCCGACGGTAGGTATGATGGAGACGCTGGTCGACCACTTCGAGGACCGCGACCCCGAGGACATCAGCGACGAGACGGCCGGAACTCTGTGGACGCTGTGTAACGTGTTGCGCTGGATGCTCGACGACCTCCCGGTGAACGGCGAGGCCACCGACCCCGAGTGGCTCCGCCAACAGCTCGAGCTGTGGGGTGGCGTCAAAGGCACGGACGGCCGATAAGCTCCCGAAACTACCTTCGAAGCGTTCTCGACACGATCACCAGCGGCGACGCCGCGTGCGTCTGACTGAATACTAAGTACGATTAGCGTGCTAAGTCGACTTAGGAAGATAAGCAAATGCCACGGACACTCACACTCGCGAACCAGAAAGGCGGCGTCGCGAAGACGACGGACACCATCAACCTCGCGGGCGCGCTCAACGAGATGGGCGAGGACGTCCTGATCGTCGACCTCGATCCGCAGGGGAACTTGACCGACGGCGTGGGGCTGGACGCGGCCTACACCGAGGAACCGCCGTCGCTGTACGACGCGATGGTCGACCCCGAGGGTCACGACCTCGCGTCGCTGGCGTACAGCCACGAGGAGTTCGACGTGGTCCCCGCGAACATCGACATGTTCAACCTCGCCTCGGAGTTGACCACGGCGATGCGCGGCCACGAGGCACTGCGGCGGCTCCTGGCCGACATCGAGGGGTACGACACGGTGCTGGTCGACTCCCCGCCGTCGCTGGGGATTCTGACCGACAACGCGTTGCTGGGGACCGAAAACGTCGTCCTCCCGGTGTTGGCCGAAGACACCTCGATCCGGGCGCTGAAGCTGCTCTCGAACCAGATCGACACCCTCGAACAGGAGTTCGACGTCACCATCCCCGAACGCGCCGTTGTCGTCTCGCGGCTGGAGTACCCCCTCGACGGCGAGGAGAAGGAGATGCTCGGGTGGTTCGAGGACACCTACGGCGACGTCCTCCCCGTCGTCGAGATCCGCAAGCGCGTCGCCATCAAGCGCGCGTACAACGACGGCGTCTCCATCTTCGCTCACGACGAGGACTGCGACCAGGAGGCCGCGTTCCTCGAACTCGCCGACGTGCTACGGGAGGTGGCGGAATGACGGACCGCGACGGCGACGCGGACCGACTGCAGGACCGCCTCTCGAAGCGGTTCGACTCCGACGAACCCGACAAGGATACTAAGCAGACTAAGCAAAATAATCAAGATAAGTCTGCTAAGCAGAATAAGTCTACTAAGCAAGCTAAGGAGACTGAGGAAGGCAAGGATATGGAGGAAGCGGGAGAGAAGACGGACAAGACGGCGGGAGAGTCCCGGTCGGAGACAGTCGACTACAGGGACGAGTGGAACACGAGACTGGTGTATCTCCCGGACGACCTCTCGGACTTGCTCGAGTACCAGTACAAGCGACTCGACTTGGAGACCGACTGGGAAGTGAAGAAAGAACATCACTTCTACCCCGTCGTTATCGCCCACGGTATCGAGCACATCGCGGAGATGGACCCCGAGGAGTTCACCGCGGCTGTCGAGAGCCTCGGCGTCGGTCCGACCTGAGTACAGGAGAGCGATCTGGACTAGCGAAGCAGGGAGAAAGACCGACGAATCGGTACGATGAGTAGGGACAGGCACACAGAGTACTCGACCTATCCGCGGCGGGAGTGCCACTCGAAACGCCTCTCGGAGATACTGACTTAAAGATTGGAACGGTGTCTCGGATATCAGACATAGATTCTCGGGGCTGATCTATCAGATCAACAGGAAGGTTGGAAGAGTCGAGTTGGGGGAACGAACCGGCGAGACACACACACCACGTTTCCGGTGAAACGGGGTTCGAAGGTGGGGGAGGGGTGAGACACACACACCACGTTTCCGGTGAAACGGGATTCAGAGGAGGGGTGGGGGGTTCAGTGCGAACGAACGAAGAGAGAACTGTCCGAAGAGACCACGATAGTCGCGTATTCCGGAACGAGAGGTAGTGAGAGAACGGTACTAGTCGAGAGAAAGGCTAGAGAGTGCAACGATAGACCGAGTTTATCTAGGATAGTCTAGAGAAGTTGAAGAAGAAATTTCTACAAAGAGTATCTAGAGAGACTTCTAGCACACTACTCTAGGATATGGTTTGTTCCCCTAGCTATAAGAGCTAGCTGAGCTAAAAGTCCATTAAGTTAAATCGTTTGCGTATGGAACAGCAAACGATTTATCGTTTGCTCGTCAGATATATTCTAGTCGAAAATACCCTCTAGAGATACTCTATTGGATAGACTATTTATACCATCTAATTTCTCTTACTGTTCCCTGAGACTCCAGAACACACCGGATTTCCGGTGAAATCCCGACCTCCGTTTCGTCTGACCCCCCACCCCCTCCAAACCCCCGTTCACCGGAAACGTGGTGTGTGTGTCTCAGAAACTAATATCGCTATAGAGGCGCTCTAAAGCGGAAGTGGCGTTTCACCGGAAACGAGGTCGGCGATATACGACATTTCTGATAGTAATAACCGCAAGACAGCGAAACAGTGAAGTCGTTTCACCGGAAACGAGGTGAGCATATGTCGGACTCGACGGACGACCTCTTCTCCCGGGAAGATCAGATCTTCGCGAACAAGGAACTACTCGAGATCAATCACCTCCCGGAGGAGGGTCGGATCGTCGGTCGGGACGACGAGATCGAGAGCCTCGCGACGGCGGTCAACCCCGCGCTGTTCGGACAGAGCCCCAGCAACGTGTTGATCTACGGGAAGACGGGCACCGGGAAGTCCCTCTGTGCGAAGCACGTCTCCGGACGCCTCGTCGACGCGACGGTCCCCGAGGACGTCTCGGCGGCCTTCGCCTACGTCGACTGCGCGCAGGACACCACCGAGACACAGGCCGTCCAGTCCATAGCGAGTACGTTCAACGACCCCGTGCGGACAGATGTCACGATACCGGACAAGGGGATCAGCACATCGACGTACTACAAGCGGCTCTGGACGGTGCTTGACCAGTCGTTCGACGTCGTGTTGATCATCCTCGACGAGATAGACAAACTCGACGACGACTCGATCCTGATGCAACTCTCCCGGGCGGGCGAGGCCGGGAAACTCGACCGCTGTAAGATCGGGACCATCGGGATCAGCAACAAGATCAAGTACAAAGACCGGATGGACGAACGCGTCAAGAGCAGCCTCTGTGAGCGTGAACTCGTCTTTCCGCCGTACGACGCCGACCAGCTCCGGGACATTATGACGCCCGGAAGGACGCGTTCAAACCCGACGTGCTCGCCGAGTCGACCATCCCGCGCGCGGCCGCGTTCGCGGCCAAAGAACACGGTGACGCCCGGAAGGCCATCGACATCCTGCGGTACGCCGGCGAGATAGCCCAAGCCAACGGCGACGGGACCGTCGAGGAATCCCACGTCGAACGGGCGCGCCAGCGCGCCGAGAACGACCGCTTCCGGGAGTTGATCCGAGGCGCGACCCCGCACTCGCGGTACGTCCTCCAGGCGCTGTCGATTCTCTCGCTCAACGAGGAGGAGGCCGACGCCTTCCGGACGAGCCGTATCTACGACCTCTACACCGAGGTCTGCCGGCAGGAGGCGTCGGAACCGCTGTCGCTGCGCCGGGTCCGTGACCTCCTCAAGGAACACACCTTCCTCGACATCACCGAGCAATCACGGCACAGCGGCGGCAGCGCCGAAGGGAGCTACACCAAACACCGACTGCTCGAGGACCCGACGGTGGTCGAGCAGGTGCTGACGGACTCGGACTGACTCGCGCGTGCGAACAGGTTTTATATACACCGAGTGCGTACTCTCCTGACGTCGCCTGCCGGAGGCGATTACGAAGTATTCGGCCGCGGAGATAGTATCCCTGTTCCCGCCACTCTGGAGGCGGTAATTATCCAGTACCAGCCTCAAACCGCTATCCCGCTTTTCGTTTCCATACTTTCGTAGTGCTGGTCGCGTTGGGCCGCACTCACCTCTCTCTCTCACTTTCTTCGTAGCCGTTCGCACAGTAGCAGTGCGGAAGTCTATGTTTTCATCCTAAGCTACTGGATACACTCTACACCCCCTCCCCCACTCTATTCACTCTGATCATTCTATCGGGGGGTTGTCGACCGAGAGATCGTCCTCGAGAAGATAACCCTCCACCGTTTCCGGAGCTTTTGCTGACGCCAGATGTTCTCCACCCTCACTCCACCATTTCCGGAGCTATTCGCTAGACAGAGGAGGGATCTCCTAGAGAAGAAGTGATAATTGCTGGTAAATCTCTATAGCGTGCTATTTAGTATAAAATATATTAGATATAATTTCATATATGATTCCAATTTATATCTAATACGGGTTCTGTTTTATTTCCCTTCTATTAGTTCTTCCCCTCTATCTAGATCTCTCATAGAGAGAGCTAGGTGTGTTGGCATAGCTCCGGAAATAGTGGAGTGAGAGAGTATTATAAAGAAACGTATCTCCGGAAACAGTGGTGTGTCTATTCTTTATATACTCCCGATCTCCGGACGCTTCGGAAACTAAAGAAACGGTGGTTTTATTGTGTCGTCTTCTGTGTCGGTATCATAGGAATGTTCGAACGAGATCGTCTGGTGTTCGCTGATGCTGAACCTCTCGATGACTCCTACGAACCCGATGATATCCGCGAACGAGACGAGGAACTCGAAAAGTACCAGCGAGCCCTCCAACCAATCATCGACAACCGGCCAACGTCGAACATCTTTCTGTACGGCAAGACGGGAACGGGAAAGACCGTGGCGACGAAATTCATGCTGTCGCATCTTGAGAACGACGCTGCTGAGTATGATGATGTTGACCTCTCAATCGTCTGGGTCAGCTGTGAGAATCTCTCTTCGTCCTACCAAGTTGCCGTTGCCCTCGTCAACGAACTTCGTGAAAGCCAGGATAGGGATCGCATCAGTACTACCGGCTACTCGCAACAGCGGGTCTTCGACATTCTTTACGAGGAACTTGACGCTCTCGGTGGCACCGTTGTGATCGTCCTTGACGAAATCGACAATATCGGCCACTCCGACGATATTCTCTACGGGCTCCCACGCGCGCGGTCGAACGGCTACGTTGACGACATCCGCCCGGTGATCATCGGTATCAGCAACGACTTTGGGTTCCGAGACAACCTCTCGCCGAAGGTAAAAGACACTCTCGCCGAAAAGGAGATTCTCTTCCCACCGTACGACGCCAATCAACTGCGTTCGATTCTCAACCCACGTGCAGAGAAAGCGTTTCACGATGGTGTCCTCGACGACGATGTCGTCCCGCTCTGTGCAGCGTTCGCTGCACAGGATACGGGGTCAGCACGGCAGGCGATTCGGCTGCTTCGCGAAGCCGGCGAACTCGCGCAAGCCGCGGATTCTGATACCGTGACCGAGGAGCACGTCCGGGACGCCCAAGATGAACTCGAAAAGAACCAACTCTACGAGGGGATGCAAGAACTCACGACACAGGGACACGCAGTTCTCTGTGCGCTCGCGTACCATCAGGCGCTCGATAACGTCCCTGTCCGCTCCCGCGACCTCTACGAACGGTACGTGAAACTCTGTGACCGGCTCGAAACTGATAGCGTAAGCGAACGCCGTGTTCGTGACCACCTCTCGGATATGAATATGCTCGGGCTCACCCGAGTCTATGAGCGGAACGAGGGAATCTCTGCTGGCCGGTACCACGAGTACGAACTTGATGTCCCGCTGCAAGCCGTACTCGAGGTTCTGCTCTCGACGACCCGCTTCAAGGAAGTCGCAGATATCATCCAGTCGACGGCCGATGATAACAATCTCCTCTAGTTGGATATCTTCGACCATTCACTCCATTCTGGGGTGTATCAAAATATCCTTGATGCGTCCC
>NZ_WPCA01000058.1 GCF_009741825.1 Halapricum sp. CBA1109
GGGGATGACCCGCGCGCCGGTGTTCTCCGTCGCCGGCGTCAGCGAGGCCGCGGCACTCGCCGACTGGGTGGGTGACAACACCGACGCTCTCCGGGAGGCCGCCGAATCGACCACCAGCCACGGCGAACTCCAATCGGTCGACCCGTACGTCGTCGGCGACAGCGTCTTCCTCCGGTTTTCCTTCGACACGAAGGACGCGATGGGGATGAACATGGTCACCATCGCCACGCAGGCGGCGTGTGACGTGATCGAAGACGAGACCACGGCGTCGCTGGTCTCGCTGTCTGGCAACCTCTGTTCGGACAAGAAGCCGGCGGCCATCAACGCCGTCGAGGGTCGCGGGCGGACCGTCGCGGCCGACGTGCTCCTGCCGACCGAAGTGGTCCAAGAGCGCTTCGGGACGACCCCCGAGGCCATCGCGGCGGTCAACACCCGGAAGAACCTCGTCGGCAGCGCCAAGGCCGGCAGTCTGGGGTTCAACGCCCACGTCGCCAACGTCGTCGCCGCGGCCTTCCTCGCCACGGGGCAGGACATCGCGCAGGTCGTCGAGGGGTCGAACGCCATCACGAGCGTCGAAGCGCGCGAGGACGGGCTGTACGCCTCCGTGACGATAGCCTCGCTGGAAGTCGGGACCGTCGGCGGCGGGACGAAACTGCCGACCCAAGCCGAGGCGCTTGACGTACTCGGCCACGCCGGTGGCGGCGACCCGGCGGGGTCGAACGCCGACGCCCTCGCGGAGGTCATCGCCACCGGAGCGCTCGCGGGCGAGTTGTCGCTACTCGGTGCGCTGGCCGGTCGACACCTCGCCAGCGCCCACGAGGAACACGGCCGCTGATCAGCCGGCTACCGGGAGTTCGAGGCCGAAGCTGTCGGCGACGATGACCGCACCGCCGAGGACGACGGCCGCGCCGCCGACGAGGACGAGCGGTCCGGCCGAACCGACGCCGAAGGCGAGGCCGAGGACGATAGCGCCGGCGCCGGCGACGAACTCGCCGCCGCCGCGGACCCGGTCGTCGATGGCGATATGGCCGACGCCGACGGCGCTGAACCCGGCGCCGAGCAGTCCCATCGCCGTGACGCCGAACGCGAACCCCGGCGTCCGCGGGAGTCCGACAGTGCCGGCGACGACGAGAAACAGTCCGGCGAGCAACCCGAGGACGCCGCTTGCTAGATCCAGAGCGGCACGGGCGCGACGCGTGGAGACCATATCTCGGCGGTCGCGGGGCAGCGAAAAGACGGTTGCGGTCAGGGAGTCTCCTCGCTCTCGACGTCCACGGCCGGGTCTTCGTCGATATGCATCAGTTCGGCGGCCAGCGCAGCGTGATAGGCACCGCTGGTCAGGAGCGCGACGGCACCGGCCGCGACGAACGCCTGCGCGGGGTCGCCGTAGGGCGCCAGCAGGGCGAGGACGACGCCGGCGCTGGCGATCAGGTCCGAGACGCCGCGGCGGGTCGTCCCGCGGGCGACGATGTCGTAGAGGCCGGCGACGGCGAACACGAACGCGACGACGAGGAGGGCGACGGCGACAGCCAACGAGTCCAGGAGAGCGACCTCGCTCAGGGCGGCGACCGCGACGAACGCGACGCCGAGGACGAGAGCGAGGACGCCGGCGCCGAGTCCGAGCGCGAACTGCTGGCCGTCGTCGGGGAGGATATCACTCATCGTCTGGGCCTTCGGCGGGGACGTATTTCAAAGTTGACGGCCACGATCAGACCAGACGGTAGGCGTCACCGTCCCGCAGGGCCGCGCCGGCCCGGACGAGTTTCTCGAGGAGGTCACGGGCCGCCGACGCCGGGACGCCGCGTTCGACGGCGTACGCGACGACTTCGTCCTCCGTCGCCGGGTCGCAGGCCTCGATGGCCTCGCGGACGACGGCCTTGCGACTGTTCGACCCGCCGGTCCCCTCGTTGGCCCGGTCGCCGGCCGCCGCCACGTCGTCGGCGTCGACCCCCTTCTCCCGGAGGTAGGTCTCGTCGTCGACGCCAGCCTCGTCCAGACGCCCCTCCATATCGGCGAAGTGGTCGAGGTCCGCGAACGCCTCGTCGAACCCCTGTCGGTCGGCTAACAGTGCCGCCCGGGCCTGTCTGGCCTCGTCTACGTCCTCGCTGGTGTGGAACTGCTTCAGACGCCCGAACTGGTGGCGCTTGCCACAGGAGGGACACTGCGTCGTCTCCGGGCGGCCCTCGACGACCCACAGCGACGAACAGTCGGTGCACCCGACGACGGCGTACATACCCGTGGGTCGGAGGCGGACACAAAAATACTCCGGGAAACGTTTAGGCGGCGGGCCGCGAGACGGCGCGTATGGAGACGATGGCACCTGCCGACGGCGAGACGGTCGAAGTCGTCGACGGCGTCTACCTCACGCAACTGTGTGTCGGCGAGTCGATGAGCGCCCAGCAGTTCCACATCGAACCGGGCGCGACCGTGCCGGAACACAGCCACCACCACGAACAGATCGGCGTCGTCCTCACGGGCACGATGACGCTCGTCGTCGACGGGGCAGAGCACGTCGTCGCGTCCGGGGAGTCCTACGTCGTCCCCGGCGGGGAGGCCCACACGGCCGAGAACAGGGGCGAGGAACCGGTCCGTGGTATCGACGTGTTCAGCCCGCCGCGGGCGGACCCCGACTGGATGGACTAGGGCGGGCCGTCCTCGCGGCGCTCTCGGCAGTACCGGAGGTCCGCCGCGGGGTCGCTGAGGTGTGTCCGCCGGCAGAAGGCGTCGATGGGTTCGCCCGTCGCGGCGACGAACTCGCCGTCGGGCAACAGCGCCTGCCGTTCGGTGACCGACCCGAGGCGAGTGTCGCCGTCGTGAAAGACCGTCTCGATGCGGAGTTGGCCGCCCGTCTCGTCGACGAAGAAGCGCCGCTGTACCCGCGCGGCCTCGCTCTCGTGGACGCCCGTGAACCGGAGGGCGGCCCCGTTCTCGACGACGACACTCGTCGCCGGTTGAAACGTCGAGGTTACCGACGACGGGTCCTCGCGGGGCGAACTGTCGCCGTGACAGCCAGCGAGGTCCGTCGCCGGGTCGCTGTAGTGGTGGGCGCGACAGAACGGGACGATGTCCTCGCCGGTGTGACGGAGGCGTCCGTCTTCGAGTAGCCAGCACTGCGTCCGGACGTCGACAGTCTCCTCGCCCTCGATATACGTCGTCTCGGCGGTCAACCGGCTCACCTCCTCGCGGTGGTAGGTCCGTTCGACGGTGGCGTCGCCGTGTCGGTGTGTCCCGCGACAGACCGGACGGCCGTGGTCGGCGGCCGTCGGTTCACGGAGGTGTTCGAAGTCGGTCGTTATCTCGTCGGTCGGCGGACGACCGGCGGCGTCTCCCATTACTCGATGTGGTAGACCGAGAGTCAAAAGCGCCACGGGCGAGGGGGCGACAGTGACCGCGTGTCTGACGAGTGTATTTTACGCTGGAGGGAGAGGATAGAACCGAGATGGAAGCGCCAGCCCGAACCGGGGTCGAGGTGGAGACGGGGTTCCCGGGCGGCAACGCTCGACTCTGTGAGCGCGAGGACGGACGGGTACGGCTCGCCCCGGAGACGCGGGACTCGACCCGCGAGTGGTTCTACTGGAACGCCGCGATCACGGCGACTACGGCCGGCGAGCGACTGATCGAGTTCGGCGACAGAGAAGTGGTCGGACCGCTCGGTCCCGCCGTCTGTGCCGGCGAGGAGTGGTCGTGGCTCGGCCCCGAGGCCCGCGTCGACGCGAGCGCGTTCCGGTACGACTTCGACGCCGGCGAGCGCGTCCGGTTCGCGTTCGCGCCGCCCTACCAGCGCGCGGACTTCGAGCGGTGGTACGACGCCCACGCCTCGAACGGCCGCCTCCACCGCGAGACGCTGACCACCTCCGAGTGTGGCCGGTCGGTACCGCTGGTCCGTATCGGCTCGGGCCGCGCCACGTCGTCGTGACCTGTCGCCACCACTCCTGCGAGACGACGGCCTCCTACGCGCTCGCGGGACTGCTGTCCGCGCTGTTGGCCGAGACACCGCTGGGGCGTGACTACACCGTCCACGCCGTTCCGATAGTCGACATCGACGGCGTCGAGCGCGGCGATCAGGGGAAGTACAGGGCGCCGCACGACCACAACCGCGACTACGTCGACGGCAACGCGCTGTCGTCGTCGCTGTCGCCCATCTACGCGGCGACGGCGGCGATAATGGGCTACGTCCGGTCGCTGTCGGGACCGCTGGTCGCGGCACTGGACCTGCACTGTCCCTACCGCTGGGGCAACGGCAACGACACGCCGTTTTTCGTCGGCGACCCCGAGGCGATAGACCCGGCACTGTCGTCCCTGCTCGACCGGCTATCCGCGGCGACCGACCGACGACCGGAGTCACTGGCGTTCGATCCCGAGGACGGGGTGCAGGGCTTCGACGGGCAGGCGGCGGCCGCGCCGACGTTCCGGTCGTTCGTCGACGAAGAGGGGGCCGACCTCGCGGCGACGCTGGAGGTGCCCTACGTCGGGACCGCCGCCGACCCGGTGACGCCGGCCTCGGCGCGGGCGTCGGCGGTGCGGTCGCGGCGGCGCTGGGCGAGTGGGCCGAGCGAAAGTAGTTAGCCCCGCCCGCCCGAGGCAGGACGTATGGACCCGCGTATCCGAGAACACGCATCGATAGTCGTCGACCACTCGATAGACTGCGAGGCCGGCGACGAGGTCGTCATCGACGCCCATCCCGAGGCCGAGGACCTCGTCGTCGCGCTGGTCGAGGCCATCGCCGACGCCGGCGCCCATCCGCTGGTCATCCAGGAGCGGACCGGCAAGCGGTTCCGCCGGGCGTACCTCCGGAACTTCGACGGCGAGTTCGAGGCACCAGACCACGTGAAAGCACTGTACGAGGCGATGGACGCCTACATCGCCATCAAGGGCAGCGACAACGAGACTCAACTCGCCGACGTCGACACCGGGACCCAAGCCGCCTACGAACGGGCCTACGAACCGGTCAAGGAGACCCGCCTCCAGAAGACGTGGAACCTCACGCTGTTCCCGGCACCGGCCAACGCCCAACAGGCCGAGATGGCCACCGAGGAGTACGAGAACTTCGTCTGGGACGCCATCGTCAAAGACTGGGACGCGGTCGCCGAACACCAGCAGCCGATGGCCGACCGCCTGACCGAGGCCGAGAAAGTCCGCATCGTCTCCGGGGAGACGACTGACCTCACGATGTCCGTCGCCGGCAACGAGACGCTGAACGACCACGGCGAGGCGAACCTCCCCGGCGGCGAGGTGTTCACCGCGCCCGTCGTCGATTCCGTCGAGGGCGAGGCGTACTTCGACATCCCCATCTACCATCAGGGCCGGGAGATAGGCGGCGCCCACCTCGTCTTCGAGGACGGCGAAGTGGTCGAACACAGCGCCGAGAAAAACGAGGAGCTGCTGACCGACGTGTTAGAGACCGACGAGGGCGCGTCGTATCTCGGCGAACTCGGCATCGGGATGAACCGCGACATCGACCGCTTCTCCCGGAACATCCTCTTCGACGAGAAGATGGGCGACACCGTCCACATGGCCGTCGGCCGGGCCTATCCGGAGACAGTCGGCGAGGACAACGAGCAGAACGAGTCGGCGGTCCACGTCGATATGATTCTGGATATGAGCGAGGACAGCTACATCGAACTGGACGGCGAAGTCGTCCAGCAGAACGGGACCTTCTGGTTCGAAGACGGGTTCTGAATCGAGCATCGTGTTCAGATAAGTGGTCTCCAACAGGAACGATCAAGACAGAATGAAATCCCCCGCGGGCTCTGCTCACGGGCCGACGGCCCGTTCGTATGGTCCGAGGGACGGAGTCCCTCGCTACCTTTCAGTCCCACCCTGTTTGGCAGTCTTCCCAGCCAGAACGGGTGGACTGAAAGGGGCGAGCCGTTCGGCCTGTCCCGGACGACGCAAGGACCACAACACAGTGAGGACCGCAGCGAGTCCCGGGCGGCCGAACGGCTCGGGGCTTTCGTGCTGTTTGAAACTGCAGTCCGTATCTGAGCACTACCGAATCGAGTAACTGCAGACCCTCAATAGATGAACTTGTCGTCGTTGTCGATCATATACACCGTGCGGGCGGCGATGTTGACGGCGTGGTCGCCGATGCGTTCGAGGTCACGGATGGTCAACAGCAACCGCGAGACGTCGTTCATCAGCGTCTCGACTTTGGTCTCCTCGGCGTCGGGGCCGACCTCGCGCTCGATCAGTTCGCGCATCACGGTGTCCGAAACGGTCGCACAGCGCTCGTCGACCTCGTCGTCGCGGGCGGCGATTTCGGCGCAGGCGTCGACGTCCTCCGCGGCGTAGGCGGCCATCGCGTCCTCGACCATCTCGACGACGGTGTCGCCGATGGCTTGGATGTCGACCTCGGGGAAGGCGTCCCGGTCGGCGTTGAGGGTGTACTCGCCGAGATTGACCGCGAGGTCGGCGATGCGTTCGAGGTCGGTGATGATCTTGAACGAGGCGGCGATGAACCGGAGGTCGCCCGCGACCGGTTGCTGGAGGGCCAGCAGGTCGACACAGTCCTGTTCGAGGTCGAGATACAGTTGGTTGATCTCGCCGTCGCCGTCGATGATCTCCCGTGCGGTCTCTTTGTCTTTGCTCTGGAGGGCTTCGAGGCCCTCGCGGACGCGATCGAGGACGACTTCGCTCATATAGAGGACGTCCTCCCGGAGTTCGTCCAAGAGTTCCTGATATGATTCTCGTGGCATAATCGTTGTTGGTCGGGTCCGTCGTTTATACGTTTCTACTTGTCTGGAATCAGTACAACAGCGCGTCGTCGAACTCGAACATGTAGTAGGTCCGAGCGGCGACGTTGACCGCGTGGTCGCCGACGCGTTCGAGGTCACGGACGAGGACGAGCACCTCGCGGGCGGCCGCGGGCGCGGCGGCGATGGGCGAGTCGGCCTCGCCGGAGTACTCGACTAGTTGTCTGATGATGGTGGCGCTCGCGGCCGCACAGCGCTCGTTGAGTCGGTCGTCGCGGCTGGCGACCCCCTTGCAGAGTTCGGCGTCGCCCTCGGCGAAGGCGTGGAGGGCGTCGTCGAGCATCGCGGCGGCGAACTCCCCGATTTCGACCAGCGGGACGGCCGCGAACGTCTCGCCCGTGTCGTCGCCGACGAGCGTCTCCGCGAGGGCGGCGAGGTTCGTCGCGAGGTCGGCGATGCGTTCGAGGTCGGTGAGAATCTTGAACGCGGCCGTCACGAGTCTGAGGTCACCCGCGACCGGTTGTCCAAGGGCGAAACAGTCGATACACTCGCCTTCGAGGGCGAGATAGCGCTGGTTGATCTCGGCGTCGCCGTCGATAATCTCGTCGGCCAGTTCCGGGTCGAAGGTGTCGACGGCGGTCAGCGCCTGCCGGAATCGGCCCTCGACGACCCGACCGAAGGCGATGACGTCCGCCCGGAGGGACTCCACTCTGTCCTCGGCCATCGGCTATCCGAACTTGCCGGTGATGTAGTCCTCGACGCGCTGGCTCTCGGGGTTCTCGAATATCTTGTCGGTGTCGTCGTACTCGACGAGTTCGCCTCCGGTGAGGAAGACGGCGGTCTGGTCGGAGATACGGGCGGCCTGCTGCATATTGTGCGTGACGACGACGACGGTGTAGTCCTCCGCGAGTTCCTCGATGAGGTCTTCGATTTTCGAAGTGGCGATGGGGTCCAGCGCCGAGGCGGGTTCGTCCATCAGGATGACCTCGGGGTCGACTGCGAGACAGCGGGCGATACAGAGCCGCTGTTGCTGGCCGCCGGAGAGGCCCAAGGCGTTGTCGTCGAGGCGGTCCGAAACCTCTTCCCACAGCGCCGCCTGCTTCAGCGAGCGCTCGACGATTTCCTGTTCCTCGTCCTTGTCGTCTCGACCGAGCAGTCGTGCGAGTAGGCCCGTCTCGATGTCGCCGTGCTTGCGTGGGCCGTAGGAGATGTTGTCGCGGATAGACTTGGGGAAGGGGTTGGGAGCCTGAAAGACCATCCCGACGCGCTTTCGGAGTTCGACCAGATTCGTATTGGGATCGTATATCTCCGAGCCGTCGAGCTCGACCGACCCCTCGATGTTGGCGATGTTGATCCGGTCGTTCATCCGGTTGAGACACCGGAGGAACGTCGACTTCCCACAGCCGGAGGGGCCGATAAGCGCGGTGACGCTCTTCTCAGGAATGTCCATCGAGACGTCCTTGAGCGCGTGGTCGTCGCCGTACCAGACGTTGAGGTCTTCGACCGACAGTTTCGGCGGCCCGTCGAAACGGTAGTGAGTCCACTCCTCGCGGAGTCGCTCCTGGCTCTCGCCGCTGGTCGTCTGTGCGCTGTCAGTCGTCGATTCGGTTGCGGTCTCTGTTTCGGTGATGGTCTCACTCATAGTTCAGTTTCCTCCGGAAGTAGGTTCGGCTGACGATACCGATCGAGTACAGCATCAGGACGACCAGCAGGAGGACGAGCGCGGTCCCCCAGCCACGGGACTGGGAGCCGCTGACGCCGGCCGCAATGGTCGCCCAGATGCCCGTCGGCAACGCAGCCGTCGACTCCATAACGGCCCCGTTGAACACGAACGGTGCGCTAGAGAGCAACTGGAAGTTGCCGAGTACGTCGGCGGCGTTCGGCGTGTTCAGCGTCGACCCGAGCACCAAGATCAGCGGTGCGGTCTCGCCGGCGATGCGACCGACGCCGAGGATGACGCCGGTGATGACGCCGGGCATCGCGGCCGGGAGGACAACGCTGCGGATGGTCTCCCAGCGGCTGACGCCCAGCGCGGCGCTGGCGTCGCGGTACTCGTCGGGGACGGACTTGATCGCCTCGCGGCTGGTGATCAACACCAGCGGCAGGAGCATAAACCCGAGGACGAGCATCCCCGCGAGCAGTGAGCGCTGATCACCGAGTCGGGGGATCAGGAGTGCGGCACCGAACAGGCCGAACACGACGCTCGGCGTACTCCAGAGGGCGTTGGTCGCCGTCTCGACGACTGCGGTGAACGACCCTTGCTCGATGTATTCGGTCAGGAAGACCGCCGCGCCGACGCCCAGCGGGATTGCGAACGTCGAGGCGCCGACGACCAGCCACACTGTTCCGATGACCGCCGGGTAGATTCCGCCCGGTTCGATTCCTAGAGGGACGTACGACTGCATCACGAACGGCCAGTCGAACGACCCGACGTTGGCGACCGTCGCCACGCCGAGGTCGACCGGTGCACCGGTGAACGCGGCGTGGAGGCCGAGGATGGTCAGAAATCCGCAGACCGCCGAGAGTCCCAACAGCGCTTGGGAGACGAACACGCGGTCGTCGCCGCCCCGGTTGCGGGCGACGGCCGCCGCAACGGCGACGACGGCACCGACGAGGACGCCGAGCAACGCCACCGCAGGGACGATGTCGATCGGTCCGACGCCGGGGCTGACCGTCACCGTCGGTTCGAGGAAAGCTGTGACCGCAAGCAGCGTGACGCCGCCGGCCAAACCGACCGGGACGTACTGAGCGTTGTCTAGGAGCCCTTCGGGACCGCTGGTCAGTGCCGACAGAGCGAACAGTGTCGCGCCCGCGGCCGCGGCCGCGCCAGCGACGACCAGTCCCGTTCCGACGGTCACCAGAACGGGGAAACCGGTGCCGACGAGGACGTACGCGATAGTCGCCAGCGCGAGACCGGTACCGACCAACGGGACGGCCTGCTGGACCCGTTCGAGGGTCGGTGACCGTGTCCCGACCCCACGGAGACTGCTGGCATTCCGGAAGAAGTAGACAGCGAGAATAAGAGTCGGGAAGGCCAAGACCCACGCGCCGACCGCCGTCTCCGGCGTGATAGCGGCGACGGTATCGATCGGGACCTCTTCGCGCCCGTCACCGAGAACCGTGTACTCGAAGGCGTAATCAAGGGTCTCGCCCGTCACGATCAGGCCCACGAGCACAACCGCGAGCGACCCGATTGCCGCGACCGGCGCGATGCGGAACGACTGGCGGGCGGCGGAGTGCCACTCGCTGGTCCCGGACGGATTACGCGCCCTGT
Organism: Halapricum sp. CBA1109; assembly: GCF_009741825.1. Classification (GTDB taxonomy): domain Archaea; phylum Halobacteriota; class Halobacteria; order Halobacteriales; family Haloarculaceae; genus Halapricum. Next base: position 9,967 of record NZ_WPCA01000058.1, read on the forward strand.
TGATTGCCAGCACGAGCAGGGGTGCGAGCAGTACCAGAAGCGACAGCGCACCGATCTGGACCCCGTGGAAGGCGTAGGTCACGCCGCGGGAGACGACGAAGAAGACGATGGAGACCATCACCGCGACCATCATAACCGCGTTGAGGTAGATGACGAGGAACGCGCCGTACTGGCGGCCGCGCGCACCGAAGCGCGCCCGACACTTCGCGGCCGACCAGGAGGTGAACAGCGACCCGAACAGGACGAACAGCGGCACCACGATGACACCGCTGAACCCACCGGAGAGGCCCTCCGGGAGCCACTGCCAGTCAGGTCCAATCGCGCCGGTCAGTATCACGGCGGCGAAGACGGCCGTGACGGCGGCCGTCGGTAGCGTCGAACCGATGTCCTCCCGGGGGACGATGGTACCGACACCGAACAGGGCGGCCCCGAGCAGACCGGCGACGAGATACAGCGGGCCATCGAGGAAGGCCCCGCCGACTGCAGCACCGATACCGAAGCCAACGAGAGCAAAGACGCTACCCGTCAGAATCCCGGCGCTAGCGTTCGGTTGCGTGTCGACGCTGCCGGTCCACGAGGCGATGCCGGCCCCGACCAGTGACACCGAGTCGACCAGCAGGACCAACCCGAACAACGTCACCAACTGGACGCCCGTGGCGTAGACGACGGCGGTCAGCAACAGCGTCGCGGCGAGGAGACCGAGTCCGACTCCGCGCACGCGTCTGGATTCGACAGCGACGACGTTCAGCGCCGCCAGCCCGGCCGTCAGGCCGACGGCGCCGGTCACGACCGCAGAGAGGGTGAGAAACACCCCGTTCAGCGCGTCGCCGCTCGCGGTGAGCGTGACTACCTGTCCGACGGCGGCCATCGCCAAGACGAACCCGAGGATGCCGACGGCGATGGTCGTATCCAGCCAGCGGTCGTAGGCGTCGGCGTCGGCGGTCGTGAACGTCTCTTCGGTGGCGTATCCCTCGCTCATGCTTGCCCCTTGAGTTTCTTGTCGAGTCGACGCTCGATATACTGTGAGACGATGCTCATACTGGCGACGATGACGAACAGGATGACGCCGGCGACGAACAGGACGTGTTCGAGGCTCTGTGAGGCGTTCCCGTACTGGATGGCGATCATACTCGTCAGCGTCATATTGGCGTGGAAGATGTCGAACAGCGGATCGGCGAACTGGGTACCGCCAGCGAGGATGGCCGCGACGGCCATCGTCTCACCGATCGCCCGACCGAGTCCGAGGATGATCGCCGCCGAGATGCCCGAGAACGCCGCCGGAACTGAGATGGACTTCATCGTCTGCCACTTCGTCGCGCCCATCGCAACCGCCCCGTCGCCCATCGACGAAGGGACACTGGAGAGAGCGTCCTCCGACACCGAGACGACCGTCGGGAGGGCCATAATCCCGACGACGAGGCCGGCGATGAGGAACGTCGCTCCGTCGGTGAGGAACGTATCTTGAACGAAGGTGTTGAGGATGGTGAAGCCAATGAACCCGTAGACGATCGAGGGGATGCCGGCGAGGACTTCGACGCCCGGTTTGATGACCGCGCGCAGGCGTGCCCCCGCGACCTCGCTGATGAACAGGGCCCCGAGAACGCCAAGCGGCGCCGCGACGAGGGCGGCGATGAAGGTGACGACGAGGGTACCCCAGAAGAACGGGATCAACGAGACGGCCCCACCGGCCGGATTGTAGTAGCTCCCGTCGACGGGGAGGACGGCGTCGAGGAAGAAGAACCACCCGTAGTCGGGCAGGGTGACCAGGGCCGGACCGTTCTCGGTGATCGCCGGCCACGCGCTGTAGAATAGGTAGAACGTGATGAATCCGATAGTTAGCACGGTCGAGGTCGTCGCGATGAGTGTCAGCAACCGTGCGGTTGCGGCTTGGTACGTGAACCACCCGACGGCGACTACGAGCAGGAACGCGAACAGTCCGTACGATACGAAAATCGGCTGGACGAGAAAGAGCGCGATGGTGACCGCGATCAGGACAAGCCCGAGCGAGACGATGGCTTTCGACCCCGGCTCCGGATCGCTGCCGAAGAGGACTGTCGACACTCGACGGCGCGTCCGACCGAGTGTGCTCGTAGTCTCCGATACGTTACTGTTGGACATCGGCGTTGTACGTGAAACTAGTTTCGACTGTATTGTTGCTTTCTGTTCGAGACGACGACGGGATCAGCGCAACCCCGTCAGTTGGACTGCTCGGGAAGCAGGTTCCGCTGTTCCTCGCGTCGGCTGGCACCGAGTCTGAAGTAGTTGTTCGGGGCGACGAAGGTGTCCTGACCGAAGTCCGAGAGCATCATATTGACGAACGCGGCCTCGCGGCTGTCGACTTCCTCCCACGTGTACATATGGAGGTCGCGCGAGAGCGGGTACGAGGTCGCGTCGAGACCGTTCTCGTCCGCGCCGTAGGTGTAGGTCGTTCCCTCCCACTCGAGGCTGATCGGCTCCAGACCATCGGTGTCGAGGAACGCGAGCGCGATGTAACTGATCGCGTTGTCGGCGTCGGAGATGGCCGACGCGAGTCGCTGGTTCTGGCCGAACCGGGTCGCGACCGTCGTGTCCGCCTCGGGGTCGTTGAAGACGTTGCTGACGAAGGAGGTCCGCGTCCCGGACCCCTTCGCGCGGCCGAGGACCTGAATATCGCGGTCCGGGCCACCAAGTTCCGACCAGTTGCTGATGCGGCCTTTGTAGAGGTCCTTGAGCTGGTCACCGGTGATGGAGTCGACGCCGGCCTCGGCAATCTCCGTGGAGACGACCAGCGGTTGGCCGTCGACGGCGACGACGTTGTCGATGAAGTTTTCGTAGGAGTCACGGTCGGGGAGCTCGTCCTCGACGTTCCCGCTGGAGTTGCCGATGTCGATCTTGCCGTCGCGGACGTCTTTGACGCCGGTCCCGGAGTGGCTCAGAGCCACCGAGACGTTGAACGGCGGTTCGGTCTCGGAGCCGGTACCCTCGATACCGTACAGGCCCGCCCAGTAGTCGGCGAGGTTCTTGTCCGTGTCGATGTCGTACTCCTCGTGGGGCCAGTACTCCGAGTCCGACGCGGGTCGGTTACCGTTCCAGTAGGAGGCGGCGTCGTTGGCAACGGGGTACACCGTCGACGACCCGCCGGCAGTCAGGTTCTGCGAGTTCTCGTCCGGGGTCGAGCCGCTCCCTTCACTACACCCTGCCATAGCCCCTGCCACGCCGAAGGCGCTCGCTGCTGCGATGAATTTTCGCCGTGAAACACCACGCTGGGAATCCTTTGTCATCACCTGAACGGAGTGGGGAGATGGGTAAATACCCTGCTATTATTAATACAATACTCTCGATAGACTATATAGTAGTATGTATTTATAGGCACGAATATTATTCCGATAACCGTATTCCGGGCAGTAGACAGTTCCTACGGCTACTTCACAGCAGTCCGTAGCGGGGAAGACCAGCGACAGAGCGAGGGGGCCGGAGTAGTATTCCCCGGGATGGGGTTGTGACAACGACAAAATTCCGCCCACATCCGCCATTTTTGCCCCTCAATATACGTCGCCCGGATCTAAATAGAATGCGGACAATTTTTTATACGTCGGATACAGTAGTTTAGCTATGGAGACGCGCAAGGTCCAAGTCACGGGCGGGTCGACGTACACGGTATCGCTGCCGAAAGACTGGGCGACGGAGAACGACGTGAGCGCCGGCAGCGTCGTCGAGTTCCACTCCGAGGAGGACCTGCTGTTGCTCTCGCCGCGGGACGAGACCGAACGCGTCGAGGGCACCCTCGACATCACGGGGTTGACCGAGGACCACGAACTCACGCGTGCGGTGATGACGATGTACGTCAGCGGCTTCGACATCATCCAACTGGAGGCCGAACGGATCACCGCCGCCCAACGGCGGATCATCCGCGACGCCACGCAGGGCCTCGTGGGACTGGAGGTCATCGAGGAGACGACCGACCGGGTCGTCCTGCAGGACCTGCTGGACTCCAGCGAGTTGTCGGTCCACAACGCCATCACGCGGATGCGGCTGGTGTCGCTGACGATGCTCCGAGACGCCGTCGACGCCCTCGTCGAGGACGACGACGACCTCGCCCACGACGTGGTCGAACGCGACGACGACGTCGACCGCCTGTGGTACATGGTCTCGCGGGTGTTCCGGACGGTCCTGCGCAACCCCACCTCGGCCAACGACATCGGGTTCCCCCGGGAGACGGTGTTCGACTACCAGTCGGCCGCCCGGCAACTGGAGCGTATCGCCGACCACGCGAGCAAGATAGCCGACCTCGCGCTGGAGATAGAGGGGAGTTCCGACGACGTCGCCGACGAGTTGCTGGCGATGCGTGATCTGGCACTCGAAGTCCCCGAGGTGGCGATGGACGCCCTGCTGGAAGACGACCCGGAGACGGCGACCTCGATGGCCAACGAGGCTCGCGGGATGGTGCCGGCCGTCGACGAGAAGACCCGCTCGGTCGACAACGCCATCAGGCGACTCGACGACCCACAGCGAGCCCAACGGCTGGGACTGGTCGTCGACTCGCTGAACCGGACGGCCGACTACGGCGCGAACATCGCCGAGAGCGCCCTCCAGAAGGCGGCCCCGCGACCCAGCGCCACTCAGAGATAGCCCGCAAGCGGCATCACGAGGCCGATGATCCAGCCGAGGACGCCGACCACGAGCAACCCGGCCCCCTGTTCGTCTATCTTCGCCGCACCGGCGGCGATCAGCCCCAGCGCGAACGCCATACTGACCCGGTGGATGACCAGCGGAACCGGGACCGCCGACACCCCGAGGCCGCCGAAGTCCAGCACGAACGCGGCCCCGAGACCGAGCGTCCCGAACACCAGCGCGGCCTGTGGTTCGATCCGCGGCCCGACCAGCCGACTGATCCGCTGGAGGCGTTCGAATCGCGAGGTCGCGCCGAACGGCTGTGCCAACAGGAACGCCGTCAGCGGGACGCCGACGGCGATCATCGGGTACAACACTGCCAGATAGATCCGCGGGTCTATCGACTGGGCGACCCCCTCCAGAAGGATCCCGAGAGTCCGGACGCTGAGGTACAGCGCCGCGACGGCGCCCGCGAGGACGAACCCGCGGACGTTGTTGTACGTCCAGCCGACGAGCCGTCGCCCCTCGGTCTCGATGGACTGGTAGGTCTGTCTGGTGAGGATGCCCCCGGCGACGACCAATCCGATCCCGGCGAGGACGGACCCGGCGCTGGGCACGAGTTCGATCTCGGATATCCAGCCGTCGTTCATCCCGCCGTTGACGCCGTAGTGTTCCCGGCTGACCCGCTCGACGTACGGCTGGTCGATGAACCCCGACTCGAGGACGTTTCGGGAGTTGCGGGCGTCGGTGACGGTGTGGCGCAGGCGGAACCAGTCCCAGTACTCCTTGTGTATCTGGACCGCCGTCCAGTTGGTCGCCGGTTTGGTGTACGCCCGGATGTGCCGTCGCCCGCCGAAGTAGTCGCCGACGTGGATCTGGTAGGACTCGTCGATCCACGACGCCTCGCCACCGTTCGGCCGCGCGTCGATGTAGGAGTACCGCGTCGAGCCGTGGGCGTCGCTCCACTCCAGAATCGAGTCCCCCGGCCGGAACGTCCGCGTCTCGGTCGTCGTGTTCGTCTCGTTCGTCCCGTTGGGCGTCGCCACGCTCTCCGGTTGCGGTGCCGTCTCGCCGGGCGTCACGGTCCCGGGCAGGCCGCTGTCGTTCTCTGTCGTCCCGTCAGCCGTACGTGTCGGCTGTGGCGTCACCGTTCCGTTGGTCACGTTCCCCGTCGTGTTCGCCGTGCTGGAGAACTGCCACGTCAACCGCGTCTGTCTAGTGAGGAGGTTCCGAACCCGGTCGTCGTCGCCGTGGATGACCAGGTTCACCGCGAGCGTCCGCTCGCCGACCGTCTTGTTCCGGGAGGTGTACGGCCAGAGGTAACTCCCGTTGTCATCCGGTTGGATCATCTTGCTCTGTGGGACCTCCGAGCCGTCATCAACCCCCGGCGACACGAAGCCGAGTCCCAGCCCCCCGACCGCGACGTACCCGACCGTCAGCGTGAGTATCCCCGCAACGAGGAGTGCGCGTCTGGAGACCACTGTCGGAATTTATTCGCCGACCAGCAGTAAAACCCCTTCGGCCCGAAGGGGCTCCCTACGTCGCCGTTCGGGCTTTCGTGGGCGCTCCCGTTGGTCGCGCCCACCTACTCCTCCGCGGGTCGTCCCTCCCCGCGTCGGTGCCGTGGGCCTCGCTCACTTCGTTCGCTGCGGCCCACCTACTGCTCAC
>NZ_WPCA01000001.1 GCF_009741825.1 Halapricum sp. CBA1109
GTCCTGCCAGAACGACAACGTCGTCTGGAGGTGTCCATGGCCGACCGGGTAAGCCAGCGTTTCGAAGTCCAGCGCATCACAGTCAAACCGAGCACCGAACTCGGTCTCGACCAGCGAGATGGTCGTCGCGCGCGGGCTATCGGCGCAGTGTACTCGTCCTCGCGGGTACGGGTCAGGACGACCGGGATCGAGTGCTCCCTCGCAAGAGAGCCGAGGACAGCAATCGTCCGGCAGAGCATCGCCCGTGAGACGCCGGGTGACAGCTCGCCACCGCGATACAGGGCGTCGACGGCCGGGCAGACGATCACTGCTGGGTCGTCGGTCCTAGGAGCGCCGAATGGGCCAGTGTCCCCACCGTGGAGCCAGCGGCCGACCTGCGCGACGAGCGTGTGGTGCTGATGGGTAGTGAATGCTCTGGCGACCTGCACACGGTCCAGCACTTGTGGCGAGGGCGCGACGCTCGCCATCGAGTGTGTCGTCGCGTGCCCTTGCGTGTCTATCCAGACGACGTCGCCGCCGGCGGTGAAAGCGGTGTCGAGCGCCAGCCCTTGGAGCGGTTGGTGGACGGCCGACCGGCGCGCTCTTGGCCCGTCTGCGTCGGGGTCGAGCAGGTACACGCCGCCCTCCAGCTCAGGTAGTTCCGGGACCGGGACTGTCTCGTCGGCGGTCGTCACGACAGTCTCCGGACACGCACTATTCTCGCGAGATCGCGCACGCTGGCCCAGAAGTTCGTCGCTCGTTGGGCCGGGCCAGCGCCCGTCGCCGCTTCGCTGTGGCATGTATGGATGGACACCGACTGCGGCCATAACGTCTGGAGGGTGGGTTCCGTGTTTCCGGAAATGGAGTGAAGTGCGTGGTCAACGTCGTGAACGGACGCTTGTGTCGCAAGTCGGAGTGGTTCCGGGTTGCTTCCGGAAACGGAGGTGATTCCGGGTTTCCGTGAAGTCCGTCTGACTGTCGCGGCCGTTATCTACCGCGCTCTCAAGAGCAGATGATGTGATTGCCTCGTGCATAATCTGTCAATAATCTATTTTGACGGCCGTGCTGAATACAGAGGATGAAGTCAGCAGTCGGTCATCGTTCGTTTCACACCGATCCGGATGAATCAACCGGTCAGTAGAACTGCGTCGGTCACTCGATTCTGAATCTCGAAAGCGTGCCGCTGGTACACTCACTCTCCTCTGGAACATCCCAACGGACCTCAACGAGGTCTCCGGTCCCCAAGTCGAAGGGTACCCACGGTGCTTGAACCGGCTGGTTCCCCTCCCGGTCAGTGATCGCAATACTATCGTTAATATGGATGGTCCTTGTCGCATTTTCCTGGAGCCAAACGACCGTTGCCGTCTCGTTCGTCTCCTCGTCGGTCACGACGACCGTGAATTTCCCATCTCTCAAGGCATCACCGCCGTCGTGTTCGACGAGTAGGGTATCGTTTGCATCATCGTACGTGTGATTGAATTCGACTGCCGGACAGGCCAGCGCAGGCCTCTCTCCCAGACTCGTTACAAAAACCAAGATGCCAGCAAAAGCAACCAGAGTGAGACAAAAAGGACGAGAACGACAGCTGTCGGCCGTGATATCTGGGCGTCCATTCTTCTCGGATATCTTTCCTGGGATACTAATATCTTTGTCTCGGATATTTAACTCATCTTCTGGTAGCCTGGGAAGACCTACAGAATCCACATCTATCCTGCAGGGAAGGTACTCGATACATCCTCTGTATTGACCGATCCAACTACCTCCAATCTGCCCCTCTATCCGTGCAAGACTCGCGCCCTCTATGCAGCAGCGGTTCAATGAACTGTCAGAGAGCCATCGGTAAGAGCGTGCTAGATTCAGAGCGTAGGTCTTGCATCCGTGGTCATTCAGCCCATTTACTGACCTCAATAAGGCATTTATTCCAGTGGCGGATGATATGATATATGAACAGGTGTCTCAGTCGCCGTGCGCTTCTTGCGGGGGCCGGTAGTGCTATGGGGACCACGCTCGCTGGGTGTTCGATGGGCAAACAAGCGACTGCACGTATCGGCGAGCTTCGCCTAGTCAATACGGGGCTACAAACTCGTCAGGTCACCATTCGTATCGAGACAGACGGTCAACGGAAGCTTGACGAGACGTACGAGGTCGGTGGTTCTGAGGGGGCTCGCGTTCAAGCTGTTGACTCGGCACTCCCAACGAGCCGCGGTGAGCAGACGATTACTGTCGATGTTCTCGAATCCGAAACGACCGAGTCTCTGACATACCGAGAGGGGGCATGTCGCTCCGTGATCGCTGACTTCGGCGATGGGGACGTTGGATTCTATAGCGACGAAGGCGAGCACCACTGTTCATCAGGCACTCCACAGCAATCATAGCGACTCCGACCGAGCGTAGACTCACGACACAAATCTACCACTCCGCACCCCTTCACAAGGACGAGCATCGGATGACCAATTCGCGCGTTCTATCCATAAAGAGTGGTCCTGGCGATTCCAAGATAGGAATCTGCGTTGTAGATTTTCCAGAAGCAGGGGCCTCACTCCGCCTCACGAGCTTCGTAGACGCGGTTCGGGCCACTCCCGTGGGACTCGACGAGGTTGTACTGCTGGAGTTTGTTAAGCCACGACCGGACAGTCCGTTTGGTCCGTGGCTCGTCGGCTCGTTCGGCATATTCCTCGTAGAGGTCCCGAGGTGCGATCTCCCCGTGGTCGACAACGAGTTCGTAGACGAGGCGCTGTTCGGGTCGGAGTGCGTCAAGCGTTCGGGAACGCACCTCCTGCCGCCCCTCGGGAATGGCAGCCTCCACGTGGTCGTCAGTGATTCGTTCGGCGTTCTCGCGGTCGGCCCGCCGTGCAGCGCTCCGGAGGATACTCAGCCCGACTCGGGCGTCGCCGGCGGCGGCGTCGGCGATCAACCGGAGCTGATCGGTCCGGATCGCGTCGGGTTCGAGTCCGTGGTCCGCTCGTGCGGCGACGATATCGGTCAGTTCATCGACGTGGTAGCGGTCGAAACGGATCGTCTCAGCGGTCTGGAGTCGCGAGCGGACACGCTCGTCCAAATCGGCCAGCAGTTGCTCCTCGTCGTTGGTGACGAGAACGAACGAGAAATTGTCCAGCCGGTAGAGGTCGTATACGAGGCGCGCGTCGTCAAGCTGGTCAACCTCGTCGAGCGTGACGATCACCGGCGGGCCGTCGTAGTTGTCGAGCTTTTCCAGCAGTTCGTCGTGTGGCGTCGACCGACGGTGGACGTCCAGCGTCTGGCCCAGCCCTTCGAGGATAGCGTAGATGGCCCCGAACCGGGTGTACGACTGCCAGCAGTTCACGTGAACTGATTCGATATCAAGGACACTCTCGCGGAGCCGAGATACGACGAACTTCGTGATGGTGGTCTTGCCGACGCCGGAGGGGCCGGTGATCAGCACCGGCCGAGCGTCTTCACCGTCGGAGATTGGCTCCAGAACGCGCGAGAGTGCGTTCACTTCGGCGTCCCGATGAACAACATCGCCGGGGACGAACTCCTCACGGAGGACCCTCGCGTCGGTGATCATGGCGAAAACGTTCAGAACGTGTGAACATAAGCGGTGGGGGGTCGTTTCCGGGTTTCCGGGTTATTTCTGTATCGTCCCAAGAATGGTGCTTTGCATAGAATCGGAGACTATCTGTCTGTTTCCGAAGCCTCCGGATCAGGTCCTCTTGTAGTATCGGTCGTGGGTCCAGAAACGGCGAAACCGTCTGACTTACTCTCGGTCGCCGACCTACTCTGGGAGTTCGATGGCTTCTGCTGCGTCAGGGGTGGTTGTGATAAAAAAGAACCTTCACCACATCACAAGTGAGTTCGTCTTCAGAACGTCGCTATCTGTCTGACGCGAATCGGGTACGTAAGATAGTCCATGGGTATCGTTCTCCCAGGTGAGTGGAAAGAGTATCATTTCTCGGTCCGCTGCTCTAGAACAATCTCTTCCAGTTCCGGATTCTCGAGACCAGCCTTGATCAGCCCTTCGTAGAAATGTTTGTTGAGCTCGATTTCCTCGCCCTCGTTGATCATTAGCTCACCATTGATTTCCCGATAGCGGGTTTTCATCCGGTCGACTAGGTCAGCGCTGATATACATGGCTGTGTGGGGCCGGTCCCGCCGTGTATCCGATGTCGAATCTCTGTCTGTGGCTTGTCCTGAATCTGGGTTAGTTGTATTATCCGTATTATCCACATTATCTTGATTATCCGCAGAATCCATATGGGCCGAATTATCCGATTCAGTTGTTTCCACAGAATCGTCGGCCGCCGTCGCCTCCTCGGATGAGTTCTGTTCCTGTTGGTCAGGTGGGTCAAATCGGTCACTGAGTGGGTTATCACCGCTCATAGGAATCCCTCCACGTAGTCCGCAATTTGGTCATAGGAGGCCATGATATCCTCTTTCGCATCGGCGTCCCAAGGATACCCGGCCTCTTCAGGGTCATATTGATAGATTGTCGTCCGATACTCGATTGCGTGCTCGACGACGTCCCGATCAGGAATCTTGAACACATAATCCTCGCCGAAGTTCTCGGAGAACCAGTCCTCTACTTCTCGGGCGACGTTCCCCTGAGACGGGACCTCGTTGAGCACGGCGCCCATCGTTTTGATATCGTACTGGTCGAATTTGTCCTCGATCGTCTCGATCTCGTCGAAAAGTATTTCTAGGCTATCGCGCGCGATGGTGTTCGGGTGACTCGGGAAGAGCACGTTCTCACTCGCGATGAGCGACCCATCGGAAAGGGGACCGAGATTCGGTGGGCTATCGATTAGAATGATATCGTAATCTGCGTCCAGTCTGTCTACGGCCTTTCTGAGTGCCTCGTGCCCCCCGGCTTCGGAGTAGAGATACTTTTCGAGGTTAAAGTTCTTGAGATGGCTTGGCACCATGTCGAACTCACCGGTCGAGACGATCAGCTCGTTCAGGTCGTCATAGGAGAGTGTCCCCATATCGCTGAGAACATCAAACAGTGCATGGTCTCCAGTCCGATATTCCTCTCGAAGCCCCATCTTGAGTGTGGCTCCGCCCTGGGGATCGGCATCGACAACGAGCACATCGTGGCCCCTGTCGTTTAGGGCGCCAGCCAGATTGATCGTTGTCGTCGACTTTCCAACACCGCCTTTCTGCATCGCGACTGTTATCCGGTATGTCATGGATTATCCGTGTTAGGTGGATTATCCGACTCAGCCACCTTATAAACATTATCCACATGATACCGCCTATAACATAAATCTACGTCAGACACCTCTCTGACAGAGAATATACTACTTGAATCGACTACGGATAATCTATCACATACATATAATCCACAGAATCTCCACTACGGGAAATTCGTATGATATACTTTATCTATACAATATGGATAATCCGTCTAATGTGGACAAGGCGCCTATTCCATATACTCTACACTGCATTAGCCAATGGATTGACGTACTAACGGATCAGTTCTTCACCATCGCCTATCACGGCACTAATCAGATTTGCTCGTGGTCCCTCTTCAGTGTCCACGCTTCGCTGTGCTCAGCAACAGCGTTGTGGATATCCCAGCTGTTCTGGAGTTAGTCGGTGTTCAGCACTTCCTCGAGCCTGTCGCGACGCTCGATAACGTTCTGTTCACGGTATGCCTCGTGTGTCGTCTCTATCGATTCGTGACGGAGTAGTTCTTGTGCGAGTTCGGCATCTTGGGCGTAGAGCTGACTTCCTATCCCCCGACGTCCACCGTGCGGCTTGAGATATTCGCCGTCGATATCGAGATCAGCACACTCACATAGCCGCTGCATTAGGGAACGGGGCGCCGTTTTTTGAGAGGGCTGGGGGCGTGATATCGTGCTCGCGGAGGACCTCGATTGAGGTCGTATCTTCGAGTTCTTCATCAATCTCGTCGTCGCTCAATCCTCGCTCTGCAAGGCCGTTCCGTGCAGTCTTTGCGAGCGTCGGATAGTGGCGAGTCGGGAATACCGGCCAGTCATCGCTCGCAGGCGCGAAAACCCGTTTGTATCCATTCAAGGCGGTCGTAACACGCTCAGTAAGGGGAATTGCTTGTTGTTCGCGTGTCTTCCCAAATACGACTGCGTAGCCGTCGTCGATGTGAACGTCGTCCCACGCCAAGCCGTCGCGATAGTCGTCGCGGGGGTCGGAGAACAACTCCGCCCCACGAGCGCCTGTCAGCGCGAGCATCGCGACGACAGCACGGTCACGGTAGGCTCTCTCTCGGTCATCCTGTGATCCATCCAGTGCGTTGTCGACGCGCTCATCGGCAAAGGTCAGAAGTTCGTCACGATCCCCCTCCGACCAGAACTGCCGGTCGTGATCACCATGGTATTCAGGCAGTGCGTTCTTCACCCGGTTCGGCCGCGCCGGATTCTTGTCGAGGCGTTCGTCGTCGACACACCAGCCGAGAAATGCTCGTACAATAGTAAAGTACGGACCGTTCGCGTGAACCGACGCAGCTGAGAGGTCGTCATCTTCGTCGACGCGCTTGCGAAGCCACTGAGCGTACCGTCGACAGTCGAGGACGGTTATCTCTTCGAGTTCGGTCACGTCTCGATGCTCACGGAGGTACTGGGCGAACTCGTTGAGGACGAGTTCGTTGTTCGCTCGGTAGTTCCCAGAGTCGAGACTCCGAAGCCTCGCCTGTATCGCGCGCTCGATGGTCGTTTCGGGCGTTGAACCCCCTGGTTCTGGGCCGGACATCGGTTGTGCTCCACAGACGGCGGCGGGGTACAAAATTTTACTGTGTCTTTCTGCGCTAAGACGCAGTAATATTCCGAAGACCCTATATCCACGAATTGAGCCCTCTTACCATGGTGAAAATCGATTTTAGTGAAGGAATAGGGAGTGATAAATCATATTATGATATACTATTTCTCAGAAACCGCGACGACCTGTGATGTGATTTATCTATTCTAGAGATTTTTGGTCTTAGAGACCTCAGCAGACAGGTTTTCACTTTCAGGCTGCTTCGCGAGTATTTAACTATCAAGCAGACATACCAATTTCTGTCTCCCATAAAAATCACCCGGAGATAGAATACGATGATTCCAGACGACATTATACACCGCGTGGATGCCGCCATCCGCAGTCGAGTCATGACTACACCGTACCTATCGAGTTTGATGGGCAGGTGCTAAAATGCCGATTCCGGAAACCAAATTTAACGACTGGAATAGTACCGGAGCTGACAAGGGATCGGCTGATGCACGGGACAAGACTCGCCGTGCCCTGATGAGCGAACGCTCACCACTCGAACAAGCGGACGAAGATTACGAAGTCTATTTACAGGGCTCATATGCGAACACAACTCACACACGGGGATCGAGCGACGTAGACGTCGTCGCGAAAATCACGTCTGCATGGCGCTCTGACCTTGAGGAGCTCAGTGAGGAAGCGGAAGAACGATACAACGAAGACCACGATGACGCCGATTATGACCACCGTGATTTCTACGATGATGTGCTGACGGCACTCAGGATCAAGTTTGGCCGTTCAGCTGTTACTCTCGGTAATAAGGCAATCAAAATCGACAAGGAGCGGACATCACTACTTGATGTCGACGTTGATGTCGTCGCGTGCGGTGAATACCGTGTCTACCGGACTTATCCCCAAGGCGGCGATGAGGACGCGGAAATCGACAAGGGTATGCACTTTATGCCGCAGAGCGGCAACGATCGTGTAATCAACTTCCCTAAGATTCACCGCGAGAACGGACGGGAAATGCACTCGAACTACAAGGAAACTGTCCGTATATTCAAGAACGCACGCTATTACTACAACAATCATTTCGATACTCTCTGGACGATTGATGCCCACTCGTACGGGATCGAGTGTCTCATCTACAACGTTCCAGAGAGTATCCTAAAGCGAACTAGTCGATCAGATCGGTTCGACGAAATCCTCACCCACCTAGAAGATGCGGACTTCTCAAGCTTTGATCAGGTTTCTGAAATGGAATCTCTATTTGGCGGTAGCAGCACGCAGTGGAGTACTGACGAAGCAGATGAACTCATAACCCGTCTCCGAGAAATGTGGGACGACTGGTACAGCAAACGGAAGAATGCACAACTTTTCCACTGACCAATCGAACCGCCATCAGCGATATATCTTAATCGGTATCGCTACTGCAGTGATTTTCCTTGGAGGGATCAGCGTTTTTGGTCCTATACCTGGACTTTCGATGGGCGTTGTCTCATCCGCACTCTACTTCGGTTTCACGAAATATCTCTGGAAGTGGGAGTGGTTACACGATAAGGGATTGGTCGCTGTTCCGAACTTCAATGGTATATGGGAAAGACATCTGTACACTTCCGCCGACGCGGACCCCATCTCTGATGAGCAGATTGTCGACAATGGGCGTCAGATTGAGAGACTGACAAAACAGGAAACCAGTATTGAGATTAAACAGACCTGGGATCAGATACGTGTATCATTGGATGGGCCAGAATCACCCTCACATAGCCGAGCAGCGACGATCTTGGTCAAAGAAAAAGCCTGGCCGACACTCTCGTATAATTACTGGAATGAGGGGAGTACCACCAACGAAGAGCTTGACCCACATTATGGGACTGCTATCTTAGAATACGATGAGCGCGAAGACAAACTCGAAGGAAAGTACTACAACCGCCCTGATCAGCGGGGAACCCATGGGATACTGGAACTGTACAGAGTGAACTGAGTTTTCACTCTGATTTCACGAAGTACATTTCTCCGTAGTTCTCACGGCCAGGACCTGTGTAATAGAATCCCTCTAGTACTGTTTCATCAGAGTCTGATTTTAAAGCTAAGTCCGCGGTTCCGTAGTGTCTTGTCATCGAAGGCGCTGAATCTGGGTCTGGATCGTTCTCATACTGGTAGTTGAGGCTCGGCCAACGCCCATCTTCAGTCAGTACAGTTGCTCCAGTACTGTCTGACTCGGAATTGTCGGTCTCCAGGTGGATGCTAATTTTCCGCCATGTCTGAGTGATTCGTAGCGTCGCTGCGACCCGCTGCATTTCCGCGTTCGGGTCGTTCGAAGCGTGAAGTGCATCATCTGGAATGACACCCTCATAAGAGGTTTTCACATATCCCGTCCACTCGCCGTTGAAATCAGGAACTTTTGACGCTCCTGTTGCGCGGGCGATTCTTGTTTTCCAAATAAACCGACTAAACATCGCTGTAAGAAGGGTGAATCCCACTCCCCAGGAGATCGTTATGCCCGCGACTGCTGGTATGACTGCGCTGAGCGTTGTTGAAAGCCACCCCACGGCAAGGGCAGCTGCATAGGCTCCGAATCCAAGAATACCGTATACAGTCGGCCTATTGTCGTTGTCTGTTGAGTACGTATGCATCGCTATTAATCCTCTTCATAGAGGCGTCTGGCCTCGGTGACGAATGTCCTAGCGTGTTCGACATCCCATTGGGTTGACTCGTCACCAAACAACGATTGCATCCCATGCTGTACAGTATAGTCCGGGAACTCTTCTGCGGCGTCGGCTTCGAGTTCGTCGAGAATTCCCTCGACTCGGTCGCGAATATCCACCTTTGCGATTGTGGCAGTCTCGATGTTTGAGAGGAGACACTCGACGAAGTATGACGCGGCGTTTTCTTTCTCAATAGCGCCGTTCTCTGCGAGTGTATTCCTGAAGTTCTTGAAAATACGGATCGTTGGTTTGTAGTTCCCGTTTGTATATTCGTTGTACCTGGTGCCCATGATTCGATGACGGCGTGGGAAATTGATGATCTTCGTCCCGTCTGGAGTCCAGAATACAATTCCTTTCATGTGGTTTCCTGGCTGGCGTGACCAAAATCGTCGATACTGGAGACAGGGAACGACATCGGCTCCAAGGGGCAACTCATCACTGTCCACTTCGATTGCCTTCTCACCACGTTCGACGTTGCGTGTCCCGTATTGGGCTTGGAGGGTTCGATACACGCCTTCGGCATGTTCCTCGAACATCTGCTGTGGATTTCGATCAGGGGCATGGCTGGCGGCATGATCAGGGACGTGAGAAAAATCTGCATGGAAGGTGTCTGTCCGAATAACAAGAATGTCTACGTCACCGGAATTGTATACCATGGTCGTGTTCCGGTACGAGCCTTGGAGGAGGGTAGCGAACTCTAACCCTTCACTGACGCCCTGGAGGCCACCTTCTTCCAGATCATCCCGGAGTTCGCGGTTGGTATCTCGGGCTTCTTCCTGATTCGCAGTTTCCGAATGTGTCCACCGGTTCAGTTTTGCACGAGAAATCATCTGTTGTATAGTCCGATGTGCCTATATGATATCATACTCACGAATATCTGCCAACAATAGGTGATGTCTACGTCAAGCTATCAAGTTCCCCGTCCTCTAAGGAAAGGAATTCTATAACGTAGTCTTTCAGGGTTTGGTTCTCTGCAGCGAAGAACTCCACAGTCCGGAACACCTCTTTGCTAAACCGTTCATAGAGCTCGAATATATCTGGGTCGAGAAGCTCAGGGTTAGATGACACCAGTTCCTTTTGTGTAGAAGTCTGGATACGATAGGCAAACGAGAGATGGGTATTCAGGCCCAATAAAAACACCGACAAACTAGACTGTCGACCCTGCTCGGAATGGGCAACTGTCTCTGCACTCACGGTCGAGAAGTTAAATTTCAGGAAATGGTTATTATCCAATAGCAACTCATCTGGCTGTATTTGGTGTTTGCTGTTCACAAGACCGATGATGCGAATTAGACAAGGAATACACTCGCCACAGTTATAGGGGTGTCCGACATCGTCCTTTTTTTGTGACAGCTCACGCGGATGGGGACACGTTCGAGTGAAAAGGATGTTTTCTTTGTTTGAGATAGAGTTGACGACATCTTTCTTCGTGTAGCCAAGGAAAGGATTAGTAATTTCTATGTTACGGTCCGGAAATAGTTCCTCGAAAACCCGGTTCAAGCTCTTGACGAACAGTGGGTGGACTGTGCGAGTCGTCGTCCAGCCCGATTCCAGCGAGGAGAACCGTGAGAGGATACCATTCTCGGGAACATAGATATCATCGACATCGAGGGCTACCGCGACAGCGGCGGCGAAAGCGAAGTACATGAATGACCGAGTGAACTGCGTATTTTCGTATGCAGAGAACCCCTCATCGACACCTATTGAGGTCAGATTACCATCGAAGAGATGGTCAAAATTCCGCACTAGATGGCCGACGTTTCGGCCGTGATCAACGCTGACAAAATGTGGGTTGTGCCCTTCATCGGTCAAGTGAGACTGACCACCCAAGCTATCTAATCCGCCAGAAAAGAGCGCGACAGAATCTGCCCCAGGTATCTGAGCACAGTGCTCACTATCGTCCCCATCATTAGACTGAGTCTCGTCGATAGCATCGATGAATCGAAATTGAAAATTGTCACGTGAGATGAAGCTAATAGCATGATTCAATTCAGACTCCAATGATTGCCATCTCTCCACGTCAGCAACAGGGTACAAGATCTGAATCTGACGTGATTTCAGCATTTCTTCCTCATCTTCCTTCGCACCAGTGGGCCCTCGTTTCACCAAACGGTCCGCAGCATACGTACCGAGTGCAACCTCAATCAACGCCGTGACTGTTTGAGGAGGGCTCCGTCCGAAAAGATCATTGAGAACGTTCTTTTTATACTTGATAAGACGACCACCTTCCGTTTCAGCTTCGGTTCGATAATCGTCGACGACAATGGTGTAGTCGGAGTCTGCTTCACTAAGACTCGATCCAGTCCCAGACTTAATCAGGAATCGCTTAGTTCCCTTCAAGATCTTCGTCCTCCCACGCCACAATCATCTCGTGCATAGTATTCCGAATCATTTCTTCTACATCTTCGTGCTCTAGTAGTTCTACATCGGCATCTTCGAAAATTGGAGCTAGTTCCGGCTGGTCCTGTATTCTTTCGACCAGTTCATCCGCCCGGTTGGCACATTGATCTCGTAGTTGCTCCTCAAATTTTTCTAACTCTTGGTCCGTCTCGACGTTCTGGCTGAAATGGAGTTGGAGGGCGGAGTCTGATTCAGGATCATTTGTAGCTGCCTCAATCTCCTCGTTAAGCAGTTGAAACAGATACTCCCGAAAATATACTCGGAAGAATCCCTCAACGCCATGCGCCTCTACGAATTCGTCAATGTTATTCTGAATCTCGGTGTCGTTCAAGAGCATCAGCTCCTTCCGTCATAATGTCACCCATCGCACTTTCCATTGCTCGTTCTGCGGACCCTGAGAAGGTCCGGTCGGTTCCTTGAGATCCTTCTGCAAGGCCTCGGGTGGCGGCCTCCTTTGAAGCTTGTTCAACGACAGCGTCAGAGGCACCAGCTGCAACGACTTCCTTTGCCACAGAGGTGCCGACCTCCTTAGTAGCGGACTCAACACCGTTCTGGTGACTTTTGATAATGAATTCAGAGCCATATCGGACCGCTAAATATGCTGGAACCTTTGCTGCGCCGTTCGGTTGGGCAGCCAGAATCATCTTGAAATAGATTTCACTCGCCTTGGCAGCATCTTTATCACTCGCCGCATCAGCTAAATCACGTTTCGCATCCTTATAATCAGCATTGGATGCCCCAGATTGATTCCGGGTTGCTGTTCCCATATCATCATATTGCAAGTCTGTATTTATAATGCTAATTGTTACAAAGGTCTAACAAATCTTTGTAACAACTCCAAGCAGCAGTCGGTGGCCGAGTAGTCCCATAGTGGAGCTAAGAATCCACAACTACGGTGAGTAGTACCTCCTCCACTGTTTGAGGAATGGTGATTTCAAGTTCCGCTAGCGATATCATGCCTCGGGCTCCGCAACTCACAGTTTCGGAGGATGCCTTACTCGGAGACAATACCGGACTGAATGTGGGTCTTACTCACCGTTTCTGAAGTTAATCGGGACGGATTCACCGAGAGGGTCGCTTATTTGTGAGAAAACCGGCTGATTCGACCGACCTGAGAAAGTGTTTCCACTCGAAATCAGCGGTCTCGACGCGACGGCAGCTGGTTAGTCAGGTGGAATCAACGCTGAGGCGAGGAGTTCGACACACTCACCCACGGTCAACACGGGCGCGTACTCGATCTCACCGTCGACGCCAGCTTTCAACAAGAAGTCGGTAAGTCGCCAGATGTTGTAGAGCAACACCGCGAACACGAGGATCCAATCTCAGGCCACATTTCTAACTATCTATTGGTTCCATCAGTTTGTGTTTTTATAAAGTAAGCAACAAAACATCCTCCGAGGTTGTGGAGCCTTGCTATTCGATCCGCATATTCATGTACCCGCCTTTAACTACTTCCTCGAACCGTTGGGACTCAACGACTGCTTCGAGCTCAGTTTCGGTTCTCAAAACCTTCTCTGCCGCAATTTCTGTTTGTGACGGCCAATCTGGGGTTCCAGCATCAGGAACTGAGACAAGACGAATAACGTACGGAATATCCCCGTCACGAACGAATGCCTTGGCTTGACGGTACTCGTTTGTTGTGAGCCGGAAATTAAACCGCGGGGTGGTTCCGTTCACGGCTTTGACCTCGACGGGAACGAACTGGAGGCCAAAATCATCGGTCCCCTCGTCATCAGAAAGCGGTCCAAGGGGATCGATGACGTCGAATCCAGGCCCCCGTTCCATTGTGACATTTACGAGTCGAACAAGCGGAAATTCAACAAATGAGTCCTCATCTACTTCTGCTCGCCAGTTGCTTATCGTACTGTGATTCAACGCTTCTGAGTCTCCCAAGAGTGGGAGGAGATCAGACGACCAAACGTTCTCGACGTGCCACTTGTATGACCGCTCCTGCTGATCAGAATGTAACCGTTTGAACCGGGAGCGGAACTGGCGAATGTCTCCACCAGGATGCTCGTCAAGCCACGTAGCGATTCGATCGAGGACACCAGCCATAACGTACGCTTCTGCTTGCTGGCCACGCCCGCGATACTGTGTACTCCCACCGCCGCTGCCGCCACCAGTCGAGACGGAGAGAGAACTATCAGTACCAGCTACCTCAACGCCTTCAGGAACTATGGAGCCATCAGAACTCCCGCCCGCGATTTCGCCATCAGTATCGATCGCTGTTGCGAGATCTGCAAACGCTCGCTCTTGATGGTCCTTAGCCCCTCGATCAGTTTCCGATTCCGGAATCGTCCCCTCCTCAACGTAGGTGGTAACGAGACTGTCCCAGTCGAATTCGACTTCCGGTAGTTCACTGTCGATGTCCTCGCAGAGGGATTCAAGGAGAGTCTGAATTCGGTCGTTGATGCTGACGTGCGCAACGAACGGCAGGCAACCGAGCGTTGTCGCATACGATTCGGGGACTGAATCCGACCATTCGGGAGACGCAGATGAGTGGAGTTCGCGGAGTCGCTCGCTCCAAGTGTTGAGTTCAGTGAGTTCTGCGGGATCGGTCTGTTCCCAGAGTTCGGCGACGGTTCGAAGGCGCACGTACGCTTGTCTGGCATCGCTATTGAACGGCGGTCGGTCGAGTGTCCCGCGGTGAGCATCGAGCCAATTGATGACAACAGCTACGGTTGCTTCATCAACGTCCTGTGCTTCCAATTCGCGAACCCAATAGGTAGCCGTCTCGGAGAAGAGGCCCGCGGCGATGAACTGCAACTTGTCCGGAAGTGTTGCGTGGACACCGTCGATCCATTCTCGGATCGTCGGAGCGAGGTCTGTGAGGTCGTGGTCAACATTGGCGTCAGGATTCGGTTGTTCGCCCGTTGCGCACCACTCCCGGATGAAGCCGATCGTATCGGAGTCTGCATCTTCGAGTGCATCGAGAAGCGGACCAGCATCAACTGGAGTACGATCGAGCCGACCTAGCAGATCGTTGAGTGCCCTGACATCGCGTTCAAACGACTGAAGCGCGTTCGATCCGAGCACCTGTTTGACCGCCTCGATTGGGAACGTCCGCTTCTTCCAGCGTGATTCGAGTTCATCGACCTCGACGTCGCTGCGCAGTGCCTCCCGGAAGGTAGCAACTTTCGTCGGTCGTTCGACAAGCAGGGCGATCCCCATCGAAAGCCCTTGCAACGAGAGTGAATCACTGGCTTCGGCGGCGTTCAGGAGGAGGGCCTCATTGCCGTCGTCAGTCCTATAGAGTGCAGATGCGGGATCTGACAGTTGTCGAAGCACATCGTCGGGGAACGCTTCTACGACAGCGATATTTGCTGCAGCAGTTGCGAGATTTTCTGCGGTATCTACGATTTCTTCCTCATCGGATCGTTCCGTCGAAGCAACGAGAAGATCCTGCCGTTCCGTCAAGGCCTGTTGGAACTCGGCGACGCGGCCGGTGTGCTGTTCAGTTACGACGCTAAGTCATCATCCTCCAGATCGAGTACGAGCTTCGATGCCTGGAGTTGGTCAACTCCGAGTGCTGTCGCCAGCCGAACGAACGGCCCACTTCTCGGTCGAGGAAGAATATAGTAGTCGTTTTCTTCGGCAGTCTGCAGTTCCCACGGTTTGGGAGACTGATCCTGATAGTAGCGGATCTGATCTGTATTTTCCTGAATCCACTCGATAGATGCCGTCAGCCACTGGTCGCTGTCACGCAGCGGGAGGTGCGTCAAGGCACCCCAGTCCAGTTCATCGCGTTGATCCGCTGGATCGTCTGGGAACTCTCGAACTAACGGTTGTAAGAGTTGAGTATACGCTTGATTCCAGTCGTTGATGCGTTCACCTGGAATCCAGAGACGGGCTGGACCATCCTCCGGCAGTGGTCCATCGACGAGAACAGATTGCAACTGCTGTAGCCGCCTCGTCGCACCGGTTGGCCCGAGGTCGCTCACAGGTTGAACGTCAAGCGTTTCGAGCACCTCTTCGGAGAATCCGCTATCCGCCTCAACGTGTGGAAACATCCGAGCAGCCTGTGCGCCACGGCTACTTTCTTTCCGGACAGCGAAGCGAAGCTGCGAGGTATACTCAACCCACCGTTCGGCGAGCTCATCGTCGACATCAACAACAGGACCCCAGATATCGAGACTACGAAGCTGCCAGTTCAACAGACTCGGAACTGACGAGGTCCACGAGCGTCGCTTGTGGCCGTTGTTACACGACCAGCCGGTCTGCAAGAGCGTCGAAACGAATGCATCACCGTGTCGGCGGAGAACCTCTCGAACCGCATGAGCGCGCTGAGAAAGACGTTCAGCGTCATCTATCCAGACCCACGAGGCCAGGTTTACTTGAGAGAGTTCACCATCTGTCTTGACGTTACATTTCGGGGAATGATCGGCACTAACCTGCGGATGATGCTCTACACCGGTGAGAAGTGATACATAGTCTGCGTTCTCCGAGAGAGTCGTCTGTAATCTCTGGACGATATCAGGCACAGAATCGATGAAATCGTCACTACCCCACTCTGTCGGGTTCCAATGGTGGTCCCGACGCATCGAAGGGTGGTCGTCGCCGTACATCCAGAGAACGCTGACGCCCGGCAACGAACCCGTACCAAGGAGAGATAAAGCGCGGACGAAATCAGCGTCCGAAACGTCCCGCTTGATCTGATCACGAAAGGTCGCCCATGTCTCTGTGTCCGGGGACGGCCACGTCGGGGCAGGATACTGATCTGCAGGGACGTCAGTCCAATCCGCGGGCACCTCGGCGTCATCGTCTGCCTGTTCTTCTTCATCGGATCTGAGTGCTCGCTCGCGAACTGACTGCCACTCATCCGAGAGAACGGTTTCTGCAATCGGTTGCGGCTGCGTTCGATGCAGTTGGAGATCACAGGTGCGAAGCTGTACCCGTCGACGGAGATTCGCTCGCTGAACGCCTTCCTGTTGTGTGATCGCGGTTTCGAGGTATGAGAGCGGGAAGAACTCGCCCTCCCCCATTTGTAGGTCGTCCGATTCGGCTCCGATACGATCAACAAGCGCAGTTAGAAACGCGAAATCGATTGGTTCGACTGTTTCGTGTCGCCCATCAGCGAACGTGTCGAGGAGCGAGCGGACAAAGCTCGGAATGCCTTCATACGCACGAAGCCCCCAGACTCGGCCTGCCGTACTCAGAACGTGATGAACCGTGGCGTCCTCCTGAATAACGTCATCGAGGAAATAGACCGTCATATTAGAGGTTCGCGGTGGCGTCGGCGGGCGCTCGATATCACGAGTGGTCGATTCGATATCCCAGATCACCGACCGAACGCGACGCTGTGTATGCTGCCCACCTGTCGGAGTTTGACGTCGTTCGATTGTGACGAGCGCAAGTTCTTCATCAGGATCGACCTCGCGAATTCGACACGGTAAGAGATAGATGCCGTCGAATCTATCGCCAAGGTCAGTGAGTGTCTCATCAAGGAATTCATCGCCTTCCGTTGCAGCTGCCAGCAGAGTTACCGTGCCTCGAAGGAGGGTTCTGGCAGCAGTCGCGGGAACGATCTGGGCCGGCGGATCGTCATCTTGCATCGCAAGCCCGGTTGCGAGTTGTTCAACCCACTCCTCGAGTAGTGCCTTCGAGGCAGTCTGCCCGTCCTCTATCGCGAGAAGCATTTGAATACGCTCGCGCCACATTGAAGGGATTTCGAGGACAGCGGTCAGTGCTTTCTGAGTGAGTAGCGGTGATGACTCTGGAGAGGTCTCTACTGAGCGCTCTAGGTGGTCGACAAGCGTTCGGTATGCGAGCTGGCCTTCGAGGACAGAGCTATCCCAGTGGAGCAGCGTATTTTCTGGTTGCCGTGGCCCATCAACGGTTGGGATACATTCGGTCGCCCCAAGTCGTTCGAACAGTTCAAGGCGGAACCAGTCGAACAGTTCGTCGTTCGACGTTGGTTCCGATATTTCGTCGACATCTGGAATGGACGGTAAAAGACACCACGGAAGATGCGAGCTATAACTGGGCGCATCCTGGTCGGTTGCAGCAATAGCAACTTCCTCACCAACTAACTCAATGAGATCCAGCCCCTCCTGAAGCACGCTCCAGTTCGCCGCCAAGTTGTTCGAACTGAGGTCCTTACGGTTCGTTTCGACTCGGAAGCGACCGTGAAGACAGAACGGAAGCTCGACCGCGCTCGTTCCTTCGATCGGATAGAATAGATAGAGAGGGTACGAGGCAGTTGGGACTGAGCCACCGTCTGCAGCCTTGTTCACGAGTAATGTAGTATGGTGTTGACGTGCGTTCGTGAATTGGAATTGATCGAAGCGATGGGTGGTTTCGGTATCGTCCGGCGACTGTATACGGACATCAACTTCGCTGTGTGCGAGACCCGGGGTCGCGACATTCGGGCTTGAATCGCGTTGGATCTCCCACCGTTCTTTGCGCACGGTATCGCTGCCGCCATCAGTGGCACGCTCAAGCGTGAGTTCCTCAATACCACCGAGTTGAACGAGCGTTTCGGGCTGGAGCCCATCTTCGCTTGCTGTCGCAGAGAGATACTCCCAAATCCGTTGTGGCCGATCTTCAATCGATCCAGTATCTTCCTCCTCGGGGATCGAAGCGCCGATATCGGATAGTTGTGAGCGCCACTCAAAATCCTCGTACCGGATGAACACTGCAGTACGGAACTGATCCTCGATCGAAGTGCCGGAGGAGCCAGTTAGTAGGTCACGAACACGAGAGCGGACTGGGTCGGAATCTGCCTCCGATCCGTTCATAGCCAACGGAACCGGGAAATTGAACAGCGGGAGTTTGGAGATTGAATCCTGAATCCCGCCTGTAAGCGGAATCGTCTCGTCTGGACTGCTGTTTGTCAGCAATTCCTGTAGAGTCGCATCATCGAGATCGTCGGTAAGATCCAAGATGTTGCTATCCTGGCCTAGCCGATTACGGATAGCAGCGACGAGATATGCTCGACTCAATTGAACAGCAAGGATGTCGTCGGAAGACTGGTCCGGCCGAGTGAAGATCTCGAAAGCGTCACCCGTTGCGAGGATGGATTTCAGGCCGACACCTTTGTGGCCGATAGATTGATCGTTATCTCCCTTTCCGGTCTCGCCGATCATCGTGACGGCATCTTCGACTTGTGGGTCAAAGAGATCGAATCGGCTGCCCGTATTAGCCACTAACACCCCTTCGTCGTAGACGCCAACGTAGACAAGGCCCTGCTCTGCATCCCCTTGCCAGATCGCATCTCGAGCATTCTGAAGTAGCTCGAGGATTTCTCGCCCTTCGTGCCCGCCAGCAATTTTCCTTTCGGCATTACCGATGATTACCTTGTCGCGGAGTGCATTCTGAGCGGCTTCTGCTGTATCTGCTTCTCGAACGTGGGATAGAAAATTGTCCCATCGATCTTGCCATCGGGTTCGCAATTCCTGCTCGGATAATACCGACATTAATAGAAAAGGCAACATAGCGGATTCTTATCAAAGTTCTCAGGACAATCGACGTCGTTACAACTGTTGCACAACCGAGATTACGCTCTAATATGCTTCACCCCATAACAGCAAATCATATGTGTTTCTTCACATACTGATAGCTATGTCGACGTTTTTTACCGACTATGCTGCAGACATTACTTTTCCAAGCAGCCAGTCGGGCAACTCAGCCAAATATCGACAGTGCCAGAAGGGGGCCTATTGGGCGATAAAAGCTCACAAAACAACGAATAGCAACAGTCCTGCGACTATCTCTCTCCCGACTGGAGGCGGCAAGACGGCGGTCATGATGCTTGCCGCGTTCGAATATGAGGTTGACCGGGCCCTCATCATCGTCCCGTCAGACGCACTGCGAAGTCAGGTTGTTGACCGGTTTGACGAGCTCGAAGGACTCAACAAGGCAGATGCGTTTTCTGGCGACACCGACGATCTGGAGGTCCATAGCCATGAGGGACGACCTACTACCGAAGATGACTGGGAATCACACAGGGATGCAGACGTTGTTGTCTCAACACCGAACAGCGTGAGTGAAGTCTATGCGAACGCTGACGAAGACCCGCTCCTATTGCCTCCTGACGGCTTTTTTGATCTCCTCATGGTCGACGAGGCTCATCATACGCCAGCCCCTGGCTGGCGAGAGGTGCTTGAGAGCTTTGAGAACCTTCCGCAACTTCTGTTCACTGCTACGCCGTTTCGCCGTGAAGATCAACCACTTCCGGGTGAATTGATTTACCACTATCCGATTGAAGAAGCCCGTAATGATGGCATCTATCACGAAGTCGGTCTTGACACAGTCACTGGGCCCAATCAGGAAATAGAGGAGGCGGCCAGTACACTCAGATCGTTGCAGGAGTCCAATAAGCGGGCAACACTCTTAGCCCGGACAGACAAAATAAGCAAAGTCAACGAGCTTCTAGACACCTACGAAGATGAGACAGATCTGGAGCTTCGAGCTGTCCATTCAGAAACTGAAAATAATCATGAGACCATCGAACAGCTTCGAGATGGGGCAATCGATGGTGTAGTTGTAGTGAATAAATTCACTGAGGGCCTTGACGTAGCAAATCTTCAGGTAGCGGTTTTTCACGAGTCGCCAAAGTCATTCCCAAAGATGGTCCAAATTATCGGCCGGTTAGCCCGTAAACCGGTTGATGATGCTCCGGCAACAATCATTGCTACCGAAGAGACGGTCCAGAGTGAGAGCATGTCCGAAGCCGTTCGTCAGTTGTATCGTGATGACACAGGGTGGGCAGATATCGCCGACGAATTGATCTCAGAATATCTTTCGCCACAACAATCAGACTCCACTGGGGGTGCACCACCGCTGGATGCCGTGAGCCCAGACAACATTCGCCCGTACAAATCAGTCACTGTATATACACTGGACGATACCGTCTTTGAGCCCTTCGCTGACGACTCAGATTTCGACGTTGGAGAGGCAGATCGTAGCCTCGGATATGTCATCTCGTCACCAGACTCAGTGTGGGGATGTATCACAACGACGCAGGAATCACCGACATGGGGGACCGATACGATTCTACAGAGCAAGACATATAATTTACATCTCTACTGTGCTCCTGATAACAGCGATCTCCTGTTTGAGTACACCTCCGATTCCCGCCGGGCAAAGAAGATCCGAAGCACGTTGGTACGTGACCAAACGACAATATCACAGATCGAAGGGGAACGGCTCTCCAGGGCGATGCAGTCGCTCTCAGCACCGAAATTTAGAGCTGCGGGCATGAACAATGTACTGGTCCCATCAGGGACGCAACCGGAACATAAGCTTCTGACAGGCAATGATGTACAGGGGGCAGTATATCACTCTGACTCCCGACGGTACACGCATGGACATATCTTCGCGTCATTTGAGTCCGACACCGAAGCCCCTGATAGCGACAGCGATGAGAGTGAGTCCACATCGTCGACCAGTAATACGCGGGGAATTAGTAACACAACAGGCTCAATCTGGTCAAATTCAAAGGGCGATCTTTCCTCGTTCGAAAGGTGGTGTGTGACACTAGCAAAGAAACTGACTGCAGACCGTGAACCAACAATTCAGCACTTCGGAACACTCAATCAAGGGACTACAGTGGATGTTTTCAGTTCAGAGCCATTTTCTGCGGTACCATTCCCAGCACTGCTTACAAAAAAAGTAGAGCTCCAAGAACCAAGCACAGGCGATTGGAATGAGATTAATTTAGCTATTGAAATAGACGATTCGGTAGATACTCCGACGTCGTCGGTTGATGTGTGCGTTTCCGCTGAGCCGGTGAATTCCTCTATCCAGTGCACGTATGACATCGCCACGAACCAGTGGTCTGGAGAGATTACTGACTATCAGTTTCGCCTCCCCGATGTCCGGACTCACTCTTCGCTTCCAGGGGATGAATTCTTGCGTAAGTATCCTCCCAGATTCCATGTCGATGCTAGTACAGCCGTGATGGGAGGTGCCGAATACGCTGCAGAGACCACTCTCGATGAGTTCGATCCATCGTCACTCATTATGTCTCTCCAGCCGGACTGGTCAGACTATATCAACGAGAAAGCCACCGAGAAGCCACCTTGGTGGGACCACATCTCCGATCTGGATTATAATCTCTCAGCTGTCTGGGATCTGACCCCGACAAAAACGGTTTTCCCCGCGATGGTTGAGATACTCACATCGGAATACGGAGGGGGAGAGTATGTGCTGTTTTGTGGGGACATGGGAGATGAGATTGCAGATTTCATTGACTTCAAGAGAGATGATAAGGAAATAACCTTCTATCACTGTAAGCGATCGAAGTCAGCCGGTGTTAGAGTGAATTACTTCAAAGATATTTATCACCAGACGCTCCGTTCGCTTCGCTACACATACAATCGTGAACTCGTCGATCAGATCCATAACGAACACGAACGGGACATTGGTTCACATATCATTCACGGCAAGGATACTTTTGAGGATATTAAATCCGATTTTGTGGCGTCCGAGTGGGACTATACTATTTGCGGTGTCCATCCAGGTCTCAAACTCAATTTTGACCCGGAAGAGAACAATGAAAATGTTGGACGTTTACTCAGTGAGTGTACCGAACAAGTTGAGCGATACGATGTTGATTTTGCGATGATTGGTGCTGGTGATAGCTGGGATTGAATGTTTGTTTCCTATCCAAACGTATCACCATACGCCAATTCTAGCGGAAGTCAAGATGCCCGATCTTCGGGAGTCATCTCTTATTCAAAGGGAGTTAACCAGCGTTGAATGGTTTCTGTCGCCATCTTTTCATTTAGAACACTTACATCAAGTGACAACCGTTGTTTAGACTCAGAGGAGGCATACATCGACACTAGCGGATCTGACTGACCGGATTCGTTCACTTCGATCTCGATTCCTGATTCGCTCAACCAACCATCAAACCGAACTAATTCTCCGATATCCTCCCCGCGCTGATTCTGGCGTAGCACATCCAGAAGGTACTCGAATAACTCCTGCTGTGGGAGCGGTATCACGACGGACGGATACCATTCGAGCACTTTCGGGTCGAAAGAGATCAGTACCTCGTCGTCATCAGTATACATCGCCTGGACAGTATCTTCTGGAGGATCTGTCGGGACTGGCGGATTAGCATCGTCCGGGACCGACATACGGTAGAGTTTCTTGTACGGCGCATCTTCGTCGTCGGTCAGCTGTCGATCCAGCATTTCGAATCGCCATCCCTGATCCCGCAGGACTTGGCTCTGAGTGAAGAGCCGCTTTACGACGTCTGGAGTTACCATCGGCTCGAAGCGGCGATCGGGGTACCCGACCAATTCGATATCTGGGTGAGCTGTCGTCCAACCATCGAGTTTCGACGACTCGATTATCTCCGCTTCAGTTGTTTCCTTGCCATCCTCTGCGAGACCGACACGTCTCGATAGTTCTGCTGCTTCGGCAGCGCGACTTTCGGCCGTGTTGGCGATGTCTTCGCTGTCCTGATCCGACTCACCCATCGCGACTCGTTCAACGTCCCCCTCTAATCCTTCCAATATCGGACGGAGCGGTCCGACGGCCTGCTCGAATAGGTTGATTCGTTCACGAAGCCGGTCGTAGATGTCCTCTTCGACGGTATCAGCGTAGACGTAGTTCCAGATGAGTACGTCGTCGTTCACCTGCCCGATGCGGTCGATCCGGCCGATTCGCTGTTCGACCCGCATCGGGTTCCACGGCAGGTCGTAGTTGATCATCGCATCGCAAGTCTGCAGGTTGAGTCCCTCGCTAGCGGAATCAGTACAGATGAGAACCGAGAGATCTCCATTCGGATCGGTGAACTCTCGTTTGACCCGCTCTTTGCTCGTTCCTCGCCACTCACCGGTGTCTTCCTCGTATATTTCTCCGCCCCGGCCGGAGTAGGTCCCGACCGCAGGATGGCTGAGACATACCTTGTTCTTGATCGCGTCAAGCGTGTCCGTATACTGCGTGAAGATGATGACTGTGTCTCGTGCCAAACCGCTCAGCGTTTGCAGATCCTGGACCAACTGTTCGAGCTTCGGATCCTCGGGGACGTCGTATAGCTGGGCGATGAAATCCTCGAGTTCGCTCAGTTCGTACTGTCGGATGCGCTCGCCGGCGTCCCCGGTCGCCCCGATTTCGTCGACCGACACGTCGTACTCACGATCGAGCACCTCTTCTCGATCGGCGAGTGCGCCCGTTCGCAGGTCACTGTCCGAGATTCCGGAGACATCACGCAATTCCGATTTGAGGTTCTCTCGACGTCGCTGAAGGGACTGTTCGATGGCATGCAGGCTGCTCGTCAGTCGCTGGCGATATGTCGTCATCACGAAGCCGACAGCGGTCTGCTCTTTCCCTTCAAGAAGCTGCTTGGAGCGGTTGTAGACGTCGGAGATGTACGTCTCGACGCGGTCGTACAACGGTTCTGCGTCGCCGAGTTCGACCTCTCGGACCTCGATCTCTCGGCGTGGTACGCGCTGGTCGAGCCGACCAGTTTCCGCGAACTTTCGTAGCGTCTCCCGGGTGTTGCGGAACACGCGAGACTGAACAGGTGTCGTCTGACTACCGAGCTCGAGCAAAAACCGCAGGCTTTCACCGGAGAGTTGCGAGAACCGATCTTCCCAGTCGCGTGCGCCGAGCCGACCGACGCCAAGGACGCGCTTGAGCCGACGGCGTTCGCTCAGCGACAGCCCGGTTTCGTCAATCGCCTCCTCTACTCGATCTGCGACGTCGTCGTGTTTCCGGACGAACGCCTGAATCATCCCTGCCCACGTCCGAAGAGTGAGCATCCCTTCGTAGGGTTCGACGTTCCACTTGGACGAGAGACCTGGGAGGAGTACTTCGACAGTTTTGGAGTCAGACCCGGCTATCTCGTCCAGTAGCTCAGGGAGATCTTGTTGGACATCGAAGTAGGTCTCGAAGTTCTCACGATCGTTCCAGCCTTCGGGGAGCTCACAGAGCCGAAGAAGGTCGTACAGCTCTGTGATTTCCAGCTGCATCGGTGTCGCCGTGAGAACGTACATACTCGTGGTATCCTTCCGGAGGTCCGTGAGCAGGTCGTAGAGATTCGTCCCCTTACGTCCGTGATGGGCTTCGTCTACGAGTGTGAGATCCCAGTCGGCATCGACCGCTCCTTGACCCGGAGTGAGAGCGCCGCTCTCGCTGTCGCTGCCTCTGTGGACTGTCGGGGAGAACAGCTCCATATTGCCCTCACGCGCGCCGTGTGCCACGAGGCCAAGACGACCGTCGGGCCGTCCCGCTCGGAGACGAACTCACCAATGTGTGAGTTCTCCCAGTCGTCTGCCGGGTCATACTCGGATAGTGCGTGTTCTCTCCCGTACGCATCTCGAAGGATGCGCTGAGCACCGGCATAATCGTACGAGTGCGTATTGATATTGAACTTCTCCAGTAGCTCTTCTTGCCACTGCGGCTGGACGGTCGCGGGGACGAGCAAGAGCGCGTCACGTACTTCTCCGATGGTGAGCAGTCGAGAGATCGTCAGCCCTGCCTCGATAGTCTTCCCGAGTCCGACTTCGTCACAGAACAGGAGGCTTTCGGGGTAGATGCTTGCCGCCGTATCGGCGGCAACGCGCTGGTGAGGCCACGGCGAGATTGAGCTAATATCCTCAGCCATATGCAGCGCACCGGGGAGACGGCCGTAGTCGGAGACGATCTGTGCGACTGCCGCTTCCGAGGCCTGTGGGTCCTTCGTGTTCTGGAGGCGTTCGACATGCTCCTGCAGTTCCTCGTCGGATTCGGGTTGCCAATCGAGGATGTCCTGTTCGATCGCCTCGTCGATGTCCGTGACTTCGACGTCTTCGTGCTCCTCTTTCCAAAGGCGCTCGAAGGTCTCGATGTCCTCTTCGACGTACTCCCCCTCGACGTCGTCCCACGATCGATGGACTTTGAACCGCTCGTAGTTGCGGTACCAGGCGTTGTACGTCTCGTTGATGCTACCCTCGAATGAGATGCTGTAGCCGTCGGCGTCGGTCGCGATACCGAGCTTCGGATGGAAGATCCCGCCGTTGGTACTGTTTCGAGGTTCACCGATCTTCAGCTGAAGCCGTCCCTCGTCCATCATCTGCGCGATGAGCGCGAGACGGGACTCGCCTTCCTCTGAGAGGGGACTATCCGTGAGCTGGTTTGTTCTCCCGACCGAGTTTCTTCGAGGCGATGATCCGGATTTCACCGTCCGTCTCGAACGCGGATTCAATCCCTTGGAGGGCGTCAGCGAGGTTCTGGAGGCTCAGGTAGCCAGCGAGACGATCGTACTGAACCGCTTCCGAGAGCATCGGCTGGTAGAACGCGCCGACCAGAGTCTCTTCACCCCGGAAGTTGCTCTCGTACACTCGTTTCCAGTGATGATCTCGGAAAGACATGGTCAGATGAGGAGTTAGAAGTCTTGGAGAGTAGTTCGGGTCTGTTCGTCTTCGGACTCCCTACTCAAGAAGTCCGTATCGATGTCTAGCAACTGGCCGGTCTCACCAGATGCGAGATTGACAAGCAACTCGTAGTCAGGATGATCCTGTGGAACGACTTGGAGCAGGCTTTTCACCGTCTTCGTGAACCAGGAGGCATTCTGTAGATCGCGTTCCTTCAGCCAGTTCCAAGCAAAGTCGCCGCCCTTGGTCTCAAGCACGTTTAGAGCTGCGTGGACGGCATCGATGTTGTAATCGAACGACGTATCTCGTGGATTTACTGGGTAAGCCTGTTCGCGTCGTTTTTCACCAGCTTCGAGTGCAGTGTAATCTCTGACACGATAGTCCTGTCC
Organism: Halapricum sp. CBA1109; assembly: GCF_009741825.1. Taxonomy (GTDB): domain Archaea; phylum Halobacteriota; class Halobacteria; order Halobacteriales; family Haloarculaceae; genus Halapricum. The sequence goes on from NZ_WPCA01000001.1 coordinate 26,485, forward strand.
CTTCAAAACAAGGGTATCCCCGCTTTTACCCCAGATTTTGGTATCCTGCTTTATTTCATCGATCTGAACACCTACCCCGATACCGAGTTGTCTCGCTTCGTCATAGGGTATGTTTTCAGATTCATATACAAGCCAGGAGAGAATATACCAGCGACTTAGCGAGTCCACTTCATCTAGACTGTCTTCCAACTCCCTCTCAATAAGAACCTCCGTGACGGCTCGTCTTGCTTCCTCTAATGCCTGCTTTGGTCGAACGGGGTTGTCATGAATATCTACGACAGGATACTCTTCAGTAAATACCCGGAGAGTGGGACCGAACGCGCCTATAATGACGTCTGTCTTAGTCAAATTAAGATCTGAGTCTAAAAGATCCGTAGCTTTCTGCCTTGCCGCCTCGAAGGTTTGCTCTTGAATATCGCTCCATAGCGTTGGCGGTGTATCCTCTTGAGTAGGATTGACCGGTTTGCGGCAAGTGAGAAGTAGTGACGTGTCTGCAGACGATTGTCCCTGTACACCAATACGGCTGGGGCTTTCACTGGAAATCGTGTGTGTCGCCGTAATGGTGAAGTCCGATTCCATGATAGACATTGTTAATGAATCCCACGCTCCGATTTCTTTATCCGTAAAGTAAATGGTGATAACTCCACCGGGCTCTAGAACGCGGTGTGCTTCAGTAAAGATTGACCGCATCTTGTTTTCGTAGTGTTCCCGTGCAGAAGCCCCATTAGAGGAGTCGGAATCCTGGTCAACTAATGCTGGATTTTCAACGGCCTCATCATCTTTGTTCGTTTCTTGAGGACCGAATGCCTCTGGGAATACACTTCCAAGGTATTCACGTAGCCAGACGTAGAACGCATCGGAGATCTCTGAGTAGACGATATTATCTCCATAGGGTGGATCAATCACCACTGCCTGCAGTTCTGAGTCATCAATAGGTAGGTCAGAAGCATCTCCCCGATATATTGTAGCTGGTTCATCGACATGAGAGACATACTGAGCAGTCTCTTCATAGCTACCAATAATGTTCTCCGCTTCCGACTCGTAGCTATATGTCCCCACCATTTGATTGCTCTCAGCAAAATGATATTTAAATGAGAAGTTATTATCTCCAAGCATATCACTGGGAGAGCCATAGTCCGGTGACATCGGGTTCAATCTTGAATTACGGCTAACTAGTTTCACCGGAATAAAGGATAATAAAATCAAGATGAGTTCTGCCTTTGACTCCTCGTATTCTGACTGAATTTCGGGAGATACCTCCTCAAATGCTTCCAAATAAGCAGCGTGCGTGAGTAGTTGGCGAGGGCTATAGACGTCTCTCCATTGTTCTACTCCGTAGGGAACAGCCCGGTCATAGTATCCCTCGAATCGTTCTACAGTGAGAAGTGTGGATAGCCGGAGGTCAGAGTCGATTTTTTTCTTCAGCTTTCTCAACCGCTTCAACGTCTTCTTCAATTGGAGAATGGTACTTAGTCCCTCCAATCTCCTCTTCATATCTTACTCCACAAACCTCGAATTCAAAGCTGCCATTCTTGAATATCTCGACTAAATCTGAACGTTCTGTTACGACACCACAATGGGGACATTCTGCATCTCCACCGCTTACAGTCCCTTGATTCGGATCATAGCTCTCTCTGGTGTCAACCTTGGACGGGTCAATAACTTCGAATGTTAACTCTCCCTCAGTGAATTTAGGGTAGACTGCAGCATTTCGACGACGGTTGAAATACCAGCGATTTGAAATAGGAATCCGACTACCGCACGAGGGGCAGGAGATGCTATAGGCCCGGTAGTAGTGGCTTGGGGAGATGCCATTTCTATCAGGGAAGTAATCTTCTAACTCATTACGGACATAATCTTCAATCTCATCCATCCAATATTGAATATCAGATTCAACAGAGCCGACCTCTGGAGCATATTCCAGAATTACTTTATTTATTAGCCAAGCAACGGGATTAAGTTCGTTTGAGACCGTTGGGAGGCCATAGCGGAGCGATTCGAGAGGGATTGTACCGCCGCCAGCAGTCGGATCAATTACCGTCGGCAGATCTCCATTCCACTGAGATCGTAATTGATCGTGGAGTTCTTCTAATTCTGAAGCGGGGGGAACATTTCTGTGTGGATATTCATATCCAAAATGCTCCTCAATTGATCCGCTTCGGTTATTTTTTGAAGCAAACTTTTCCAAGACATAATCCGTGATATCTCTATTTACGTTCCTTCTCGGGCCAATGCACATCAGATCCAGTAATTCATCATTAGACACATCCTGCGGGAGGACAGAGCTAAGGATTGCTAACCGGGTAGCAGCGGTAGGCCGTCGAGCAAACCACTTGAAAATATTTCTATGTGGAGACATGGTCTCCGGGTTCGATTCCTTTAGACTCTCAATACCTACGGTCTTAGTAGGTAGAACGCTTTCTGCTTTTATTGCCTTGTACTCCGAATCGTCTTCTAAATCAGATCTGTCGTTCATTTTCAAATATGTCCTGCTAATAGTTGACGAAGAGCTGTGACGCCGTTCTGACTTGATGGTGATCGACACTTCGCGTGCCAGTAATAACACTCCTCAAGACTCATCCGGTCAAGACTGTCTGCCACAGTCGTGAGTTTCTCGTACTTCCGGAGCTCTTTCAGCGCAAGGAAAGCGATCGTGAGCCGCACGCCATCGCTTTCCGACAGCACTGCAGATCCCTCACCACGAGTGACCGTTGCAGGATCGACGCCTGCGTCAGCCAGTACCGACTTCACGAGTCGGTGAACGGCCTGCTGGCGTTTCCCACGAAGCGTCGTAACTTTCAACGCGCACCACTCGTTCCAGTCCCAACTGTTCGGGGTGCGTTCGGACGGCGACCCGACGTCGACGAAGCTCAGCCGTCCGTCTGCGTCCTCATCGACATCGGGAAGTGCGTCCACGATCGAGATTCGTGAGAGGGTGCGGTTACTGTTTGCCCGCTGGAGGCGCTTCTGCCGGCCGTTCGCGAGATCATCGGGAATGAACTCGTATAGCGTCAATCCGGCATCGTCTCCGAGTCGCCGCGTCAGAGCGAACGTGGGACGACCGCCATGCATACTGCTCCCGTAGGCAAACGACTCCGCTTCCGACTCGATGCTCATTGGGTCACCTCCTCAGGTTCGTCCGTCCGTTCCTTCACCGTGCCGGTGACGACGAGTTCGATATTGTTGATGCCACCGAGTCCTTCGAGTGCTTCCTGAAGGACGCCCAGTGTGTTCTCCCGCGAGTTGTCGTCGAGGGAACCGGCTTCGGTTACGAGCACGGCTTCTCCTTCAGCCTCTCCGCCACGGCTGATAAAGCTCTCCGGGATGTGGTTCGTCCCGAAGTGCTGGGCGAACTCTGCTGCGGTGCCCTCGTAGCCCGCTTCGAAGACGCTGATCGATTCGTCTGCGGATTCCGCGACGTATTCGAACACGACCTTGGTTGCTTCCCCGATCCTATCTAAATCCTTGATCTTGTCACTGATGAACCAGGCCCGCTCCCAGACCTGGTCGCCCTCGAGCTCGATCTCGATGGTGTCGATGACGACATCGATATCGCCGCTGGAGACATCGTGGTTGTCCCGCAGCCGCATCTTCTGCTGGTCGATGTCGCCGTTCACCGCCGAGAACGCGCCCGAAATCGCACTCGGGGAATCCGTACTTGCGGTGAACGACAGCTCCGAGCGCTTCGGTGGTTCGTCGATGGCGGTCCCGCCCAAGTCATCGTCGTCGTCATCCGTCGTCTCGTCATCGTCCTCGATTTCAGTCTCGTTCTCCTCGTCTTCGTCGAGCGCTGGGAACGTGAGATCGTGAGCTTCCAGCAGCGCCTCACTGTCCGCGAAAACGACGTGATCGTCGCTGATCAGTACGTCCGACATCGACAGTGCCGTCGACATCTCTTCCGCGTCGACGAGCGGACGTTCGCCCGTCTCTGTCGATGCCGTATCTTCTTCGGAGCAGTATCCGCGTCCTGAGGTACCATCCCAGAACACGTAGTCGGTCGTATCGCTCGTGGTCACGCTGCGAACCGTCTCTCGAATCGGCTTCGGGTCGAGGAGGATCCGGACGTCGGTGCGCTTGGCGACCAGCTTCCGGATGTCGAGCGTGGTCATCGAATCCGGATCAGATTGCCAGATACGGTTGGTGAACCACGCCGTTCCCAGCGCGCCCTCGTTCCGGGTGATGAGCCGATCGAGGCTGTCAAGGTTCTCGAAGACGACGTCGTGCAGGTCATCGTTTTCGTTGACGGAGTCGATGACCTCATTCTTGAGACCGCCCGTACCGGGGTAGTAGAGGTGTCTGTAAGCTTGCCGGACGGATTCCCCGAGCAGCGCTGACGTCTCTTGCAACCGCTCGTCGAGGTCGTCACGCTGTGCGCTGTTGAGTTCCGTCTCCCAGGCCTGCCCGTTCAGGATTCGCTCCATCGCCTTTACGCGCCTTGCGTGATCGAGTGCGCCTTCGATCTCCTGCTCCCCGGCTGCGAGGAAGACGACGTTGTTTCGATACACTCGCTTCTTCTCGCTTCCCGGTGAGCTTCCGGTCGTCGTCGCAAGCGTCTGGAGCAGTTCCGGCGGTTCATCCTGGTCGCTCGATACCGTCACGGCGCTGAAGCCCATCACGCAGAGCCGAACCGTGTCGTATTCGTCCGGTACTTCGTACGGAGCCTGCGGGTCGTAGATCGTGTCGAACTCTCCACCGCCGAGCGCTCCTCGAATCGTCTGTTCGAGCCTGTTTCTGGCGACACCGTCCTCGATCTGCTGGGCCTCGTTGGTGATGAGCTTCGAGATTTTGGGCTCACCTTTGAACCGGAGCAGTCCGTTCTCGGTCTCGTAAAGGAAGAACGCCTCCGTCTCGGGGCTACTCCCGGTTTCGCTCAGGTTCTTCAGCGCGTCACGGTAATGGTCGAGCTCCACGCTGGGTTCGAGGATCATCTCCCACAACTCTCGCCGCGAGAGCCCACGTCCCCGGTTGCCACCGGAAACAATGCTCTTCCAGAGTATCGTCGTTCCGAGATGCGTGGCGATCGGCGGATGCCCCATCGGCGTCCAGTTCTCGTCCTCGTACTGGCACGCCGCCTTGCCATCGTTCGTGAAGACGTCCGACTTCGATGCCGTCCGGAGGTCCTGCTCGATTTGTCCGAAGAGATCCAGCAGCGTCGACCAGACGTACTCGTCGGAAGGGTGCATATCGAACGCGCGAATGAAGTTCCGACCCTCGTTGGCACTCTGATTGCTCCAGACGTGGTGGACGGCCCTGGAGACGAGCTTGAGCGCACCCCGCGTCCGCTGGAAGTTCGGCAGTGTATCGATCTCTTGAGCGAGCAACTCGATGAGCGTCGGATGGAAGGGATAGGTTCGCTCGAGTTGTTCGTGGAACTCCGCTTTGGTCACGCGGTCTGTGAGATCCGTTTCGTAATCACGGTAGAAAGACTGGTATCCGTCCGCGACCTGTGTTGCTGCGCTCTCGTCGATAGACTTGAAGAGTCGGTGTTTCAGCACTTCGGCTACTTCGTCGTCTTCAGTCGGCGTTACGGAGCGCTCCGTCCGCTCCGAGATAGCGTCGAGATCGTCGATGAGTTCCTGTACCTGCTGGGCTTTGTCTTCGAATGCGGTCGCAGCAACGCTGAGAACGACAGTAACATCGTCGGAGTTCTGTGTCGCGCGCATTAGCGACCACAGGAATGAGTTCGTCTGGTCCGCGAGGGTCGATTCCTCAACTGCAACGGCAGCCGCCTGTTCGAGATACTGGGCAACCTCGTCGATGAGGACGAGTCCAGGGTCATCCAGCAACTCAAATAGTTCCTCAATGTCGGACTCCCCGGGAGCTACACGGTCAGCGTCGTAGTCGCTAAACAGCGCATAGCCATCTGCACCGCCCAGCTGATAGGCGAGTTCCCCCCACATCGTCTGTGTACTGGGGGCGGACGGATCGTCCTTGTTGCACCTCGCGTCCATCGCACTGACGTGCCCCCCCTCGAAGACCGCCGTTTCTACAGTGAGGTCGTCCTGTATGTCAGCAAATGCTGAAGAGATCTCGTCGTCGGTGATGAACTCGGAGAGGTCATCAACTGCGGTCGGCTCGCGAGAGAAGTGGTACGCCGCAATCTGGGAGTGGGTCTTTCCACCACCGAAGACGGTATCGAGTGACAGGAAGCCATTTTCACCGCTGTATTCGTCCGTCTTCTTCCCGACGTATCGTTTCGCCAGAAGGGTGATCAGATCCTGAAGACCGTCCGTTGCGTACGTCTTGGTAAAGAATGTCTCAGGATCTGCGTAGATATCTGGCGCACTATCTGGATTAAAGACGACACCAGAGAGTTTTGCTGCGAATTGGTTTTCCGATAATGTACCCTCCAACACATCGTCGTGTGGGGTACAGGTTTCGAAGAGTGAGGGGACGGAAGTTGCCATATGCTGATGAGTCCTGTCCCTGCTCATGTAATTGTTTGTGTCTCACCTGTATCAACAGGACGATAGTCCGTACTGTCTTTGAGGCAATCAACGCTCCAGAAATACCCTCTGTACCTAATCCACAATCGGGATCGGCTAGCTATTCACGTTCTTCGTCCTCTTCGTCATCATCGTTATCGTCGTCAGCACCGCTAAATGAGTCAAACGTCGCCTGGTCGTCTTCTCGGAGATAATCCTCGACACGCTGTTCCATAACCATCTCCTCGACGCCGAGGATCGCACCCATATGCTCACGTCGGAACTCGTACCGATGCGTTCCTACTACATCACACGCGCCGATGTCCTCCAGGAACTCAAATACGATTCCTAAATCGCCAGGATTCACATTGTGCCGCGGTGCGAAGAAGTCTCGTACTTGTTCTCGTGTTACCTCGATACCGTCTTCATGATCTAGGGCCTGTTCACCCCAGATATCCGTAACCGCCATAGCCAAAACCTCCGGCTCCATTCCCTCAGTAAGCAGAATCTCATCCGGTGGGTTCTCCGGGAGCGTTACACCGGTCCGCAGCGCGGATTGCATCGCTCTATCGTCGTCGAAATCGCCGGCTAGTACCCGAAGGTCGCCGCCGTAATCCTGCGTCATCAATACCGCGTAATCGGTAATCCTGTCGAGAGCCGCTCGAAAATTCTCCGACTCACGACGCGTCTCCTCAATATACTCTTCATCCATATCCTGATAAACGATAAGTGACTCGACAGCAGTCACAGTACCGTCATATTCGGTTTTCTCTCGGACTTGAGCGTTCTCTAATTCCTCCTCAGCGGCTTCGATCGTCACCTCATCGCATTCTTCCATCTGATTGATGTCGCGTTCGTTGATGTGGTGGCCGCTTTTGATTTCACAGAGCGCGCATGTCGAGCCGTCGTACAGAACGAAATCCGGCTGTGCCTTGACTGATCTCCCCTCGGATCGGTCCTCGAAGACGGGGAACATCACAGGGATACGAACCCCCCGTGAGTACAGAGGGGGATCAGCACGAGCCGTGACAGCGGAATAGAATAGATTATAGGTGTTGACCTCGCGTCGTTGCCGTTCACCCGCTGTCAGCGACGTCATATCTATTGAATCGCCACCGGATTTTGTTTCTTCGCGAGGGAGTATGTCGAATCGAGGTTCTCGTAGACCTCGCGGACAAATTCCCGGAGACTCAACGCACTTGTCGTCTCTCGTGCATATAGCACGATATCTGGGGGCTCAAGAGCGACGTCGAAGGTTTCGTCGTGCTCAGTATCGAATACACGAATCTTCGTTCCCCCATCACGGATTCCGTGTCGATACCGATTTCCGTTTAATACGTGCGTTTCGAGCTCGTCGACTAATTCCTCAGTAGCTGCGTCGTCACGGTCTGGTTCAGTAAGTTCAACGGCAGTAAATCCGTCCACTGTGAATCCATTCTCCAATTTGCGTAGCTCTGGAGAGAACTCGACATCGAACCGTGCACGATCAAGTGACTGATACCCTTCCGTGATGCCGAGCAGCGTTTCCACAGCTTTCGGCTCTGACCCATCGCGTACCGACCGCATAGAAATTCGACCGTTATTCGTATTCGCCCCCTGAATAGCAGTACTGGGAGAATTCGTCTGGTCGAAGTCAATCCGCGTTGGCTTTGCATCGAATGCGTCTTCGGCCTTCTCTAAGTCACCAGGTTCCGCACCCGTGAATCGAAGAGTTGCGTCTCTCTCCCTATTCGGGGCGTGGTATTTCGCGGTGAACCCGGAGACTCGAGAATCTCTGATATCGGAGGTAAGATCTTCCAGATCATCGGAGGACAAATAGAGCCGTTCGAGACACGGGAGATAGTCGAGAAAGCGTTCAATAGTCTTATCGCGCCAATCAGAGTGAACAGTCGTGATTACCCAGACGTAGTCACCATCGTCTGTGGTGACGAAGAGGAACTCATCTTCGCGCCCTTTCGCTGGAGTAGTGATGGTAACAATAGATATGTCATCGTCAGCGACGTCTTCTGAGAAGGTGTGCTCGGATGCGAAATTCTCCGCATGGCCAGTAATGCGATCGTCCTCAGTGAGCTGATGTACCCAGTGGTCAACGTCTCCAATCTCGAATCCTTGGTTGTCGCACAAGTATATGTTCAGGTCGGTCTGTCCCCCGCTGCGCGTCGTCTTTTCTTCCATCTCCTCGTCGGTCTTGACGACGTATTCGACGAGTTCGCGCAGAATATCGCGCTTTGATTTGCCTGTGTAATCAGCGGGGTCGAATTCCATACTGGAGTACTCCGTATAGTTCTCTTAGCGTCGGCAACCGTTTTATGCTGTGGTTCTGTTTCAGACGTGGCAGTGTGATTGACAAGAAGATTATCCATGTTTTGCTTACATAACCTACGGAGTCGGCACCCATAGAACCTGCAAGCGTCCCTATCTTTTTGTGATTGGTATGTATTTCTCATATTCGTGCCTATCCGCAGAGCGAAAACTGCAGAATCACTTTACGCGGAAGTCGAAGATTACGACCTGGTCGTCACTCCTGACGCCCCGTTTGCGAGTGCGATCAACCGCCGTCTCGACCGCCCTCACTTCGGAACGTTTGCGACTACCCCGCGTCGTCTCGCAGCTGGCCGACGCGAACAAGCAGAAGACCGCGTCGCCTTTCTCGAGGTTATCGAGCAGACTGACCACGATTGGAAAGCAGTCGCATACGCTATCGGGAATGTCCTCCAGTGCTGGGAACATCAGGGTCGCCTTGACGCCATTCTTGACTACGACGCCTACGTCGACGAGACGACCCGAGAAGTCGTCGAGATAATGCAAAATCTCCGGACAACCTCGAAACGGCTCACCGAACATACAATCGACGATGATCAGTCAGTTGCTGTCGTTGGTTATGAGCAGCTGACCAACCTGGAGCGTAGCATCCTGCCGGAAGCGTTCGATCGTGTCGATCTGTTCACTGACGAGGTGTTCGACTATCCGGAGTTCCACGTCTTCGAGTCGGCAACCGATATCGTCAGTGCGCTTCTCGATACGATTTCGGCGCACAACGCTGAACGTGTCGCGGTCGTCCTCGATAGTGGGAGTCAGTACTCGTCGCTCGTCGAGTCCGCTCTCGAAGCAGCAGACATCCCATTTTACGGTGGCCCAGGATTCATCGATGATCCGCACCACCGAGCGTTCGTTCGACTGCTCCGTGTCGGATTCCGCGGTTCCGAAACGACCGTTGGTGACGTCCAACCGCTGCTCACGCAGATGGACCTCGATATTCCGGTCAACGATCATCAAAAGCGTCTGGAGACGGTCGAAAGCCCGGATATTGAGTGGTTGCAGGAATTCTGCTCCTCCATCGGAGAACGAACGTTTGCGGATGCTCTGGATACATATACGAGTAAAATCGGCATCGAGCTTACCCTCTTCGAGGAGGAATTGCAAACTCTCAGCCTTAGTGATGAACTCCTGACTACCGGGGGCGTTGACCGGCTAGCCTACTACCTCCAGACCTACGAAGTCCCTGTCGACAGGGACAACGAGGGTGTTCTCCTCGCTGATGCGAAGTCCTCTGCCTACGTTGATCGTCCCGTCGTTTTCCATCTCGGAATGGGACAGGACTGGACGCATTCGGCTCCACAGCGACCGTGGGTCGATACTGAGACGCAGTTCGAACGCTACATCGGTAACTTCCAGCGCCTGCTTCAGAGCGGCGACCAGCAGTACTATCTCGTTCAGGACACGGCTGGTGGGGAGCCGATCACGCCTTGCCTCTACTTCGGCGATCTCCTCGATGACGACTTCGAACGGTTCAGTGATCTCGAGTCAGTTGAACATCGACGACGACTGCGATCGAACGGCGTCGGCTTCGATCGCCATCCGCTTGACGTTGAGTCCGAGACAATCGAGACAGTCAGCCAGTCCAGTCTCAACAGCTACGTAAACAGTCCCCGAGACTACCTTTTCGGAAAGCTTCTCGATTCCCCCGAACAGGAACGGTTCGTCGAAGGGACTCTCTTCCACGACTTCGCGGAATTCTATGTGAACCATCCCGATGTTATCGCAGATGTCGATATAACAGAACTCGTCGACGTCATGCTCGGGGAGGCGGAGGCCTTCTTTTCGAGTGCAGACGAGGCGCTTCGTCGGCCTGTCGCCACGCAAGGGGGAGGTGATCGTCAAGCAGTTGCTCAAACGGTGTCAGGGGTGGATGCGCCGGGATCACATCGTTCAACGTCATAGGCTTAGGTTAGCGGTCATGGAAAATAACGGGTGGGAATAAGGCCGATTCTAGCACCGAGAGACTGCCTAGCTGCAGCTAGACCGTCTTTCGAAACTAGCGAGAAGACAGCTAGTCTGATTGGCTCTCAGTATCTAAGTGCGTGCCTCTCCGAGACGCTGATGATGAACGAAGTGTGATTGTTAGATTCGCATCGGCTTGATCGACTGTTAGGAAATGTTGAGCCAGAGGAAATGCCGGAGACGGTTAATGAATTGAAAACAATGCATTCACGGCTGGAGGAACTGCCTCTTGCGCTGTGCCTTCGCCTCGTCGTGGCAATCACCAACTACGAACCGGAGACAATCCGGGGAAGCACGATCATCACGGTGTGAGAAGAGTTCTATGACACCCTCCAAGACGCTAGTAAGATGGTGTATGTTTAACGAGCAGCCGCCCGCCTCTGAGGGGTTTCTCAATTTGTGGCCAACAATGGTCGCTGAGCGATAGGTTGAGGAGATTCTGCCTCGTTAGATGAATTTAATATTACCTGTAGTGTATTATATGCATGGCCGACAAACACCACGAAGTAAAATCGGCCACTGAGAACGCATCAGACTATCAAAAAGAAAGTCAAAACCGTTCAGGTGGGTCTCCGGGGGGAGAGTGGTACGAAGTGACGTTCTCCATCCCGTGGATTGTAAAGAAGGTAGACAGTGGCCAAGATGCGATCAACATCGCAGTCAGTGAGGTCGGAAAAAGAATTACCCCGGCGAAGAACCCTATCAGGGAGATAGATATCAGCGTTCAAAAAATCCGTTGCGCTGACTGTGAAACCTCAACAGATGCCCTGCTGATGGTATCGAAGACAGGCCTGGTTGGGCTCCTTCTCACGATGGAGGCGAAGGGGACAACCTACGAAGAAGCAATAACCGTCGCGAAGCGCGAGATTGGACCAAAACTTCCAGAGATACCTCTGACCGCTGTCCGCGATCAGTCAAAGGCATAAAATCGAATTAGAGAAGAAGTTCGATTTTACAATTCAGTTTCAGATACCCTCAGTAGTCTCCGAGACGGGAGTCTGGACTAGTCCGAATGGAATCGAAATCAATGCTCTCCATTCGTGAGATTTCCTCAAGAACCTCGACGACCACTTCAGTCGCTACTTGTAGCTCGAAATGCTAGGCAGGACCACCGACGGAGCCAGCGGCTTTCTTATGTGCATCTATGATCCCCTGCATATCGAGTTCCATCAGATGATCACGCATTCGCCACTGTACGAGTTTGTCGGCGGCTTTGTCTGCTATACCCATTGTGATAGTCATCGACTGGGGTTCACTTTCTTCCGGCACCAATTCGACGATAAATCTAAATCAAGAGATCGGCTTTACACATCGATGACGGAGGGTGTAGTTGATACATTGGATAGACTACAGTATCATAGGTTATCAAAATCCAGCCGAACTGCGCACTGTTACACTTCGATGACGGGGGGCGGGCAACAAAGATATACATCGCTACCGGTATCAAGGTGAAAAGATTCAGAGTGGAGAATATAGTGGTTAGCACAATTAAGGCTGTTAGATATACATCGACGGAGGTGAATCTTTTTAACACCCCCGCCACACAACAGAAGTATGGCTGGCAGCAATCAGGGTGGCACTGATCAATCGGCGTTGGAGGAGGAAGAAACACAATCACAGACAGAGGACAAGTTCGACGCCACTCAGGAAGATACTGCTGCCGACAACGCGTCTCTCGGTCTTTCCGAAGACGATGCTGGCGGAAGTACACAACAGTCGATTCGGGATATGCTCAACGAGGACGGTGGCGGGTCAGTTTTTGTCAACCGAGATCTCGTGGAGCCGGACACCATCATCGACGAAGAGCGGATCGTCGGCCGCGACGATCAACTCGAGTCCGTCGTATCGTTCCTGAAGCCGACATTGCAAGGAAATCGGCCGCCGAATATGCTGCTCTACGGTCCCGCCGGTACTGGGAAGTCACTCATCATCGGTGCCGTGACACAGCAAATCGTCGATCTCTGTAAATCAAATGGTGAAAGTTTCGGTGTTGTCGACATCAACTGCCAGCCAATCAACACCCTCGACCAAGCGGTCTACGAACTCGTCCAGACAGTCGCAAAAGACGTCGGTGCAGAGGTGGGCGTGCCCGAAACTGGCGTGTCGACGAAGCGTAAGTACAGACGTCTCTACGAACTTATTAACAAACATCACGACTCGGTCATCTTCATCCTCGACGAGATCGATCTCTTGGTCGGACGGCGTGCTAACGACGAGCCTGCCTACTCAAAGTTACTCTACCAACTCTCGCGAGCCAGCAATACGAACGAGATTGAGGGGAGAGTATCCGTCGCAGCACTGACGAACGATCCGAAATTCATGGAGGATATTGACGGCCGTGCCGAGAGTTCGTTCAACCCACGGGACGTCTACTTTCCGGATTATGATGCCACCCAGTTGCGCGAAATACTCCAGAATCGTCGCGATGCTTTTCGGCCGGATGCACTCTCCGATGACGTAATTCCACTTGTTGCTGCCTTCGCAGCACAAAGTCACGGGGACGCTCGGAAGGCCATCGACCTGTTTCGTGGCGCCGGCGACCTCGCCGACGAGCGTGATGATGACCACGTCGACGAACACCACGTCCGCGAGTCTCAAGAGGAAATCGACAAAGATCGGTCGCTAAAGCTCGTCGAGGGACTCACGACACAAAAAAAGATCTCACTGTACGCCACTGCCGCCGTCGCCCATTACTCAAAGCGCTCCGGAAGCTCTGTTCCAAGTCCAGTCGGATTCAAAGTATATCAGTGGGTGACGGACGATATCGATGCGGATCAAATGACACGGGAAACGTACGTCAAGTACGTCAAGGAGCTTTCCACGTACGGATTGATTTCTACATCGAGGAAGAGTCGTGGTCGCGGTGGCGGGATGTACATGGAGTTCACCTTCACAGGTGACCCCACTGGGATCATGAAACGGATCACGGAAGACACCCGATTGGAGAGTATTGCCGAACAGGAGGAACTCCTCCGAACGGTGGTCAACGCACAGCTGAAGGACTTCCACCAGGGCTAAGCTGGGATATTTTCTCGGAGTGTGGGTGTAGACACACCCCCCGTCATCGATGTGTAAGTCCCTCACCCCTCTCCCCGTCATCGAAGTGTAACTGGCATCGATGAAGCGACTAGTTCAACGAAGCTGAGCAAGCGTGTTCGGTATTAGTGAACGCAAAGTCCAGGTCGTCAATAGCACAGATCACTCTTGTCAGACTCAACTGAGATTGGAAAATGCCTTTGAACAAAGGAGAGGAAGGAGATTCCTGACGGATTGTCTCGAATCCATAACACAACCCCCTCCCCCCCGTCATCGATGTGTAAATCACCGATGAAGGAGGGGTAGAGCCGATGAATCGAACGGTCTCATTCAGGGTAAGAGGGTCTAACGCTAGTGATAGCAAGGAAAGAAGGGTGCAGAACAACGATCTTTCAGAGTGATTATCCTCGCTCGGTCAGTTGGAATGTTACTCCAGCTGACACTCACTCTAGGTCCATTACGGCTTTGGTTAATTCGGCGGTTACATAAAACTTCGTCAGACTAGAGTCATAAGTTCTAGAGAAGCTATTTCTGGAGTGTCACGGCTTCTTAACCGCGTCTGCGACTGTTCCGTCTGTTTTCCCATGATTTCGTCTTCTCCCCCTGCCCTCTTCTCACGGTTTTACACATCGATGACGGGGGGGGAGGGTCCCCGTTCCCAGCTTCATCGAGGTCGTATTTACTTTGGGTTGACTGGTGCGATATACTCGTTTTTCCACGAGTCTCCGTCACGCCACTGCCAGTAGAAGTACCGGTATCCCGGTTTCGTCTCTTTCACCGTGATGTAGGCTCCACTTGCTGGAACGTCGTCGTATTCATTGGGATCTGTCGATAACCCGCGTTCCTCTAACTCCTCGAGTTCCTCTTGATCTACTTCTTCCTCAGCTCGACGTTGTTGAAGCTCTGCTTCTCGCTGTTCTCGTTTCCATTCGGCAAGATCACTCGCATAGGTGGCCACAGCTTCCAGTCGTTCCGGAGACTGTTTCTTGAGCGGCTCAAGAAGATATTTTGGTAGGTCCGGAGTTGGAGGCTTCCTTGCCATAGTTACCCCACGTTCCGCAACTACTTTGAATTTGTGGGGTAACTACAGGCACACCACCCTGTCCGAAATTTCGAGGACTCAGCCGATCATGATATCGGTCACAGCAGTTCTTCAAATTCATCGACCTAGCGGTTTCGAGTCACAATCGAAGGTACGACAGAAGCCAGGATTCTGACGAAACACTGTCTGTATGCTTCGCAATCTGCTTGTTCTGTGACTAGCTCACGCCGTATTCGATGTAGCAGGATTTGTCTGCATCTGGGTAGCCGTTCCGCATAGGCCGATTGTAAACAGAAATCCACAAACATATTTATATGAATCCACTCTATAGTTTACAGAGATGCTGACCAAGGCCAGCCTTGCACTGCTAGACGCGCTTAGCGCTGGCCGTGAAGCTACAGCAAACGAACTCGCGACCGAGACTGAGTATTCCCAGGCACATATCTACGACGTCCTTGACACGTTGATCGAAGACGGCTTGCTCACCGAAGCCCGCGGTTCGAAGAATCGGCGTCTCGTCCAGGTGACTGACCATCCAGTCGTCGAGTCGTATCGAGACCTCCGTTCGAAGCTCGGTCACGTCGACTGGACTGAGATACTCTCACCAGCGACGCTGCGGGTGTGCTGGTATCTCGACGAACCACGTCGAGCGACCGAGATCGCAGACCGACTCGAAATTACCCGACAGGGCGTCCACAACGCGTTGTCACTGCTCAAGCATCGTGCAATGCTGTCGCCGTCTGGGCCCGAATACGCGTTGACTGATGACCTCTCGCCACTGCTAAGGTTTGCACGAGAAGTCGTGACACACGAACATCGCTCGCGAGCTCGAGAACTCGCCCCGAGTGCGACAGTCGAGTGGTGTGACCCGAAGCGAGCACTCGTTCGCGTCCAGACGTCGGAGGATACGACCGCACTAGAGTCAAGTCCTGAGTGGCGACTCACTGGACTCGCACGATTCCAGGAGTACGGCTTACAGTTCTTCCTCGGTGGCGAACCCGCGTTCTGGTACGCACCGGATGAAGACCTCACGCCCTCGGAGGTCGTGTGCCACACTCTCGTCCTCGATAGCGGGTCGCGACGCGTCAGTTATTCGATGCTGCTGATCGAGAAACTGAATATCGATCAGGAGATCCTCACAGAAACGGCCAGGTGGTACGATCTGGAGACAGCGGTGGCCGCAATGTACCGACCCCTTCACGGAGAGTTCGAGATTGCTGAGGACCTCCCAATCTTCCTTCCAAGTGAATCAGAATTTATGGCTCTCAAAGAGCAATACGGTGTCCAATGACTGTGTTCAAAGGAGGTGAGGCGATCAGGGCGTTCCTCGAAGAGTTCGACAGCTGGCTTTCGGAACCCGTAGACGTGTATCTTCTCGGCGGCTCCGCGATGACAGCACGAGGGCTGAAAGATCAGACCGAGGATATCGACCTTGCACTGGGTGTCGTTTCCGAGTTCGAGCACGTTCTGCAGGTGCTTCAGGCAGAAGGCTTCGCGGTGGTTGACGAGCCGACGGAGTCGTTCGAGGGTGTCGGGAAAACAGTTGAGCTCCATCACGAAGACCGCGGATTCCATGTCGATCTTTTCGAGCGGCAAGTCGTCGGGAAAGTGTGGATCACCGAGCGAATGCATGACCGGGCCGAGGAATTCTGGACCGGTGACCACGCGACGGCGTTTGTCCTCTCGGATGAGGATATGTTTCTGCTGAAAGCGGTCTCAGGTGGTGACCTGGCGAGTGGCCGCCGCCGCGACATTGAGGATATGCGGAAGTACGCCCAGCGTGGCCTCGACTATGAATCGATCCTGACCGAAATCGGCGAACAGCGTCCGTTCAACACAGGGTCGACTGAAGCACGGCACATCCGCGACCGTTCCCATCCGCTGTTCACTATCGAGATGGCCGTCACTTCTCTGTCTGGCCTCCCGAATACGTTCACGTCTCGTATCGCAGAGTTCGCGACAGAGTTCGAAGTTGAGTACACCGTCTTGGGTGCGGTCGATGATGGGGTAGCCGATGTCGAGAAAATTCGAGACCGCGTCCTCTCGAACGTGAGAGCGCTTTCTGACGACCAATCGGGCGCTGTTGACGATGCAATTGCTCGATTAGTCGAAAAGCAGATTCTAGAGCGCGAGGGGACTGCTGTCCGACTCAGGTAAGGTATCTTCTCAACAGGGGTTACCCCACGCTGTTCACATAGATTCTGCTTTGTGGGGTAACTCTAGCAGACACA
This sequence comes from Halapricum sp. CBA1109, assembly GCF_009741825.1. Lineage (GTDB taxonomy): Archaea > Halobacteriota > Halobacteria > Halobacteriales > Haloarculaceae > Halapricum. The sequence continues at coordinate 43,500 of NZ_WPCA01000001.1, forward strand.
CCCCTGTGTCCGCAATAGCACTGCATCAAATACACTAAACTGCGGCTACTCTCAGTAGCGTGTCATAGAAACATTCACGATCAATTCTCTGCGGTGCTACCCGGATAGTGGAATGTTGGAAGAAATACAGTTTCAGAAGGCTCTGCAAAATATAGAGGTTGGATTCAGCACAGAATTATAATCCGTTTCTATATCCGAGTCTGGGGCCGACGGTTTCCGCACAAGTTCTCTACATCGAGATTCCTCTTATCCGATGCTGGCTTTATAAGTGGGAAATTTATAAGAATTAGGGATTTTTACTAACAGGCCTAATGACATCAGCCAGAATAATATCTGATTTTCTAGAGGAAGTGGCTGTTGATGTTGATGCGCCCGAACGAGGCATAATATCGCCTTGGGAAGATTTTGATAATAGTACTCTGACCGAAGATATCCTTATTTTGGACACTGAGATATCAAAGACAGAAGACAAGACCGGTGGTGATACTGTTGGTGGAGAAGGTACACATGATGCGATGATGTTTTTGCAGAAATCTATTGTCGAGCTTTTAGAAACGGGTAGAACTGTTGTCGCCCTTACAACATCATTAGAATCACTGCATCCAAGACCTAACAAAACATATCTATTTTCCAATTACAACTGGTTATCAAAATTTGATGGGTTCCCTTCAGAATCCCCGCCGCCTCCAGAATCAGATGAGGAATGCGCTGTTTCGGAAGTTGTTGATCATTGGTGGGCACATGTTGATCTTGAGCGTAACGAAGAACCATTCACTCCATATTTTACTAACGTAACCAATTCTGAGGTCTATATCGATGTTGAAAACTCTGCGATATGTGATTACGAGGTTATTGCCAAAATACCCGGAAAGGAGCCAGTAGGCGATCTCCCTGTGGGATTAGTAGTAAAGAGCTGGGAATACAATGATGAATTGATCGAGCCCGATGGGAACGTCGTTTTCCTTCCAAAACCAGACGAGATTAAGGTTGACGGAGAGAGATGGTTCAGATCCCTAATCGAGATTGGACAAATATTTTCTCCGGGTACAAAATCAGTTGACCAATATAATCGGCTTATCGGCCGTATACATACTCCTAAGCTTGAGAATGTATACAGAATATGTGATAGACTGTCAGCTGTTGGTCGCCAATTACAAGAGAGATATTCAGATCGAAGCACCATTGAGATCAACGATGAGTATGACGTCCAAGACCTCTTTCATGCTATGCTGAAACTGTACTTTGACGATATTCGTGAAGAAGAATGGGCACCAAGTTATGCCGGGAAATCCCCAAGAATTGATTTTCTTTTGAAACAAGAGACTATAGCTGTGGAAATAAAAATAACAAGATCTGGTAGAGGGAACGCCGATATCTTAGAAGAATTAAGTGAGGACAAAGAACATTATCGAACCCATCCCGACTGCGAATTTCTTGTTTGTTATGTTCATGACCCTGGATATGAGATAACAAATCCAGCAGGTTTTGAAGAAGATCTAAGTGAAGATATAGATAGCCTAACTACGGAAGTTATTGTCTCATCAACTTCCCGTATTTCTGGGGTCTGAATTCCACGTATATTGAGTACATTTGATCCCTGAGTTCGTTGACCGATTCTCATTCGGTGTTCGGCCCGACGGTGCGTCTTGCGAAACTCACTCAACGATTAGAAGTTGTACCGGCCCACTAAAACGGAGTTGATCGCACCAACTTCTGCCAGCGGTTTTGAAAATCCGATCAATCTCTAAGACCAATGAGGAATGATAATAAACGACTTAGCTGAAACTCATGAGAAATGATAGGTAAGATTTGCGTGTTCTGTCTTGCACAGGGTGATCCGACCTATTCAGAAATTATCATAATCCGGGTGCAAGATGTAGAGATTTTATTAGGTACTCGGTTTGCAAAGAGGGCGACACTAACGCGGTCGGATAGTATCGTCTGTGACTTCGATATTTGCCGAGTTTAATTTGTCATAGAATGAACTCACATCATCCGTCAGAATCGCGCCGATATTCTCTTCCAACTGTGATATCTTCCAATCACCATTAATTTTTGTAGGATATGGGATGATAGCTTGAGCACTATCTACAAGTACTATATTCTTTGAATAAATCGGGGAGTTGTTATGATACACGTATGCAGTATCGGATTTGCAAGGACCAGGGTATACATCAGTCCAATCTTCACTGAAATCCTCCTTTTGCTGGTGTATCCCATGCCTCTCGATCCGCCAACTGGTATTCCAACTATGTGTGTGAACTATTTTCTCCTCATGTTGAAGAATGAATTTTGGCCATTCTCCTGCATCTGCGTCTGCTATGTCACCAAGTTCATCTGGTATCCGGCTCATAGTTTGTTTATCAGACGGATGGTTAGTAAAAACTTGGTTGAGTCAGCCGGCGTATACCAAGTTCGGTGCTGAATATGCGCCTTCTATCTTGCACGCGAGTCTTGACAAGAGTTGGATAGACAGACGGTGGGAAGCTTTCTATGACACGCTCCTCAGTGGAACCCAACCGGTTCGTCGTCGTCCAAATTGTCGATGTCAACCAAGCCCTCTGTAGGTCTGTCTGAAACTTTCTCAGTTTTTGTTTCGCGAAGTAGATGCTGTGAGGCCTCCGATAAGGCATCAGCTGATGGAAAATCGCTCTTGATCACAGACGGCCCATTTCGACGGGCAGCCGATCGTTTGGCTTCGTCGACGAGCTCAGCGAGATCCGCCCCAGTGAATCCTTCCGTGTAGGTTGCAATCTCGCTTAGTTCATCTGAATCGATGTCTGCTGGAACACCCGCTAGTTTCGAGTGCAAAATCGCGTTACGTGCGTTCTTCTCCGGAAGGCCGACATAGTAGTGTGAGGTCAGTCGTCCAGGACGAAGAATGGCGGGATCGATATCATCAGGCCGATTCGTAGCTGCGACTACGATCGATTCGCGATTTTCTGACGTGAGATGCACCAAAAATTCAGTCGTCATCTTCCGATCCTCTGCATGGATGTTATTCATGTCTCCTCCTCGAGCCCCGAATAGGTGCTCAGCTTCGTCAATGAATACCACGCTGGGACCTAGCCGAGCAGCTTCATCGAAAAGCTGGTGAATCTTCGTGGGCCCCTCGTTGACCCATTTGCTAGCGACGTCGGATGGACTCAACTCGACGAAGGGAACTCCGAGCTCGCCGGCGAGGGCACGGGCAAATATCGTCTTTCCAGTCCCCGGAGGCCCATAGAACAGAATCCCTCGCTCGGGCTCAACATCGAAACGTGTGAATCGGTCATCACCGATATGCTCTGCCCGAAGTGGGGCAATAATCTCGTCAGTCAGTACGCTCTTTAGTTCGTCATATCCTCCAATCTCGTCGAAGTCTATGTCCGACCACTGCCAATCAAAGGACATCTGCGTGAACTGCTGGGACTGTTGATTCCGGCGTTCCTGAGTTTTCCTAAACTGATCTCGTTTGGCCTGATTCGTAATCGACTGTTGTGAACCAGCAGATGAACTCATAGCCGAAGCCCTCTGCGTTTGCTCGCTCTCTGATTTGGTAGACTCGTCTTCTGGTAAGTCCTTTGCCACGTCGAACCCAACAAAACCCCCAAAGAGGCTGAATATGAATATGACGCTGGAGGAACTGGGGCTCGGGATCCCAGCTACACCGAGCCATGAAACGACCCAGTAGACTACTGAGTAACCAGCTAGCAATGCAGTGGACAATAAGAACCCCATCAGTACAGGGGGCTTCTCAATTGCGCGGTAATACGAAAATACGATCTGCTCAGCTAACTTTGACCGATCCTTCAGTACTGAGATTGCTATATAAAGAATCTCTCTGTAAGCAAAGGCCACAACTAAACTTGCTACTCCCGCTAATAGGAGAAATGGACTGCTTATTGGAATTCTAAGGGGTATGAGAACGAACCGTAGTAGTGCGTAGATTAGTCCAACAGTTATGAAGCAAAGTAGCCAACTACCCCATCTACCAACCGAGCTCTCTCCACGTAGAACTATTCTGTAGTCCTCGATTTCGGGAAGATCTTTTTCGACCATTGACTGGATACGTCGGTCGAGAAAGATTACAGTGAGATCGCTAACAATTACCGCTGCGAACAGGACTGCGAATGCAAATATGAGGTCCATTGATTGCTGGTTGTGTCACGTGGTGGTATCCTCGGTGTGGGTGGGTTGTGCTCAGCTGCACTACCCGTATATCGCTGTTATATCTAATAAACTCTCACCGTGAAAGCAAGCGCATTTCACTGTGTGAAAGAATCCCCTCCATCGTAATCTGGCGTATCTTCATGTTCATCGGGTCCGACTCCACCACTCATCGAGACCGTACTTGATCTCCCCGCACTCTGCTCCATATTCGACCCTATCAGCATTTCCCTCGCTCGATTACTGGGTCGACTTCCACCGATATATTGCCCGGCTTTCATACCCATATATGGGTTCTGAGTTACTCCACCGATCATCGCGGCTGCCCCAATTTTCGAACCAGCAACGACTGTCTTCCCGTATGCTTTCCCAGCCTTCACTCCGATCTTCCCAGGCGCTTTCCCGACTGTCTTTGAACCTTGTCCGATAGCACGAGCAGATTTTGTCCTACTCGCTGCGCTAGTGGCTTCGCTCATATGTTCGTCTGCTTTGGCGAGTTGGGAATCTCGTGCTTCGGAGAGATCAATCGTCTTGAATGACCCGTCCTGTCCCCGGTAGGTTGCTTTTTGAACATCTGCTCCATCTTTATCGCTAGCACGAATCGTATTCACTGGCACTGAGGAGACGTGCTCTGCTGGTTGCGCGTCCTGGGGGACTATACCGCGACTGACGGCCTCTTGCATATCGATCTTCTTGCTCTCCCCAGCACTGGCAATGAAGTCAGCGTTATCTCTGTGAGTCGCTGCTTTGTCAGTGGCAGCGGCTTCTACCTTTCTCATCCGGTCGACAACGGATGATCCACTCCCATGATATGCTGCACCAGCGGTCACGTAGGAAGCAGCATCTTTCGCACCACTAGCAGCCCCCTTCGCTCTTGTCACAGCAGACCCAGTTTTACCACCACTGGCTTTGTCTGATATCGATTCTTTAGCCGACGAGACAATCTTATGCCCGACGCTAGGTGCGTTGGCCTCGACGTCCGATTGCTCCCGCTTGGCCGACATCGCGTCGCCGATGCTCTGCCGAATGCCACTGCCGATTGATGTTCCGTCGGTTGCAGCAGATGGATCGATAGCCTCGCCTGCTGCGGTGGCACCTTTACCGGCCGCAGAAGCCCCACTCGCACCGCTGGCACCTCCGGCGCCGCCACTCCCACCAGCTGCACTTCCTCCTGCTCCAGCAGCGCCTGCGCCGCCCACAGCGCCCCCTCCAGCCATTGCCGTACCTGCGGACGCCGCGGCCGCTGCGGCGACGATCGTCGCGCCGACGACTGCACCGACTCCCATCGGCTGACCTGCCCAGGCGATCACCTTGTAGGAGACCAAGAAGATCATCAGCGGCATGAGGAGGACGAGAGCCAGAGTGACACCGAACTCCAGGACCGTCCCACTGATTCCAGACCGTCCAGTAATCATCCCGCCACCGGCAATCAGTGCGAAGACTTTGACGACCAACGCGATGACAGGCCCAGCGAGGAGACTGTACGCTCCCATTCGAAGAAACGTCGACCCGTATTTACTGACGGATTTGAATGGTCCTTTGTTCGGATACCACATCACCGCAAACAGCGGTGTCCCGACAAAGACAACCCACACGAGATACCACCGAAGTAACAGCAGCAACATCGTGAGTGTGAATCCGATGAACGCTAAGATTGCGATGATCGGAAGCAAGAACAGCGTAGCTGTACCACCGAGGATGCCCAGACTATCGGAGGGATTCGCCATGTTGAACGACGTTGGCAACAAGGCCAGCGTGATTTGATTCGTCGCGTCGATAGCGAATCCCCAGAGCGGCCTCGAAATGCCGATGAACAATATGACTGCAAGCCCTCTCAGGACGATCTCCCAGAGTGACCCGGAGTTCTGTTCACCAAACGGCCACGCGACGAGGTTCATGACGACTAGAATCGGGAGAACGGCGATTGCAACCGAAGCGACGTCCGACCAAGCTGTCAGCGCCTGTGCACTCCCCATCGGGTTTGAGATATCCAGTAATGGGCCAACCGAGTAGTCGATAATTCCGGAGAGAACCGCATCTGCAATCCTACGGATGAAATTGAAGATTGCGCCTGCGATTGCGTCAGGTAAGGCTCCGACCGCTCGCCTGAGACCGCCCAAGGGGTTCGGAATCCCGATGAGGACCACCAATTGCAGCGGGATGTTCATCTAGACCTCCTCGGTATCTCGAGTCGAGGTCGCAGGACCTAGGGAACCACCTGATTCATCAGGGTCCAGTATACTGGGGTCGAGTACTGTCACGTCCTCACTCCCGCTCTCATCGAGCGAGAGTTCGAGATCGCGGTCGCGAGACATCACGGTGGGAATATCGCTGACTTCGAATTCGTTGCTAACTGCCGTGCTGTACGGCTGGTCGATATCCTCCGGGGCTTCGAACCCTTCCACATCTCGGAGCCACTCCCAAGGGTCGAGTTTGTCGTCGATCACCTGATGCTCGAACGGACCGCTCCGAATTTCGAGGCGTCGACGGCCGTGAACGCTGGTCGCGAGCAAGCACTCTGAGTACCCAGAGTCCTGTCCCCGTGCAGCGGTCTGCATGAATCGAATCTCGTCTTCGGAGAGGTCGTAGTACTCTTGGGTGTCTTCGCTCACCGACTCGGCGTAGAAGAGACACTTCACGTCGCAGTTCTCGTACACCTCACGCCGATCAGCCGTCCGAACGAACTCGTGGGCTGTCTGGCTCATCAACGTCAGCCCCGCTTCGTAGTGCCGAGCGTGACGGATGAATAGGTTGATCAAATCTCTCGCTGCTGGACGTCCAAGCAGATAGTGTGCTTCGTCGAAGGTCACATCTATCTTGAACGGCGAGCGCTTCGCTTCGATATACGCCCACGAGAGCATTGCGTGGAGGATGAGTGGCATTTCACCTGTATCGGCGAAACTGCTCATATCCATCACAACGACTCGTGAATTGAGGTCGAGATTCGTCTGGCCGTTCAGGTTGTGGTTGATACCACCCGGTTTGAACGACTCGAATTTTGGCTGGAGATTTCGAGCCAGTTCGCGATGGTGATCGGTCGGCTTGACCAGCATCTCCGACACTGGAATAACGTACTCTCGGTCTGGGTCTTCAACGATGTCGCCGAGAATTCCGTATTCCCTGAAGACATCTAGGTCACTTGCTTCAATGATACCCTGCTCGTGAGCTGCTTCGAGACCACCAACGGCAACGATATCGACACCTCGGAAGAGGTCGTCGAGAATCGGCGAATCTCGGTCGTACGTCTCGTACTGTCCAAGGATGATTCCTCGCGATAGCGCGGCGTAGTGCGCCGCCTGAATGAGTACACCCTCTTCACCAGCGGAGAGTCCATCGCGTTGCTCGAAGTGCGTATTCAGCATCTCGATGACCGAGCGAATCGTCAGGGCGTACGTATCGACACCACCTTCGAGTTCTGCATCTGAGGGAGCAGATATATCGAGCGGGTTCACCGTGTGCTTGCCACCGAATCGAATGACTTCGCCCCCGAGGGACTTCGCGAACTTCGGATAGTCGTCGCCGGCGGGATCGAAGAAGATACACTGGACGTTCGGATCTGCAAGCAATCGACGATAGATCTCTAATTTTCGGAAGTAGGATTTTCCAGAGCCGGTCTTTCCCGAGATCGCCATCGAATGTCCAGACAGTGCGTAGCGGTCGAGAATCACGGGGCGCTTGGTATCGTCGAATCCGAACAAGATGCCATCTGGATCGTAAATCGACGGCTCGACGAAATTGAAGAACGTACCGAGGGCTTCCAGCTGGATTGGGTGTGCATTCCCGAGCGTATCCGTGCACAGCGGCGCGACCGATCCATTCGCGTCTAATTGCTGGTGCTTGATCGGCGCAAGGTCGACGTCCTGTTCGGCAAGGATTGCGTCGACGCGGCCTTTTGCGTCTTCGAGTTCTTCCTGGGAGTCGGCAATCAACTCGATGTAGATTGAGACATCGAATAGCTTCGTCGTCCCTTTGATCACGTTTTGCAGGATACGCTGCAAATCATCGCGATCGAGCTGATCCTCGTAGGTATCGGTTCGACCTTTCTTCTCTTTGAGGCTCAGCATCGTAACCGCCTGCGTATATCGACGCTGGAGCTTCTTTCGCGTCGAACGTCCATCCCGAGGCTGGATGTGTAGCGAGAGCCGGAGGTCGACGTCGGCCAGCGTCAGCGGCACGAGCCATCCCAGGCCCACTTTCCGTGGAAGTGATGTGACCGTCATAATCGACGTCACCTTGTCGTCGCGAATCTGGAACTCGGGAAAGTCCTGAACGACACGCGGGGCGACAACGCGCTTGTCCTGGTCACCTCGCTCTTTCAGCGTCATCTCTGGAGTGGCGAGCTTGACGTCCTCGGCTTCCATCTGATAGGCTGCCCACTCGATATTCTCAAGCGTCGTGTCCTTGCCCAGCAGATTGAGGTAATCTATCGCGTGCTGAGTTTCGTCACCGGTCAGTTCGTCGATCGGCCGCCGCTTGGCTTCTACGTTCGGATCTTCGTTGTTGAATGCGTCAGTAATCTTCTTCAGCATGGCTCTAATGATGGTACGATTTCCTCGCTATTCCCCAGCAGACGGCTCCGGATCGTCGATGTCTGCCTCGTTCTCATCTTCCTCGCTGAGCGCTCCACGGCGTTGGCGAACAGCCATCCCGACAGCAAGGACGAGGATGAGTATCCCTACGCCGTAGACTTCGAGGACGGTCGTCGTCTGGCCCATATCACTGTCCCACACGGCCGGGTAGGCCGCCTGAAACAGATAGATCGCCACGGCGATGATGCTCGAACCGAGTACGCCGAATGCTCTCGCACGTCGAGATGATGGCAGGAGGACAACGAGGCCGACGAGAAACATCGGTAGTGCGCCTGCTGCGAACAGAAACGATCCCTCTCTCAGTAGCCAGTAGTTTGCTTGTGAGGACACCGTACCGGTGGCATTGAACGTTGCGAAGGCACCGATGCCCAGCACTACGGCGAGTACGAACATCGCTACTCCTCCGTACACGCTGAGTGGCGTCGACGAATTTCGGCCTACGCCCAGCGGTGCGATATTCCGGACGTACCATTGGAGGAGACGACTTCGGTCGACTTTTGTGACCAACTCGGGTGCGACACGACCCTGGTAAGGTAGGTCGTCGGTTTTCGGTCGGTCAGGAGTCTTCGAAAGTGCCTCAGCGTCGGCCTCTGCGAAGGTTGTCTCCAGATCCAGTTGGTCTCCGCTCACTGGGTCGATCAGCGCGTCTTCGTCGGCTCGCGTGAACGACGCATGATCAAACCCGATCGCTGGCGGCGTCCCCCTGAACGAGTGATAGAGAACACTCAGAACATCTTCCCGGTTGTCGAGTACGGTCGTCCCTACCTCGGTCCGCGGGAGTTGTGATGCAACGCGGTGTGCGCGAGCCCAGACCTCGTCGAGATATGGTTCCTCATCGCTGATCTCTTGGGCGGATCCCATCACCGAGAACATCCCTTGCAGCCGGTTGAGGAAGCCAGCGTTCTCGTCGTCGTCCTCTCCTTTGTTGACGCCGACTGCGACGAAGAATCGGCGGTCTCGAACTTGCCCTTCAGATAGCATCTGGCCGAGCCACTCGACGTGGGTGAGACGTCCATACTCCAGTAGCGGCGAATCCCCGACTGTATCGACTGGTGGGACGGTCCCACCATCAGCAGAGACGGATTGTTCTTCGGCCTCTCTCTCGTCAGTCTCGACGGGTGCTGTTGTTTCAATCGCTGGCGGGCGAATGAATTGGTCGAAGTAATCACTCGCGTCGAACGGGGTCGTCATACTGAGGATCTGGGTCGGATAGGACAATCCTCGAAGGTACGTCAGGTACGCAATGTAGAGATTGGACCGTCGCTCTTCAGAGAGCGTTAGCCAGTCCCGAGGTTCGATTTCGAGCAGCATCGCATACGACGTTGGCGTCTCGATGATACCCTGGTCACGAATGTTCTCAAAGTGCAGGAGGTCGAGCGTCGACGTCTTTCCCTCCGCTCTTGCTTTGTGTGATCCCTTGCTACCGGCCATTATCGACTCCTTCTGATTCAGTCGCCACCGGATAGTCGGGCGTCTCTCGCTCCGCTGCTGATGATCGGAAGCTCACTTCAGCGGCCGCCGATGCTTCGTGCATCCGTGAGACGTGTGGCGGCGAGTCTCGCGTAATCCACTCATCTTGGGCGACACCTTCGGCGAAGTCATTTTCTGAGTGACCGGGATGTGACCAGGTGTAAGCGTTCGAGCCAAATCTGTGCTGGAGCACTGCTCGCGTCCAGATCATCGGGCGTTGCCCTTTCGGCGTCTTTCTGAAGATCGTCCCACCGACTAGGAGTCCGCCGACAAACAATGGAAGCGTCACCTCTGTCGGGAAGTTCAGCGCGTGGAGGATACCACACGGTGCAATAGGCAAGGCCATTGACTCGCCGATCCGCCGGGCAGAGAATCCTCCAAGTTTGGTTTCGAGGAGGTTCGCAGCGACGGGGACTGATTGAACCATTCAGTCACTCCGACTCCCCGCTCGAAGCGTTCCTCAAGCGATCTTCGGGCGGGAACGGACTCGTCGATTCGAGCCGTTCAGCACCACGGATGGTGAGCCCTCGCCAGGAGAGCCCGTGGGTTTCACGGATGCGTTTGAGATGTTCGTACTGCTCTTCGCTCGGGATATTGACTCTCGTGGACTTCATCGACTGGCCTCCGATTCGTCGCGAGCACTCTCTTCGGCGACATAGTTTGCTGGGGGCTCAGTCGGTGTGCCTGGGCCGTTTTCTTCCTGCGGTATTTCACCGGAAACGGGGTGTCCGAACGAGTTCGACGCTTGCGGATGGGTGTCGACTTGCTCTCTGACCTGCTGAGTACACTGTGAGCGCTGCTCAGCAGAATCCGACTTTTTCGAAAGAGATCCTGCGTGTAGATCCTCGCTGTCGAGTGTGACAGGGTCGAGCTGTAGCAGTGCCTGTCGGAGATCGTAGCCCTCTACCTGGCGGGCTCCCTGCAGAAGCATCCCACGCCACTGCACTCCGTGTCTGTTCCGAACGTCACGAAGAACTTCGTATTCTTCGTCGCTTGCAAATTGAATTTCAACTTCGGGCATGATGGTTGTGATAGCGTGGCCTCGTCTGGATCAGGCCCAGTCGAGGCGTTCGATTGTGTATCACCGTCTTCTGGGTCTCGGTAGGACTTGTACATATCACGAATACGGTAGCCGCAATCTTACGGCGGCTGTAGGCCTACGGTCTGTGCAATCATGCGGTAGCCGTAATCTTCGAGGCTATTTCTCCCTCTTTCGCGAATCAGTGTGTTGATGATACGGTCTATGGGTCCTCACACTTCGCCGACTGACCGGGTGGGGCCCAGCCCGAACCTACCATGAAATCGCAATTCACCGCCACTATACTGGAACAAGCGGTATCACACACGCTCGCATTCACACCCTCGTCAGAACAGACTGGTATCCCGGTGCAGGTTCTATTGGGGTCCATCCTTCAGGTCGGAAGTGGCCTCGCAACCGCCCTCACGTTCCCACCCTGGGTTGCTGAAGCCCTAACCCTCACAGGCTTCTGCATTCTGGGGATTGGACTTATGGCCCGCTACGGCGGCTTCAGCTACAAATCCCGCCAGTGGGGACAGCGAATGACGTTCTTCGGCGTGTTTATGATCGTCGCTGGATTCGGCTTCAACGCCATCATTAACCTCTTGACATATGTCCTCTCTCCGTGAATCTGTCCCTCGAGCGGCTGCATCGTGCAAGACCCTTCCGACGGTCGTCCTCGTGTGCCTCCTCTTGAGCTCGACTGCGATGGCAGGCTCACTCGCGCAGGGACCAGCAGCCAACCAAAGCTCACCAACGATTCCCGAACCAGAACCTGGTGTCGAGCGGACATACAATGATACCTACCGAATCTTGGCGAGTGAGGATGAAGACCCGCTGTTCAACACCAGCACTCTCAGGGTTCCTGTGTTCCACGACGATGGGTCGCTCACGTACGAGAACGAGACCTTCGGGATATTCCCCGTCCAACTCGACCCACGCAGTCTCCGACCGAGTGATGCGCTTCTCGTAGCATACGAGACTGATGTCTACCAGACCTCACTGTACGACAAATCGGGGACGATTCCCCACCGGGACACGTGGGTCCCTCTGGATGAATATAGTCACCTCCGCACGAGCATTATCCAACTCTCGAACGTAACCGCACTAGAGCCGACTAGTATCTCAGGAAACTACAGGGTCGAGGCGCTCAACCATCTCGGGTACTGGCATCCAGTGTACAACGCTGATGTCCAAGAAGACGACTCTCCAGATGGCTATTTTGTAGCCAACCCATCCAGCGCGATTGTTCACGTCCCTACTGGTGAGTGGGTGAGTACACGCCGCTGGAAGGCTGTCAAGGAACTCCTTCGGTATTCCGAAGATGCTGATCCTGCCGTTGCGAGAGAGCGAGTCGCGATCCCGATGGAGGAAGGCGAAGAACTCTATCCGGTCAGTAACGGTGGGAGCATCAACCGACAGTGGCAGAGACCCACCAATGTCGTCCGTGACACGTACGTCGGAATCGCAGACGTCCCACCAGCAGCGTGGTATCGCGGCCGGTACGTCACCCGCGACTGGGACACCACGGCTGCCGTCCCATGGGATTACCGCCTCGAAATTCCGGATGAGTACTCCGTCTCTGATACCTGCCGACACGTCCATACCATCAACAATTCGACGGTGATCCACAACCACCCTCGAACGAAGTGGGCTGAATATACGCTCGAAAGTCACGACGCCGTCGTAGATGTCTGGATCGGTAACGGGTCATACACTGCCGATATGAACTTGCAGTTTTCGTCTGGAATGTGGGCTCTCGGTCAGCCCTACATGAGCTGGAAGCCATCGCTCTCTGCAGGAGCATACGAAATCACTGCCGAAGTCAATGTCACAGCCTCTGTTCTGGAACGCTACGGTATCACCAGTGCTGAGTGCACCTCCTATGATAGAGAGCGCTTCCAAAATGTGACGCACGTCGTGTCGTATTCTGTTCCGGTCCAGATCGTCGACGACGAATCTGCAGCTCTTCAGATCGACGCAACGTACTACGACCGTCGAGGAGACGATATTATCCATATTGAATGGTCTGGGAACCAGACGCTCGCTGCCGCGCCATGGCAACAGATCACCGCCACGTTCGGAAACACTCGTCTTCATCTGGGCTCGCCGTGGCGCTTCTATCCCGTGTCGCAGAGTGACGCTGTCGAGGAACGCTCAGCTAATGAGACTACTACTATTTCTTCTGGCCACTCATTCAGCGATACATATCCACGTCTGCTCCGGAATCGGGTCGCGGTCGGAAACGTCTCTCTCTATTTGGATGAACCAGCAAATGAGTCCTCCTGGTGGCGAGGAGACTACGCCGAAATCAACCGAATCGTGCCGGGAACGTCACTCCCATCGACGATCATCGCTCCTGACAACGCGCGCCCCTCCCCGCTCTACGACGAGGTCGCAGGATATGTCGAGACGCTTGATCGAGAACTCGGAGAAGACGTCGAATTCAGAGCGACGACCATCTTCGAGAAGGAGATCGGAGGCACCTCTCTGTCGGTTGTTCCCTACAGAGATGCTAAAATCACAGTCTGGATCGATGATTCTAGTGGCACTGATGTCCTGCAAATGCAGCTTACAGATGCGCAATCAGGCGCGCCACTCGCCGGTCGAGAACTTTCGCTCACCGGTGCCTCCGAGTCAAATGTGACGACCGACAGCTCAGGTATGGCCACTGCTGTTCCACAGGGGAGCGTTGTTCGTGCTACGTTCGAGGGCGATCCCTGGCAAAGTTCTCGCACAACGTACTACATGGAGGATACCGCTGCTGTGATGACGGGCTTCGCAGCATCAGCAGCGCTCAACGATTTCTTCGGCTATCTCAATATCGGCGTCTCTAATACCGTACTCCTGATCGAATGGGTGGCTCTGGCAATCCTATCGATCTGGTGGATTCGTCGAAACAAAGACACGTGATTCTGCTCCGTTGAAATCTTATTGTGGTGTCAGAAATGGTGTGCTGGATATAGAGGGTCAGTTCAGCAGACTGTATTTAGGATTCTCCGATAATTTCTGTTATCGTGTTTAATCCTTTTCTGGCTCGTAGGTATACTTCTTTTTTTGATTGGTGGATTCAATAGAGAATCCATTAAGTGCATCTACGAACTCCTCCGAGGACGATGCGTTCTCTCCAACCCTTTTTATAACTTCTATTGCTTGACTGTCAACTTCCTCAGATTCACCATTCTTTCCGGACTCTCCACTTGGGAATACAAACTCTGCAGCTTTGCTTCCTATGCCCCTAGCAGCCCCCGCAACGATCGTGATCAAAGGTTCAATCATGGTCAGAAGCAATAGTATCAATTTCAGCAGCAATAGTTAATGAGATTATATTGACGGTCTGCCAAATCAATCCTTCGGAAACCTCAAACTCGTATTTCTCAAAAGAACGTTCAACAAAGTCAGTGAGCAGTAATTGGAAGGTATTGATTTCTAAATCCGAGAAATCAGCTTGTATTGCTAGTTCTTCTAATCCCCCTCCATCAAGATGGTTATCATTGAACGGAATTTGGAGGTTCTCTGGGAGTACACTGTCTGGAATGCCTGTTCCCTGTTCAAAAAACTGATCAATGTCAAACTGTGAGTCAATTCCTTCGGGTATATCAATCTGAATAATAAACAAATTCTCTCGGTGGGTTCCTGACTCCGTGTCCGTGCTAATATGTTTCGGGTTGAACCTTGAATACGTGCCAACATGGAAATCCCGGAGCCCCCTGGGTAACTTTGGAATCTCCTCACTTCCTAAAACCTTCACAGGCTCTATTTCGAGCATTCTACTCTCGATGTTTAATGTGTATCCTGATGGATCGTACCCACCTACAGGTATTTCAATTATCAACTGTTCCGACTCTTTATCGTAAGAATAGCGAGGTCCGTCTACCCCGTCTTGTTGATTCTTTCTATCCCGCCATCCATCAGGCATTATTCAGAAATTAAGCGGGAATGTAATTAGGTTTTTGTAGAACGCGATACGCGCGTTGTATTCAGCAGCACTCCTGAAAGTTATCAACTAATGAGAAGTTCGAAAAACCAAATTTTCTCTGAAGGCTGCTCTGACCGTATTCAGGGAGCGGCACTGTTCCCAGAAACTTGTGCGCTGAGAGCTCGATAGTAGTCGTCGATCTCATCGAACGCGGGGACAGCAGCCTCATCGAGGAGTTTGTTCAGGGCTTCGTCGTACGTCATCGTATTCCGGAAGTCCGAATTCTTGTACAGTAACAGCCGCTCCTTGGTCTCGTCTTTGACCGGGACCGTCTTGTTACACATCATTCCACCACCGCATTGATCCCATATCGCTGGGGGATACTGGCATACATCAACTTGTCACTTCATTTGGTGGGCTACCAGTCTAGTCCGCAACTACACGTCAACGTTCCATCCGCTGTATGAGGACATAAATCTATCTGTAACCCCCCATAGAGACGCATATTCATTCCTGCTGTCAGCGCTGACTGTCGCGACTGTAGTGTTACGGCAACTGCAATTTTGCGGCTACTGCAACCTTGAAATCTATATCTCAATATCCGTCCAACGAGGTGGTGTGCAATGAGTTCGAAAGCACGTTCAACACAACTCCTGAAACGCTCCGTGATGCCGCTGCTCTTCGTGGCACTCGCAATGCTCCTCATCGCCCAGCCCGTCGCTGCGCAGCCAGTCGGCGGCGGTGGTGGCTCCTCTGGTGACTTCCTCGACATCCTCAATCGAGCGTGGGAGGTCGTCTACGACTCGATGCAGTTCATTGGACTCGCTGTCTTGGGTCTGGGTCTAGTGGTGTATTTCACCGCCCGGAACAATTCAAATCGGTCTGAGACTGGAATGAAGCTCGCTGTGGGCGGTGGCGTACTCACCGTAGCCTACTTCGGTATGGCCGCGATCATCGCTGTCCTGGAGTACGTCGCGACTCCGTGAGAAGAGACAGAGTGCCTTCTCTCTCCCCTATGAACCGCATTTTCGGCGATTCGTGACGCTCCTCGCGAAACATTTTGATCATGCTAAGCAAATCATACACACAGCGGCTCCCGTACGTCGAACCCAGCCCCGGTAGTCACTTCGCCACATCACACAGTCCTCGCTCGTCCTCATGGGAGGTGTCCAATGAGCGGTAGTGACTCTGGCCCTCGCCGAACGTCTCGATCAGGCCGACGAAAAGGTCTCCCTTCGATTGACGATGACTCCATTCGTGACGCCGTCTCCCGGCATATCGAAGAGTCATTGCCCGAGGATGATCGTTCTGAAGAGGACCGTCCTTCTTCGAGAGCGGATCGGGGTGGGCCATCCTCGAATGATCCCGAGACCGATCACATTCCTCAGGAACCAGCTCCTGCGGCCAGTGACGCACAGGAAACGGCTGATACGTCGTTTCCGTATATCAAGATCACTCCTGCGAGGGAACAGGTTCCACCAAAGCAAATCGTTAAAGGACTTTATGGGTTTCACAGGGCCGGGCGAGGGAGTTCGGTCCCCCTTTCGGGAGTCATCCCATTCACGAGGAAGAAGACGACGTTCGAATTCCTTATTCACAAGTCCCGAGACACGCAACGCTTCGATTTCTATCTCGGTGTCCACCCCTACGATGTTCGCTCGTTCAAGAACCTCGCGAACAACGTCTCCACGATGTATCCGGATTCGTTCCGCTTTGAGGTCGTCTCGTTCTCTGCTCGGGACGCTTTCACTCAGCAGAGTTCCCGAATGGCCGGGTTGCGGGCGCTGGCTGAACTGGAAGGTATTGAGGAGATCGAGGGGTTACAGGGATTCCAACCCACCCAACAATCCCTTGATGAATTCATTGAGGACGAATATGATGACGCTCCCGAGGAAGAGGGAACCTTCGACCTCCCGGCGATGGTCCGCTGGAGTGGCACTGAAGCAAAGAACAAGGACTGGATGACGCTGCTCTCTCGTTTCACCGAACTTGAGGCGAGTGCGGATACGGGCTATCGCTCCCCACTGAGTGTCCTACTTGAACAGGCAGCTGGGACGGACGATCCATTCGTCTTCCAGGCCGTCTTCACGCCTCGACACGATTGGACTGACGGAGCCGAGTCACACAAGCGTGACCTCAAGATGGGCAACCACGGTGCAGGTGGCGCGTTCAAGAACGAACTCTTCCGAGTCCTCGGTGGAACGAGCGAAGAGGAGCGTCAGCAAATCCATCGAGGAGACACACCAGAGCAGATCGGCGGGACCGTTCAGGGGGTTGATCCTGGCGACACGACCCAACTCCCTCGGATGGGCCAGATCGACCTCAAGCAGCCCACCGTTACGTTTGATGTCTCTCTCCGCGCTGCTGGACCGGAACAGGTTATCGGCAGTATCTCGGGAGCGTTCAACCCCCTCTCTGGACCGTACTACGGAATTGAGGGCAATACCCTTGGACGGAGTAAGAAAGCGTTCAAGCGACTGTGCAATGCAGCGCTATCGAAAAACGGCTTCAAGAGTACGTTCAGCAGCACCAACCCCGTCCTAGTCGCGAGTCCTGATGAACTCGCGAACTTCGTCACTGTCCCGAACAGCGGCGGTCTACCAAAGGTCAGCCGTGGGGCGTCCGGTGGGACGCCGGATGCACGCTCGCCACTGACGGCGACCGACGAAACGCAACTTGCGAAGTACGACACGGGAATGTGTATCGGTCGAGCCGTGACTGCCTCTGCAGACCGGCCAAATATCGATATCAAACTCTCTGCTGAACAACTCACGCATCACGTACTACGGGCAGCCTCGACTGGCGCTGGTAAGTCGACGGCGATGATTAACGACGCGCTCAGCGCCTATGATGAACTCGACGGGCCGATCTTCATCTTCGACAAGAAGGGCGGGTCGATGTTCGACGAGTACAAACGGGCACACTTCCGCCAGTTTGGGGATCTCGACGACGTCGTCCACTTCACAGTGCCCGGCGGGAACGGTGAGGTCCCAGCCTTCCCATTCTTCGATATCCGACCACAGGTAGCCGCTGGGATGTCTCGGGAGGCAGCTGTTCAGGAGAAGATGGACCGCTATGTCGAGCTTCTCTCGTACGTGATCGGTGCCGAGATGAACGAGAATGCGTTCGTCGCGAACGAAATTCTGGTGAACCTTATCAAGGCCCTATTCGACCCGGTTCACGGGGAGGATGCGTTTGGAATCAGTGCCCTCAGAGATGCCGCTATTGAGATGCAAGGTAAGACGGACGAGACCTCTAATGGTACCTACGAAGAGCACGAGGACACTCGAAAAATCCCAGATGTGAGTGACGACGGACTCGAAAAGAGCCTCAAACGACATTTCAACGCAGATCGAAGGCGGTTCGATACATCAATTGATGCAGTGCTAAACCGAATCACGAAGCTTCAAGAGCGAGATTTCATCTGGCGGATGATGAACTTCGTCCCTGAGTGGGATGACGAGAGAGGCGAGTATGCAGAGGATCAGATGTTCTTCAACCTCGACGATATCCTGGAGTCAAACCGTGTCATCCTCATTGATACGGGAGAGCTCCGGCCTGCCAGTAGCAATCTCTTCACGGTGTTGATGCTGGATTATCTCTGGTCGTGGGTCCGCCTTCGTAAACGGACTGGCCACGATCTTCCCAGCCCCAGCGATGGCTACGTCGTGAACCTGATTATCGACGAGGCTGCCCCGATAATGCAGGCGGCACTTCTTCGTGACGAAATGATTCCCGATGCTCGAGAGTTCGCGCTTGCATTCGAGATGATCCTGCACTTCCCAGAACAGGTCAAACGCGATGCCCTCGATACGAGCGCATACAAAGAAATCCTCCGGAATATCAATACCAAGCTCATCGGGAAGGGCGCGAATGACGACGAACTTGCCACGACGCTATTCCACGAAGAACTTGAGCCCGAACAATTAGCTGATCGTATCGCCTCACTCCCGCGTGGCGAGTGGATTGCCCAGCTCCCCGATACGGGGTTCAGAACTGACACGCCCGAACTCGTCTCGATGGAGCCACTGGACATTCCAGACGGACATAGCGACAGTGAGTCTCCTGTGACTGGGAGTACTCAGAGCCCTGGCTCTCGATTGAACTTCGCTGAGATGGACCAACAGCAGCAAGCGTTCACTCGGCACCGATACAGCCTCATCCCGAGCATCAACAGTCCGGCTACAGCCGTCCAACGAGCGGCGCAGTTCAGCAGTGGTCTATCTGGAGGTACGGCCGTTGAACACGACGGTCGCAGAACGGACACTGAGTCACCCTCTCCAAGCCCGAGAGTACAGAAAGATACTGAGCAAGATTCAGCTGCTGTAGATGACCGGGTCGATACTACTCTACCATCGAGATCACAGAGATCGAATGGAGACCGACAGCCGAGGGAAGAACGTGCCTCTCCAGGTGGATGGACTAACGAATATGGGACCACACTAGGGACTGGAACGCCACAGCCTCCTTCACCGGATCAAGACACTGGAAACAAATCTGATGGTGGCGAGAAATACCTGTCAGAAACCGATAGGACCGAGTCATTCCCAGGTGACCTCACTGCCGATGAAGTCCAGTTCATTCGCAACGTCATCAAGGCCCTCAACGGTGAATTAGAGGGGTATGAACTCACCGAGTCGATGACTACGATTCGGAATCTCTCGGGGGGCGATATAGACGAAGAGAAACTCATCGAGAAAGATTATATCGAGGAGCACTGGGCCAACCAGAAATACTACTGGGTCACTGAGAAGGGCCAGAAGGCTGTCAATCGTTCGCTATATAAAGGAAGAAATCGAGGAGATTTCAACGAGAAGACCATCCACAAGGTGTTCTCAGAATACTTCGCCCAGTTCCTCGAACTTGGGAGAGGGTTACATGTCGAGAAGTATTACGAACCTCCCAGCGGCGGAATGGTCTTCGATGTCGCCGGTTTCACCGTTGCTGACGACGGATGGGACGAATTGGCAGTCATCGGGGAGGTCCTGACCCAAGTCAATCCTGCTTGGGCCGTGAAGCACTACGAGGACTTCGACGAATTTGGAGAAGTTCAGAAGTATTGGGTTGTCCAGAACTACGAGGTTGCTCACGACCTCATCCGGGCACTCAACTCGGCTGGATATATAAACGAGGTACCCTCGAAAGATATCACGGATTATCGAGAGATAACTGAGAAAGCGTTCGGACCAGACACTGAGTGGACGATCATTGGTGCGAACGAGATCGTGGAGCAAGTGAAGGGATTCGACTCCGAAAACGGGAGCTCGTAATCTGGTTTACAATGGGCGCTCTCAGAATGCTTAATAGACTCTCTAAAGGAACCTCGCACATCGCTGGTGCACATTTTCCGGATAATATACTAGGAAGTACTGGAGCCCGTGTCGAAAAGTACGCCAGGCGTGTGCAGTCTCACGGTTTGAGTGCACCAGCGATTGTAGCGCCGAACTCGGTGTGCGTGCGGGTTTGTTTCCCGCAACTGCAATGGGTTGGAGTGGCTCACGATAGCTCCCTATAGACCAATGTCGCTCGACACAATCACAGAAGATACGATTCCTGACACAATCCGCGGCATCGAGCAGTGGATCTGCTGGCGTGAAAAAGACCGAGATGGAAAGACGACGAAGATACCGACCAAGCCCTATCGAACGAGCGGAAGCCCCAATGCGAAGACAGACGACCCGTCGCATTGGCGGGATTTCGAGACTGCGCTCAACTATCATCGGAGCGGGAGAATCGCAACGACTGGCATCGGATTCGTATTCTCGAAAGAGACTGAAATTGTCGGCGTCGATCTGGACTCCTGTCGGAATCCCGAAACTGGTGAATTCGATAAGTGGGCGCAGGATGTTATCGACCGCCTCGACTCATTCACCGAAGTTTCACCGTCAGAGACTGGCGCACACGTTCTCCTGAAAGGTCGACTTCCTGACGGTCGTAACAGACGGGGAGATATTGAGATGTACGACGAGGGTCGGTTCTTCACTGTCACCGGAGAACACGTTGAGGGAACACCACTCGAAATCAAACGTCGCCAAGACTCCATCGTTGGTGTGCATCTGGAGTACGTCCAGAGCGATCCGGACGACGGCCGGGACCAGTTGGGGGAATCCTCGACGGGGTCTGTACCCACTGACGGGAACCAGACAGATACAGAGCATCAATCTCGAACTCTGCCCTCTGCAAATGTGAATCGAGGGTCCAAGCAGTCGGACATCCGAAGACGATTCGATACGGAACTCCCTCCAATCGACGATCCCTCTCTCGAAGTCGCACTCCAAGGATTGCCTCCACAGAAAGTTCCTGCCCCAGTCCCGCAATCATTCGCCGACATCGCTGGTCCTGGCGTGCCGTTCGACGATATCGAGGTCATCGAGAAGGCGTACAACTCAAAGAGTGGGAACAAAATTCAGGCGCTGTACTGTGGAGAGGCCAGCCTCTACAACACAGCGGACAGCGAGTATCCGTCTCAGTCCGAGGCAGATATGGCCCTGCTCTTCTACCTCGGGTTCTGGACGGGCAAAGATCCAGAGCAGATGGAACGGCTGTTTCGCGACTCCGGCCTCTACAGAGAGAAGTGGGACGAACAGCACTACGGTAACGGGGCCACCTACGGCCAGGTCTGCCTCGCCAAGACACTCCTTGAGCTATCGGACTACTACGAACCCCCGGAGTCAGAAACTTCGTCACGGGAAGGAGGGCGCCCGCAAACGGGTAGTGGGCATTCACTCTCCTCGGAAGAGGCCGAGAATGGACGTCACCACTCACCGCCGCTCGAAACCCCGGCCGAGCACTCTCCTTCGCAGCGTGATCAGAGAAACGATGAGACGGTATCAGGGGGCGAATCGGCTCCCTCTCAGCAGGAATCGTACACTGACCCAGGGTGGAGCACCTCGCAACGTGCGCCCGAGGCTACCCACGGTCAACGTAGCGGTGGCTCTTCCAGCTACTATGGCTCGCCCTATTCAGATTTCTCGATTGATACCGGAGCAGTCGAGGACGCACGACGCCTCGCCCACAAAGTCACGCAGCAGCACGAACGGCTTACTGCCCAGGCGGCACACATCGCGGACCTTGAAAATCGACTATATTGGTATCGACAGGCGTTCGGTGTCGAACCTCCTGTCCCTCCCGACTATGGGGGCAGTGAATACGCTTCGCACGGAAATTCGGAACTTGAAGGCTTTGTGGAACTTCCCCCCTCCGGTCAGCCAGCAACGGCGCCAGCTGCCGGCGACACTGTATCAGGGTCTGGAAAAAGGGCGGTAGAGACATCTCGGTCTTCGGATCACGCTTCTTTG
This sequence comes from Halapricum sp. CBA1109, assembly GCF_009741825.1. Lineage (GTDB taxonomy): Archaea > Halobacteriota > Halobacteria > Halobacteriales > Haloarculaceae > Halapricum. The sequence goes on from NZ_WPCA01000001.1 coordinate 65,943, forward strand.
CAGGCAGACGACGGAAACTCTGAGAGAACTGTCAGTGATGCCAATGCCGAATCGGAATCGAAAGGAAAGAACGAGGATGGTATTGATTTCGACAGCTCCGAGGGTCAATCCTCTTCAATCTCAGCGTGGCTCGGTCGATTACGTCGCTTCATCCCGTAAGGAGGGTCTTGGATTCACTGAATGAAGACAGTCCTCAACTGTCGTGATGAATACATAGTGCGAATCCAACAAGCCTGACCGCCGAAACCGCAGAGAGCGTCAAGCCAATCTTTTTTTACCGGCATAAACGGATACCTCGCTATGCCATCAGAAGACTACCCGATAGCAAGGGCCGCCTACGACGAACTAGCAGAGACGTACGCGGAGGAGGTGAAGACGAACGCGTACAACGCGGAACTAGAGTTCCCTGCGACGTCCTCGCTGATTCCGAACGTAGAGGGGAAACGAGTGCTTGACGCGGGCTGTGGAACGGGGTTCTACACGAAATGGCTTGTCGAACGGGGGGCGGATGTCCTCGGGGTCGACGTCAGCGAGGAGATGCTTAGCCACGCAGTTGAGGCAGTCGGTGACCACGCGGAGTTTGAGCAAGCCGACCTGGGCGAGCCACTCGACTTCGCCACCGAGTGTTCGTTCGACGGTGTCGTCAGCGCCCTCGCTCTCGGTTACATCGAGAACTGGAACGATGTTTTCGCCGAGTTCGACCGCGTCCTCAGACCGGGTGGCTTCCTCGTGTTCTCGACCGGCCACCCACTCGACCAGTTCGCCCCGGAGGACAGCGAGGGCGAGAATTACTTCGAGGTAGAGCGGGTATCCAAGGAGTGGGATGTCGACGTCCCCTACTACAGACGACCCTTCTCGGAGATTCTCAATCCGGTGCTCGACAACGGGTTTCAGCTGGACAAAATCGTGGAACCCCAGCCGACGAAGGCGTTCGCGGAACAGCGACCGGAGCGGTACGAGAAGGAATCGAAAAATCCGGTCTTCCTCTGCGTGCGGGCAACGAAACAATGAGACGCCGCGAACTGGCTATGAGGGGGACGCGCTGTACCCACCGATTTGCTAAATCACACCTCTCTATACAGCACTCTGATTGCCTCATCTGATGAGTAATTTCAGTGATTCAACCAGTACGAGAGTTTCTCACACCCCAATGAGGTGAGGGAATCAGTCCCTCAAAGCCATTCAAAATGTTACATCGACACATCAAATCGGGACTGACGCGAAGCCTTCGCAGTTCTACTGAAGTTTATATATCATACCGATCCAGCGATATCTGCGATGAAACGACGATGGAGAGCTCATGACTGCCCGTGAGCGACTGCGGATGCACCTTGTGCAGGCACTGACGCGAACACACTCACCCGACGTTCGTGAGCATATTCAGGCTGCCCTCGATGAATGGGAGAGGCTTCCACCGACTCCGCTAGTCGAATGCACTGTCTGTGGACGAACTGGATTGCCGGAGCGCATGGGTCATCATCAGTGCAGATTCCCGGAGGAGAGTCACTGAACCTGGAGCGAACCAGCTATGATTGAAGATATCAACAACGACGTATTCGTGCGGATACAGACCGATCTTCTGGTGATTGGTGATAGCATCATCACCGATCGGCATCACGCATCGAACGGCAATTACACAATCTCAAGGAGAAAGCCCACGACTTTAGTCGTGGGATGAATCCGACAACACACGCACGAACCACGAGCGATAGCCAGTCCGAGTCTCCCACGTGAATCCATACTTTTACAACTCAATAATTCGCGCAATTAATTGATGAAGCGAACCAACCAATTCGACGTTCACCCACGCTCCAAGACAGAGCGTGAAGTGTTCAAACATTGGTTGGACGCTTCTGCGAGTCTCTGGAACGAAACCAACTACGCTCGCCGCCAAGCCTTCATCGAAGACGACGAAAGCGTCTGGAATGCCGACACCGGCAAACTCGACGGCAAATACAAGGGCGTTCTCAGTAGTTCAGTCGCCCAGCAAATCATCCGCAAAAACTCGGAAGCGTGGCGGTCATTCTTCAGTAGCAACGAGAAGTACCACGCCGGGACACTCGCTGAAAGACCGTCGCCACCGGGGTACTGGGGTAACGAAGAAAACAGACGAGTTCTCCGAACCTATGTCCGCAACGACCAGTACACCATCGAGTACGGAGAGTGTTCCCGACTCGAAGTTCCGATCGGGTCCGAACTCAAAGACGACCTCGGGCTGAATCGGAATCAACGCCTTCGCCTTGAAGTTGCGGGCGACCCGAAGTGGCGCGGCGAGCAGGGCCGACTCGAACTCGTGTACGACGAACTCGCAGACACGTTCAGGGCTTTCCAACCAGTCACCGTGCCTGATTCTCGACTGGATTCACCATTGGCTTCGGAAGAAGCCGCCTTGGACGTTGGCGCGAACAACCTCGTCGCCTGCACAGTTACGACCGGTTCTCAATACCTGTACGAAGGCCGCGACCTGTTCGAGCAGTTCCGTGAAACCACGGAACGTATTGCTTACTACCAGTCACTCCTCGAAAACCAGCGTGAGTCCAGCAAGCGTATCGACCGCTTGTATCGCAAGCGCACGAATCGACGGGACCACGCTCAAGACAGTCTTGTTCGTGACCTCGTGGAACGCCTGCACGATGAAGGCGTTTCGACGTTGTATGTCGGAGATATCAAAGATGTCCTCTCGACGCACTGGTCACCGCGTGTGAACGAGAAGACGCACAATTTCTGGGCGTTCCGCCGATTCATCAACCGCCTCGAAGACGTGTGCGAGGAGTATGGTATTGCGGTCGAAGAGGAATCCGAGGCGTGGACGAGTCAAACGTGTCCGGAGTGTGGCGAGCGCGAGGAAACGGTTCGCCACGAGGATTCGCTGACGTGCCCGTGTGGATTCGAGGGGCACGCTGACCTTGTAGCGTCAAAATCATTCCTGAGACAGCAGCACAACACGGTCGGGGCGATGGCACGTCCTGTGTACCTCAAGTGGAACAATCACAGTTGGCGGGAACACCATAGCCTGCCCTCCGGTGCGGTGGAGACAACAGCCAACGAGGACTACACAAACCAGAGTACCACATCGAGTGAGAATATCGCTCTCGAAGAGGCTCAGAACGACTGAGACTCTTACGAGAGGAATCCCACGACTGCAGTCGTGGGTGGATGTCAATGCTCAAGCGGCACACATCGCCGACCTCGAAAATCGATTATACTGGTATCGACAGGCGTTCGGCGTCGAACCACCGACGACTCCTAGTCCGGAAGAAAATGACGGACATCCGTCCGCTTCCCGCTCCAAAGAGGATATCGCCGACGTCGCTCCAGCTGGAACTCCTCCGGCACCACCTGAGAAAGAGACAGAAGCCCACGAAGATACCTCACCGCCCCAGACTGATGGTGGCGCTGCAGAGGTAGCAGGCACGTCTCGTGATCAGAGGTCATCCCCTGAGACGAAAGACCACTCTTGCGCTGACCAGAGATCCTCG